>LFWW01000032.1 GCA_001273385.1 miscellaneous Crenarchaeota group-6 archaeon AD8-1 | reverse complement strand
CGAATGCAGAAAATGTGTAGATGCTTGTCCTATACCAGAAGCACTTGATATTTCTAAAGATTTGAAGAAAGTGCAGGTTAATGAATTATTTTGTGTATATTGTGGAGCCTGCAAAGTAGCTTGTCCTGTTGATAAAGCATTAGTACTAAAGAGAACAAAAATATATCACACTCCTGCTAGCTCTGGAGCTTGGAACAAAGCATTGAAGAAATTAACATCTCAAAGCGATGCTATAAAGGAATTCAAAGCAAAAGGATCAATGAAAGCTAAGGAGATGGTGTCTAGAAAATTTTCTTTTGATGAGGTAATAAGATGAAGAATCCAGATATTCAAAAACAATTATCAGAAGAACAATTGCGAATAGGTGTGTTCATTTGTCATTGTGGTTTAAATATAGCTGGAACATTAGATATTAAAGAGTTAGTTGAATATTCAAAAACTATTCCTGATGTTGTATTTGTAAAAGAAAATAGATATACCTGTGCTGATCCTGGTCAAGAAGAAATAAGAAAAGGGATTAAAGATCAAAGGTTAAACCGAGTCGTAGTTGCTGCGTGTTCTCCGAGAATGCATGAGGCTACTTTTCGAAGAGCAGTTTCTGAAGCAGGATTGAATCCATTTCTTTATGAGATGGCAAATATAAGAGAATTTGCTTCATGGTGCCATCCGAATAATCCAAAAAAAGCAACTGAAAAAGCTAAAGATATCATAAGAATTGCTGTTGCTAAAGCTCGTTTATTGAGGCCTCTTGAGATAATCGAAGTTCCTGTTACAAACAAAGCTTTGATTATTGGGGGAGGCATAGCTGGAATGAATTCAGCATTGGATCTAGCTGAAATGGGTTTCAAAGTATACTTGCTTGAAAAAGGTGAAAGTATCGGCGGACACATGGCTGCTTTAGACAAAACATTCCCTACACTGGATTGCTCAATTTGTATAGAGGGACCAAAAATGGTTGATGTTTCAAGGCACCCAAATATTGAGATAATAGCGAATGCTGATTTAATCAAAATAGAAGGATATGTAGGTAATTTTAAGGCAAAAATCCGTAAAAACCCTAGGTTTGTTATTCAGGAAAAATGCACAGGATGTGGAGAATGTAAAGATGCATGTCCAATTGAATACCCAAATGAGTGGGATTGTGAGCTAGGCACAAGAAAAGCAATCTCTCTTCCTTTTGATCAAGCCGTGCCATTAATTTACACGATCAACAGGGATTACTGCATCGAATGTTACAAATGTATAGAAGCGTGTGGTGCTCGCGAAGCAATTAATTTTGATCAGGAACCCGAAGAAATAGTAATTGATGTGGGAGCTATTATCGTTTCTACAGGATTTGATGTATACCTTCCATATGATATGCCATTAATTGGTTATGGAAAATACTCAAATGTCATAACTTCAATGGAATTTGAGAGGCTTATATTGGCTGCAGGTCCAACATATGGAAAAGTGATCAGAAGCTCTGATGGCAAAAAACCTTCCGCAATAGCATTTATTCAATGTGTTGGAAGTCGTGATAAACACAAGTATCCCTATTGTTCAAATTTTTGTTGTATGTATACATTAAAACATGTTGTTCAACTTAAAGAAAAATACAAAGAAGATATTGATATTTACGTTTTTTACATGGACATGAGAAGTCCTGGAAAAGGATATGAAGAGTTTTACGATCGAGCAAGAGAGAAAGGGGTTATCTTTATTCGAGGGAGAGTAAGTCGAATTGATGAAGATCCACGTACCAAAAATTTGATAATTATTTCAGAAGATTCAGCTTTGGGTCAGCCAATAGAAGTAGAAGTTGAAATGGCTGTTTTAGCTACAGCTTCAATTCCAAAAAAAGGTTCAGATGAATTAGCTCGAATACTTAACATTACTAGAGGGTCAAATGGATTTTTTATGGAAAGTCATCCTAAGCTAAAACCGATGGATGCTCCGACAGATGGTGTTTTCTTTGCTGGAGCTTGTCAAGGATTAAAAGATATTCCGTATAGTGTTTCGCAAGGAAGCGGAGCAGCTTCGAGAGCTGCAACAGTTATTTCTAAATCTAAATGGAAAATAGAGCCAATAATTACAGTTATAGACGAAAAAAGATGCAAAAATGTAACAAGTAAATGTGGAATATGTGTGGATCGATGTCCCTATGGTGCAATACGAGTTGAAGAAAGCCAACCAGCAAGAGTGATTGAAGCAAGTTGTCATGGTTGTGGAACTTGTGTAGCTGAATGCCCTCATGATGCAATCACACAAATGCATTTTACTGATGAACAAATAATGGCTCAGATTAGAGCAGCGTTAGCAAATAATCCTGAAAACAAGATTTTAGCTTTCTTATGTAATTGGTGTAGTTATGCAGGAGCAGATCTAGCGGGTACTAGCAGATTCGAGTATCCAACCTCAGTTAGAGCTTTGCGTGTTATGTGCTCTGGTAGAGTAGATAGGGATTTTATTCTTGAAGCATTCCGTTTAGGAGCTGGAATGGTTATTGTTGCTGCTTGTCATTTACCTTATGATTGTCATTACATAAATGGAAACTGGAAAATGAAAACTAGAATGGATGCTTTAGCGTCTATGTTAAAAAAATTAGGTATTAGTCCTGAAAGATTTAGGGTCGAATATGTTTCTGCTGCTGAAGGAGCTCATTATGCCAATTTAATTAAAGAAGTTGATAATCAAATGCTAGCATTAGGGAAAGATAAAATCCAAGCCGAGAACCAAAAAATTCATCCCGTCTTGGAAAGAATACTGGAAAGAAAGAAACAAAAATAGCTTTATCTTAACTAGATTTTTTATAAAAAATTGCTTTTAGCTTTTATTTTGAATAATTGTGTTTAATTTTAAAATTTCAGAATTTGCTTTTTGGATAAGATCTTTGATGTTGGTCTTATTGGGTATTTCAGCATTTATTGATAGAGAATAAGCTTCCTGATGAGCAATTTGCAGTAATAAGTTGGTGTTCTCTTTTGTTGGATATGATATGTCAACTGATAGTGTAAAAGCATCTTTATGATTTTTTATTAAATTATTGCGAGTTCCTTCCAAGTCAAGTTTAAGTTCATCTTCTTTTATTAGAATCCCATCATCTAAAGCAGCTTTCATGGAGATACCTAATTCTACTGATTTAATTCCAAGTTTTGCTAATACAACTGCAAGACGTTCTGTGATGACATCTCCTTTCTTTGCCATAAAAGTATCTTTGCTTACCCAAACACTTCCAGATTGGATTCTTGTAGGTAATCCAGCTGAATTTAGTAAGCTAATAATTGGTCCGGGTGGCTGGCCTGTATTGCCTTCAGGGATAATTATGTCCATTGCAGCTTTGTCACCAGTTTTGCCAATGGTTTTAATTTTTCCTTTCTCCAAAAGAACAACTAATTTGAATGGATTAAGATCAGTGAATAAATAAACATTTGAGCCTGAAGTGCATTCTTCGATTTTTTTAATTTTATTATCATCTAATGAATCTAATGCGAATTTTAGCAAGTTATTCTTGAAAACTTTTATTAACACTTTGTCTTTGAGATTCTTTTTTAATTCTTGAAGTTGAGAAGATCTAACTTTATTTAAACTTGCAATTCCTATAACTTTGTGGCTTGTAAGTATTTTTTTAATTTCTTGGACTTCATTATTTTTTGCTTGTAATATTTGTTGGGATGGCATTTATTTCAACTCTAGTCATGGCTTAATTTTTACTGGAGTACCCATTGATGTCTTAATAAAAAGATATTTTATGTTTTTAATACCTCGTTTAAGTTTCCCTTCTAAAACACGAAGAACAGCTTGAATGTTGTCAACAATTTTTTCATCTGTCATATCTTCTGTTCCAATTTGGCATTGTATTATTGGTTGATTTTTCATTCTTAAGACAACTGTTTTTCGGTGTTTTTTTATATTTTCTGAAATATTTGCGTTTGGTGGAACGGGTACTGGAAGTTTTCCTCTAGGACCTAAGACTGGCCCAAAAGTTTTGCCTACAAGAGCCATCAGAGGGGCTTCAGCGATAAACACATCATATGCGTTAGCTATTTTTCTAAGTTCCTTTTTTTTGCCAAATAAATTTGTAAGCTCTTTTTTCTCAATAACAATATCTGCCTTAGATTTTCGTGCTTTAAGAGCTAATTCTCCTGTAGCAAAAACACAAATCTTGTTGGGTTTTGCCGTAACATGTGGAAGTTCAACGATTTGTTGAATTCTTCCTTCTGGAGCTTTCATATCTATTTCTTTTATATCCAAGATCAAATCTACTGATTGAGCAAATTTTCTTTCTTTGGATTTTGATTTTGCTTCTTTTATAGCTGATAGCAGTGTTTTTTTATCTAAGGGCATTTTAAAACCTCGTGTTATTGAGGGATTGAAATTCAGTTATAAAAATATTCACTTATTATTCGCCTTTACTAAACATCTCTTCATATGCGTCTGAGTCTATTTCGTTTTGAACTTCTCTTGGATCCTTGCCTTCTACGGTTACGCCCATACTAACACAAGTTCCTAGTATTTCTTTTGTTCCACTTTTTAAGTTGTTTGAAAGAAGTTGAGGATATTTAATTTTTGTAATTCGTAATACCTGATCAAAGGAAAGATCACCCACTTTTTCAGAATTTGGGGTAGCGGATCCTTTTTCAATATTTAATTCGCTTACAATCAGGGCTGAAGAAGTTGGGGTACCCACAGTAACCTCAAAAGATTTATCTTCAGGATTAACTGAAATTTTCACTGGAACTCTCATTCCAGAATAATCTTTGGTGAGTTCATTGATTTTATTTACAACAGCTAGAATATTTAGTCCCAAAGGTCCAAGAGCTGGACCTAATGGAGGTCCAGCGTTTGCATGTCCTCCACTAACAAGTAAGTCAACAATTTTTTTTTCAGTCATTTGATGTTTCACGATCTCTATTTTTTGATTTTTGCACCAATTTCACATAGTCTGAGTGTACGGTGATTGGCAAGGTAAATGTTGCTTCAAGTAATTCTAAGGTAACTTCACCTTTTGATTTATCGATTCTTGTTATTTTTGCTCGCATTCCTTTGAATGGGCCGCCTGTAATCTCAACAACATCTTCTTCAAACAAGTTTTCGAGAACAGGTTTTCTTATTAAGTAGCGTTCTATTTCTGCAAAATCTACCATGCCAGGAATTCTGGATCGAACATGTCTAACTCCAGCTATTGCTTGTTCAACAAGGTGTGGACCATCAGCTTCTATAAATACATAGCCTTTTAGGGTATCTGGAACAAGAAGAGCTTTGATAGGTATTTTTGATATTTTAACTTTTGTAGTTATCAATCTAGCTACATTGCGTTCTTGTCCAGTAGTTGTTTTGACAACAAAAATCATAGCTGAAGTTTGCTCTTCTTCTTTGTTTTCCAATTATTCTCCCTTCTAGGCGCCTGCGGTTGCCCCACCTAATGCAAAAGATAGGAGTTTTATTATAAAACCTACTACACCAACCACCCCTATGCCTAAGGCACTAATTTTTATTGATAGCCAAAGCTCAGATCTTCCTGGTTTTACAGCTAGTTTTAGTGCTCTTGCAGCTTGGGATAACCATGATCGTATGTCCATATTTACCGCACTCAGAAGATTAAATAAAGAATAATAAACGTTACTGTAGGTTTTTGAGTTTAAAATATGTTCTAATCTTAAATTCGCTTCTTGAAAATGTGATTAACAAAAGAAGTAAAATGGCAATTCTAAAATTTGTTATATTTTTTTATAAGGTAAATTGATGTCTTTTAGTGCTTTGAGAAGTTGAGGTTTATCTGAGCTTTTAATTCCTTTCCAATCTAATATTGAGGAATCAATTTTTTCTAATGTTTTTTCTCTGCATTGGTTAAGTATTTCTGAGTCAAGATATTGAATCAGGTATTTTGGTATAATATGACCAAAAATAGTGTCTGAGTTAAGCGCTAAATTTGTGAATTTTCTATTGTAATGTGTTCCTCCAATTCCTATAGCTGCAGTTTTTTTTGATATATTGAATTTTGATATTGCATGGATTGCTGCATGGGCAACAATTTTTGCTGCTTTTGAATTATGCCATTGAGTTTTGGAACTTCCTAATTCGATAAACATTGTTGGGATATTTAGGGAAGGACCGTGGTGAGTACATTCGTATGATACTTCAAAATCTAATTTTGATCCATCTCTTAAGTATTCAAGTGCTTTTAGAGCGTTTTGCATTGTTTGCGCTGGTGAAATAGAAAGTGTTTTTGGTAAGCCTCCCATTTGAGCCATGTTTATGTTTCCAGGTGTGTGTACAGAAAAAGTTGGTTTGCCACTTGAGCTACAATGTCGTGATATAAAGACAATTAAGTTTAAATTTTTGAAACTTTCTGGGAGATTTTGAGTATTCGTTATCTCTTCTTTAATAATTTTTAAAAGCACTTTTTTGTTGTTTATGCAGCTATAGTAAATTGGATTTTTAGTAGTAGATTCTTTGGTTTGTTTGAAAGGATAATTTGTAATAAGTTGGTGAACAATGTTCATTCCAGCGATATCTTTGAGTGAGGCAACAAGAAGAATCATGAATTTATCTTGTATCATGGAGAGATTACTTATGAAAAAAGGTTTCCATAATCCTTATCAGTTTAAGTAAAATCAACCTTTCTATTGGAAGTGAATATGTTCTAATGGACTTGATCAATTTTAAGGGATTGTCAGGTCAACAAATTGAAGAATTTGTAGATCTTGGGTTAAAAATAAAGAATAAGCCTAAGGATTATAGTGAAGCTCTTTATAAGAAGTCTTTGGGATTAGTTTTTCAAAAAACCTCAACTAGAACAAGAGTTGCTTTTGAAGTTGCTATGACCCAACTTGGTGGGCATGCTCTCTATATTGATTGGAGAACAACAAATTTCACTCTTGCACATATTTATGATGAAACTAAATATTTGTCTCGTAACGTTGATTGCATTATGGCTCGTTTGTTAAAAAATTCTGATTTGCAACAGATGGTTTTGGCCTCAAAAGTGCCAGTGATAAATGGTTGTGATGAAAAGTATCATCCCAGTCAAGTGATTGCAGATTTGATATCGATTAAGGAAATAAAAGATCGATTGAAGGGATTAAAGGTTGTTTTTGTAGGGATACATAATAATGTTTGTAATTCACTGATTGAAGGCTGTACAAAAACTGGGATTAAAATAATCACAGTCACTCCAGTCGTAAATAAAAATGCTTTAGATCAAGTTTTATTAGATAATGCAAAAAAAACTGGCTTATGGAAAACATCTTTAGATATTCGTGAAGAAATTAAGGATGCAGATTTTGTTTATACTGATACTTGGATGGATATGGAGTTTTTTGCTAATCCAAATTTTGTTAAAGAAAAAGAGGAGCGGACAAAAATTATGAAAAACTTTCAAATTAATGAAAAGTTGATGGAAAAAAATAATGCGTATGTAATGCATGATATGCCTATTCATCGGGGATATGAGATTTCTAATGAAATGATTGAAAGTCCTAACTCTATCATTTATGGCCAAAGTGAAAATAGACTTTATTCTGCAAAAGCAATTTTGGTAAAATTAATTGGCCAATGCTAAAAAGAAGGCAAAGTTTATTTAAAAAATAGTAAAATGCGATTTTTATGAGATTTTTATTTGAGGATCATATTGACAAAGTTTTTTGGGTTAAAGAATTCTAAATCATCATAATTTTGTCCAACGCCAATAAATAATATTGGTTTTTTTGTAACATAGGTAACACTTATTGCTGAACCTCCTTTAGCGTCTGCGTCTGCTTTGGTTAGGATAGTAGCATCTATACTTATAGATTTATGAAATTCTTCAGCTTGCAGGAAAGCATCATTTCCTATAAGAGAATCAATGGTTAAAATTGTCAGATCTGGGGATACAACTCTTTTTATTTTAGCTAGCTCATTCATCAAGTTTTGGTTAGTTTGCATTCTTCCTGCAGTATCTATTAAAACAACATTTATTCCATGAGCTTTTGCATGATTTATTGAATCATACGCTACTGCTGCAGGATCACCGCCATAATCATGTTTTATTACTCGTAAATTAAGACGTCTAGCATGTTCTTCTAATTGCTCAATGGAGCCTGCTCTATAGGTGTCTGCTCCAGCAAGTACAACAGAATATTTATTTTTCTTTAGTAAATTTGCAACTTTTGCAATGGTAGTGGTTTTTCCTGTTCCGTTTATGCCTACAAAAAGTAATATAGAAGGTTCTTTCTTTTGCTTTTTCTCTTCAATTTTTTTTAGTAAATCGATATTTTTTTCAGGTGTCATTACTTCTAAAAGAACTTGTTTTAAATTTTCTTCAACAATTTCTTTGCGATCTTCTAGGCGTTTAATTTGGAGTCCCACTAAACGTTTCTTAAGATCTTCAAATATTCGATCAACTACTGGAAATGCAACATCATTTTCAGCAAGTACAATTGAAAATTCTGAAAGAATTGGATCTAAACTTTCTTCTGTTAGCTCAGTTTTTGTAACTTTTGTTATAAGCCCCTGAAAACCCGACTTGAGCTTATCAAACATTTTTCTATAATTTTCCTATTTTGCTGAACTTAGCATTGTTTCGAGTCTTTTTCTGCCCATATTTATACGATCAACTATTTGGGATAGTTGTTGTTGTGCTGAATTCATTGTTTTTTGAAGTTCAGTTAGTCTATCATTAACAATCGTTTTGGCTTCAGGAATGGTTTTTTCAATTGAAACTCCTGCTCCCATTCCAACAATTACTTTATCAGTGTTTGCTAGTTTCACTTTTATAAAGGAGTTTCCACCAATTGGAACTAAAAGTTCAGCCTTTTCTTTTTCTGTTTTTATTCCATCTAAAGCCATATTAGCATAGGTTAAATCGGTTATTGCAGCAGCCATCATGTTTATTCTTTGTTCAAGTGACTGTGCTGTTTGTTCTAACAACTGTAATTCAACACTTAGTTTTCTTAGTTCTTCTTCTTGATTTTTTTGAGCTACCAAAGGCTTATTCTCCAGTCACAATTTTTTTAATGATTACATTTTCTATATCATCTGGTGATATCTCTTCTACATTTTGGATGTTAAGTTGGAATCTTTTTACTCTATGTTTACTTCCAATCTCTGCATACACTTTTTCTACTGCATGAATTGGTTTTAGTGCCAAAACTTCTTTTGAAAAAGGAGTTTTTAGATTTGGTTTATTGATTACACCTGTGACTTTGAAAACTTTCAATTTACTCATCATCCTGCACAACATCGATTGCATTCTCAATTATAAACATCTCGGGTCCAGTTGTTAAAGATCCAACTACTCCTGCATGAGAATTAGCAATTAACCCAGTTCCAATATAAGGAATTCCGCAGTTAACTGTGCCTTTTTCAACTGGAACTTTTAGAACTTCCTCAAGTAGGTCTTTTTCTTTATCTTTTAGTTGAGGATGTGCTAGGGTTCCTTTGTTGGTGGTTACTGCTAAAGAACCAACATATGGCAGTCCATCTATTTCTCCGGGTACAACGTCAACATTAAGAGCTTCGGCTATTTGTGTTATTTCTGATTGTGAAAAACTTGGATCAACAACAGCTCCTTTGTCATTGGCTAGAATAAGGTTTCCGAAGGCTGTTGATTTTGTTTCCATGATTTTGATTGTGCCATCAAATATGGATTTTATTGTGTTTAGTTCTTCTTTTCGAATTAATTTTGGTAGAATTATGCCATTTGAATTTGAGCAAGCTAAAGCGCCTGCAAGTATGGAATTTGCAATTGAAGTGTATACAAGTTTTGCTTTTAGCCAGTTTGCGGTTTCTTTGGCTTTTATTTCGGGAACCATGGGAGGTATTATAACTATTTTATCATTAGCAAGAGAATATACGCCTAGGCAAACACTGCCGAGAATGCTTGATAAATAAACGGCCAAAAATCATTCGCCTTCAGCCAAAAGAACTTTTAAATTGTCATCTTTATCTTTGGTCACTTTTACTCGAATTTTCCTAGGAGGTTTTTTAATACTTCGAGTCCAGATTTTCTCATTTACAGCGTTGCTTATTGTGAGTTTTGGTAATTCTCCTTTTTCTTCTTCTAAAAGTGCACTTGTATCCATCTTCATATGTTTCTTAATAAATTCTCTAATGAGAGCTATTGCCCTAGGGGCTCTTTTTTTAGGTGGTCTAACATATGCTTTTCCTAAAGGTATTGTGTAGATTCTTTCTTCCACAATATCTTCGTCTTTATCTTCCTTTTTTTTCTTTAAGGATTTGGGCTCTATTTCTTCCTCTTCTTCCACTATATCTTGGGTTTCATCCTGAGATAATAATTCTTCAATTTCATCTTTAGTTTCATCTTCAATTTCATCTTCAATTTCATCTTCAATTTCATCTGGAGCTTCTTCTCCAATTTCTTCAGCTTCTTCTTCTGTTATTGTTTTTTGTAAGTCATCTTCATTATTTTCAATAACTTCATCGTCCTTGGTTTCCATCGCTTAATTTCTCCTATGGTTTTATTTTTCCTGTTCTCCAGTTTCTCCTTCTTTTGGGATTTGTTCTAACTTTCCCAGCTGTACGCACTATAACCCAGGTTGGAACAGCCTTTGTTTCTTTATTGGCTTTTCCAAGTCTTTTTTTCTTAGCTGGAGGTTTGGTTCGAGCCATTTTTTATATCCTTCTTATCTTGGTTTCTCTTTTTCGTGATTGAAGTTGAATTAATATTTTTTTTAGTTGATCATCAGGTAGAGGTATGGGTATTTTGCCCATTTGCGCTAGCTGGATTAGTTGAAGCTCAATTTGTTCAGTGAATTCTGGTTTTATCATTTTTAAGTTTGTTAGTCTTTGTCTGGATTCGATTGTTAGGATTTGTCTGAGTAAAGCTTGTTTTTGAGCTTCTATTTGTTTTTCTGCTTGAGTTTCTTTTTGATCTTGATCTGCTTGTTGTTGATATTCTAAGAGTCTTTTTCGGCGAAGATTTTCAAGTTCATCATCAGACATATCACTCGCCTCTATATTTTTCGAGGATAGGATTAGATTTTACGAGATCTTTATGCAGATCTTCAGCTACTTCTTTGAGGAGTTTTCGTCCCTTAGGGGACATTTTTCTGCCTTTGAAGTCAACTTTTTGTACTAGACCAGCGTTTTCTAGTTGTTGTAGGGTTTTTCGGATTATATTGCCGCTTGCTTTGACTGCGTGTTCTGTTTTAACGCCATAGTTTTTTCTTCCTCCATATTGGGCACGCAGTTTCTCTAATCCGATTGGGCCGTGTAAATAAACTTTGCGCAGTACTGATGCGCTTCGTGTGTACCACCAATCAGGGTCTTGGGGTTGTTTTTCTACGTGGCTTCCGGTTTTGACAAAATATGCCCAGGATGGTGGTTGAACTTCTTCAATATTTTCTTTTAAGTATTTGGCTAGTTTTTCTATGAATGGTGTAACTGGAACATCATGGGGAGTTATCAATATGTGTGTTTCCTCTTGGTTTTTCCTTGCAGTAGATTCATTAAGCCAAATATAAAGATTATCTGGTCGCTTTTAGAAAGATCTCAAGTGTTTTATGTTATTATTTTTTTGGTTTGATATTGTAGATTTGTTCTATAACACAATCGTAATATTTTTTAAATATTACATTATCCTCAAGTTGGTAAGATAGAAAAGTCACCGTGATAGAATTAGATGGGTTTAGGATAATTAAAGTTAAAGATGGTTAATGGTTTGGCAAAAAGATCTGATGTTCTTTTGGGAGTTGTAGTTATAGTAGCTGTGGTGCTGTCTGTAGTTTTGTTTATGTCTCAGTTTTGGGGTTCTGATAATCCAAATGGTCCTGGTGATTCATCTTTAATTGAGATTTCTGATTTGGCTAAGGATGCAGAGTCGTTGAATCTGATTGTTTATATTGGAAATATTGGTGATGATGTTGCGGATTTAAGTTCTGGTTATGGTGTTAGAGTTAATGATGTGGATATTCCTTTTTTCGAAGGTGTTTTGGATAGGAGTGTTTTGGATCCTGGTCAGGTTGCAACAGCTAATGTGCCATTTAGAGGTACTTCTGGCATGTCTTTGGTTGTGAGAATAGTTAGAAATGATGTTGTTTTAGATGAGATGATTGTTGATGATTCTGATTCTTTGCAGATTGCATATAATTTATTGGTGAATATTATAGGAGATAGTTCAAATAAAGTAGCAAAGATTCCGGACCAGTCATCCTATCCTAGTGGTACAGCGGTTAGTTTAATAGCTGAATCAGCAGAAGGCTGGGTTTTTTCTGAATGGAGAGGAGCTGTTACTGGTTCGAATAATCCAAGCTCTTTAATTATTGATAGTAACAAAATTGTGAATGCTTATTTTGAGGAAGGCGATACTCCTTCTCCTACACCCACACCCACTATTACTCCAACACCTACTCCTACGCCTGATAATGCTGTTGATGTTACTTTTACTCAGTCTGGTCTTGATTCAAGTGCTACTGGGACTGTTTTAAATGTTCAAGGTAGTTCAAAGGCATATGGAGATTTTCCATTTACTCTAAGTGTGAATAAAGGCAGTTTGGTGAGTTATGATTTTTCAGATTTGGTGGAAAGCAGTAGTTCAGGAAAACAATTTGTGTTATCAAGTGTTACTGGACCTAATTCGCCTATAAGTGCAACAAGTGACATTACTGTTGTAGCCAACTTTGATACGCAATATGAGGTTAGTTTTTCTTTAAGTCCTGAAAATGCTGAAGCATCAATCCAGCCTGAGGGTGCTCAATGGTTTGACTCTGGAGAACAAGTATCTATTACTACAGAGACTTCAAGTTCTAGTTATGTTTTCTTGCAATGGGAGACTTCAAACCAGTTTAATCAGATCGAGAATATTAATTCTCAAAGTACGAGTGTAACTATTAATGGTCCAGGAGAAATTACTGCAGTTTATAGTTTGGTTCAACTTCAAGTATCATTTGTGCAAAATGGAATAGACAATCCAGGTGTGCAAACAACAGTTACCTATAGGATTAATGGTGGAACAGAAATAGAAGAAACAGTTCCATTTGAGGTTACAGTTGATCACGGGGATACTATTACATACTCATATAGGGAGACTATAACTGTGATTTCCTTTAATGAAAGATATCAACTTGCAGAAACAAGTCCTAGTAGTCCTGTTACTGTTACTGATGATATTCAAATTGTAGGTAATTATGATCTTCAGTACTTTATGATATTTGATGAGAATGGATTAGACAATTCAGCTCAAGGAACAGTATTAATTATAGGTGGAGAAGAAAAAACTTACAGTGATCTTCCGATTATAGACTGGTTTAATAGGGGAACAACATATAGATATACGCTTACTGTTTCAGGTGGAGCTAATAAACAATTTATTTTGCTAGATCCTGTTGGACCTAGAATAATAAATTCTGCTGAAAGCGTTGATGGTAATTATAAAGTTCAGTACTATTTTGAAGTAAACTCTCCAGT
>LFWW01000031.1 GCA_001273385.1 miscellaneous Crenarchaeota group-6 archaeon AD8-1 | reverse complement strand
ACACCTTCTCCACCTCAACCAGAATTCCCTACTATGATTGTTATTGTTACAGCAGTCATACTGGGCATGGTAGCAGTTGGAATCTTAGCATACTACAAGAAGAACAGGAAAGAAAGTTAATTTTTCAAAGAAGCAGAAAAATAAATGAAAATAATATGTAAAATATTCTGGGGTTTCTGTTGATAAAGTACCCCCATCAAAACAAAATCTGAAACAATCCTTTTTCTGGTAAAAATACATATTGCTTATTGTGTCTCTATAAAATTTAGTAGCTTATTAATCTAGATTCTTCCATTTTTTCGTACAATTCTTCAATGTATATTTAGATCCAAGTTTAGGCTTCTTTGTTCTTACCATAAATTTGTTATTGATAAGACGCGGGAATTTCTCTTGACTTTTTGGTGGATATTCAAATAGGGGATTAAGAAGGATTTTATCAAGAATGTATGGTTCACTATCTTGACTTGTTCTTTTTTCAAAAAGATCATAGCTATCATAAGTTTTACGTTTTCGTTTTAAATCAGCTTTTAGAAGATTTATTATTTTTTTTCTTGTAAGCTCAACAACTTTTTCAGCCCAAAATCCAAGTGGAAGAGATAAAGCCCTTTTTTGTCTAGTTTTTAAAGTATGCTTTATGGATATTCGAGTTTTAAACGGAAAACTTGGAAAATCCCAGAGTTTGAAATAATCTTCAATAAAATAGCGCCATGCATGTCTACCATATGTTCTAATAGGTTTATCCTTATCCCGCATCATATACGTTTTAGCACGAAAACTTGCAAGTTTCCCCTTTCCCTTAACTTCCATAATAATTGGCAAAGATAAATCTCCATTTGATAGTTCATCATATTTTCCTGACATATCAGTGACACTAAAAATTGAATCTGTATCCATTCCTAAGATTGGAGTCGGGCATCTATCAAAAAGCTTGGACATGATTAAGTGAGAATGTGCCAATATGGTTGTAAAAGCTGGGTAATTTGTTGTTTGAGCTTCTGGATGGCTTTGACCAAGTTTTCCATATGTAGAGTTTAAAACCGCTTTAGCAAATCGGGCTTCCCTTTTATCTAATCTACCCTCGATTCGATCCAAGAGCATCTTATCATATTTTTCTTGAATGGGAATTCTAGATGAATCAAAGATTGGTTTGTAAGCTTTAGCAATCCAAATGGGCTTAGCTTTAGCTGAAGCAAGATCAAATGAATGGAACATTCCAATCATTTTTCCGATAACATAAGTAACCTGTTTTGCTCGTATGGGTAGTCCCCACATTTTATTTTGAGTTTCAAAACAACCAACAAGCCAACCAAAATCTTTATTGTTTAAATCTGGATCAAAGGAAATTTCATCAATTTCACATGGAGCAACACCACTAATTGTTAGAGCTTTTGTTGCAAAGATGCTGCAAGGATAAAGCGATTTGACATCGTTGTAAACCGCATAAGGAGTATATCCAACTGTGAACATTTCGCTTCTTCCTGCAAAAGTACTCTGAGCAATCATCCTTTCGATCGGTGGAATCAATATTCTTGATTTTTGTCGAGTATTTCTTTTTGGAAACTGGAAATAATCAGAAGCTAAACTACCTGCTGAAGCATGAAGGCGGGGATCGCAATGGTTTTCCTCGATTAACCAACGAGTTGCTTTGGAAGTTATTATTGCATCTCTTAGGGCATATTCCTTGAATTTGGTATATTCTTCCTTGGTTTTCCATTTTCGCAATCCAAGAAAATCGGGTTTATTTAGCTTAGAGACTCCGACCACTTGACCGACTTGTTCTAGTCTACGTAAACCAAAATTTACCAACAAGGGCATAGAATCATAAGCTTTGATTCTCGCTGAACCATACTTGATTTTTCCAACAAGTTTTCCTCTATAGCGAACTACTTCAACACTTTTTGGAGGCAACCACTCCTTTATTGCGCCTAAATCACAAAGAATGTTGAAACCGAATATTTCTTTCAACGATTTTGATCTATTATGAAGAAATTTTTTCAATTCTGTAGATGATTCTAAAAAATAATGCGTCTCTTTTCCATTTGAGAATTGGACAGAGTGAACATTAGCTGGATCACCTATTTTACCTGTTGGTAAAAATTCACAGTCAAAACCTATGTAATTCATTCTACTATGTCCATATTAATAGGAAAATAATAACAACAAATAGGAGCCTTTTTAGACCTTTTTTAGTAATTTACTGCGAAAAAATGGGTTTATTTTTGCCCATGATAGCTTTTTTTGTGGGCATAAGCATCTTTTTTACAATTTCTTTTTTATTTCTCTTTTTTTGTTTTTTCTAAACATAACTATGGGTTTGTCATAATTCACAACATAGTGAATTTTTTCAATTGAAAGATTATATTCATCTTTAATTTTTTCAAGGGTATTGTGTATTTCTAAAAATTCTTCTTTTGATATTTCACCATATTCTTTAAAATTCAGGGGATCAGCTTTATTTAATGGACAACTAAGATTTATGCAATATTTCCCTTCCTCACAAGAATTCTTAGTTACATAAATATCATGTATGCACATAACCTTCAAAATATCTTGGTCAAATGTATTTTTGTTTGGATCAAAAGTTGCTATGAAAGCTACACCATCCGAATATTCGCATATTCCAATGCTTATTTTATTAATATTCTTTAAAGGAAGACCTATTACTCCACAATGCCAAGTAATAACATATTTTTTTTCAAAAATGTTTTTCTTTTTTTTATAATTAATTTCAATGTTATTTTTCATATTTATCCCATAGAATAATTGGATAACAAATAAAAATGAGTATTTATTTTACTACACATAATAGAATTTGAAAAGATGTGTATTAATGGTTATAAAAAATCGTAAAAAGATGGATAAAACTAAGTATAAAAAATATCACCTTCTGAAAGAATTAATTGAAGCTGGAAATAAAGGAAAAACACCTAGGGAATTATATAGAGATGGCAATGGGGTATTTGGAAAAAATAGAAATTATCTATTTGCTATATTGAAGGAACTAATAGCATCAGAAAAGATTATTTGTCAAAAAATATCTCATAAAAATCGGATTTATAAAGTAAAATTCGAAGATGAAAAAATTCTTGAATTATTGGCAAAATCATATAAAGAAAATGAAGAAGCAATTAAATCCAATATTGCTTTAATAAAAAATCTTTCGAACAGGGTTATTGCACCATCTTTCTTTGAATTTATTCTATATAATGAATTGTTTAGTTTTCTTCAAAATCTTGAGTTTTGGATTTTAGTCGAGGATAAATGGAAGGATACAGCATATGATATTCTTCTAAAATATAATATTGAAGTTTTTTCACAGATGATTCTAACATGCATTAGATATAATCCAAACGTTATGGAAAATACAATGAAAAAAGTTATCACTCATTTGAAAACAAAAAAGGAACAACAACAAAAAAGCATTTGGAATAAAAAAGGAGAACTTTTAATTGATATTAATTGAAGGAGCTAATTAAATGAAAATCATTTGTCCGATTTGTGGAAAAACAGGATTTTTACAAAAAAGGAAAAATTCTCGTAGAATTCAGCATTATGTAAATTACGAAAATAGGAAGAGAAGATATCTTTATCATCCACTTCCAAAAACTAACAAAATGGAAGTAAATGGAAGTAAACCATTGGAAGTAAAAACCCTGAAAATTGACTCTAATCACCAAAACAAGTGGACGGGACGGGATTTGAACCCGCGGCCTCCACGATGCCAACGTGGCGATCATACCAGGCTGATCTACCCGCCCTTGGACACTTTTTTATGAATTCTTACCTGCGATATTCCCCTATAAGCCTTTCTTTATGGAATTTTTAGGTTTTTTGTGTATTTTGTGTATTTTTGTTGAACATATATACAAAATGAATTTTTAATCCGGAATATTTATTGGTTATATACCACGGTTTTTTCTATGTGGCTCCTTTGAAGAATGAAAAGCAATGTTTCAAGGATCTTCTTGAGAAACATGGGAAAAAATTTGAACGATTTGATGAAATCTGGAAATGGTATAATTTCATCGAAAAAAAAGGAATTGCCAGCTTTTAATTTTTTTGAAATTTATTTTTTTTGTTTCGATTAACTTAAATTCTTATTATGTTATTAGGGGTGTTAAATAATGTGAATTTGATATGCTATCCACTGAAGCCTTGGGTAAGTTGAAAGCTATTTTAATTATTGACTTGATTATTGTTAGTTTTGCAGCCGCAAGTTTTTATTTTCTTCAAAGTAGCGGTCAAATTTCAATTGGACCTGCAAAAGCAGAATTTGAATTATCGGATTTTTTAATTTCTCCCGCTTCTGTTGAAGTTGGAATTCCTATTACTATATCTGTGAATGTTACAAATATCGGGGATCTCGATGGAAATTATACTTTAAGATTTTCTATTAATGGTACAATTAAAGAAGAAAGACTAATTCTTCTTACGGCTGGAGCATTTTCAGTTGTTGATTTTATAGATACTGAATTTGTTGAAGGACACTATTTTGCTGAAGTTGGTTATTTGAATGGAACTTTTTTAGTAAATCCTGCTCCTCCTCAAACAAGTAGTATTGAATTGTCAAAATTAACTATTCGCCCTTATGAAGTCTGGGTTGGAGAAACCGTTGATATTTCTGTTTTTGCTCGTAATACAGGTTCGGCTGATGATCTGATAGTTAGATTGTTCGTTAATGAAGAGCTTATTGAAATAAGAACTATTGAATTGGGAAGTGGAGAGTCAATGGATGTTGTTTTTTCTGTAAATGCCACAAGTGAGGGCGTTAAATCAGTAAAAGTTAACAGTCTTACAGCTGGGTTTAAAGTGGTTCCGACAGGTTTTCACACTTTAACAATTGTTTCCTCACCAATAGGCGGTATCACTTTTACTCTAAATGGTGAAGAACATACTACTTCTTATTCAGGGTTACATCGGGTTGGGGAGACTTATTCTTTGGTTTTCCCTGGGCAAGTTGAATATCAAAATAACATCTTCCTATTTGCAAATTGGGAAGACGGAAGTTGGCCAACTGGCACTGGAGATGCTTATAGAACAATTAAGTTTACTGATAGAACTGGAATTGCCGCAACTTATAGTGGAACTAGAAGTTGTCCTTCGCTATATGTGTGGAATGGTAGTGATTACATTTATAGAACCGAAATTTCTGCTGGTACAGGATATCTAGGAATTTTTGATTATTTCCGAGAAGATGGTTCTCTTGCCTTTTTGTATAGTTATCCATGGGACTATATCAAGCTTGATAATTCTCAAATCCAGCAAATGGATGGATATTATGATTTAATAATGACTCAGCTTTGGGATGAAATCTTTTATGTAGATTCAGCAAAATTGCTTGTTGTAGATCATACAAAAGATGTGAACGTGTTCTCAACAATGGGAACGTATCTATATGATCTTGAGAATCAAGGAAAAATCTATACAGTAAGTAAAGATCCAGATATTCCAATTTCAGCTATTAATGGTCAAGGTGAAGATGTACTAACTGAAATATCCCAACTTGATGGAATTTATGCTCCAGCAAACGAATTCGCTTTTGATACACTGCAATTAAACTTAGGCGATTTATCCAATGCAGAGACAATAAAACTAGTTATTGCAGGGGTTACCTTGTATTCTTCTGGTAAGATTCAAGGAGAATGGGCTGGTTCATTTTGGAACAAGCCTGGTGAACAACCTTTTCCGCCACCTTACATGGAAGTAAAAAATGAAAACGGAGATTGGATTCCTGTTCCAGAAAACAGACAATTTCCGCTTATTGATGTAACGGCAGAATCCTTTGTTGTTGATCTGACAGGTTTGTTCCAAACAGATGATTATTCCTTAAGAATTCACTCCTTCTTTAATTCTCAATTTGATTATATTGGAGTAGACACCACACCACAAGAGGATATAGAACTTCATTATGTATCACCCAGCTATGCAGAACTTGAACAACTGTTTAGTACAAACTCAAATTCCACAGGGTACTTTACTCGATATGGTAATATAACTGAATTGCTACAGGCTCCTGACGATGAATATGTAATAGGAAGACAAGGCGATAGAATTTCTGTCCAATTTAATGCTGATAAGGTATCATCAGTCGCAGAAAACATGGAAAGAGATTATTTTCTTATAGTGAGTTGCTGGTTTAAAGTAGATGGATTACCCTATTTAGACTTTAAAGTGGATCCACTACCCTTCCATTCAATGAGCGCTTTCCCATATCCAATTTCAGAAACCTATCCTTATGATACCCATCAGGATTACATTAATGAATATAATACAAGAGAAATTAACAAACCATGACTTTGAATACAAAATAAAATTTAATGTTTTATTTTTTTATGTGGAAAGCTTAAATGTCAAACAATCATATTATCTGTTTTAATTCCTCAATTTGGGTACACTAAACATGGTATCTGAAACTATCATTTCAGCCGCATACATTGAGGCTCTTATTATAGGATTATTATATGGTACCATCTTTTGCACTTCTGAATGCTTGCCATATCTTGCAAGCTATATTGCGGGTACAGGAGCAGGCTTTCGTAAAGGAACGGTTATCACCCTAGTTTACAGTGCTGGAAGGTTAATTTCATACACTATTATCGGTATTATTGTGGGAATAGTTGGAAGCTCACTTATTTTCATTCTTGATGAATCGACTTTAGCAAGTTTTAGATTGTTCGCAACTTTTACTTTTGGTATAATAACGATAATAATTGGATTAAATCTTCTAATTAAAATCAAAAAAAATCAAACCGAATGCAATAAAGACTGCAAATCTGTAGATGAATGGAAAATAGGACGGTATGATATTAGAGCTTTTACGCTAGGCTTAACTCGAGGTTTAGTAATTTGTCCTCCATTATTTGCTTTGCTTGCTTATTCCATTCCTTTTGCTAATCCATTAGATAGTGTAGCTCTAGCTTTCTTGTTTGGTTTAGGAACTATAATTTCCCCAATGCTTATTTTAGGTGGAGTGACAGGTTGGCTTCTAAATAAGGCACCTTTATTTAAAAAATGGATTTCAATAATTGGTTCAGGAGTACTAATTATTCTAGGAATATCAACAATAATACTGACTCTAATTACTACAAATTAAAATGGTGAACAAATAAATGTCAATAACCCTGCTCGGAAATATCCTACAAATTGCAGTATTCGCAGGTTTGATACTAGCAGGCATACTAATTATTTTAATATGGGTTAAAGATAAAACAAAAAACATTAGTACTCTTAGACTATTTGTTCAAATAGCTTTTACTGTATTGATTTTTTTAGGTTTGATTATAGGTCCATATGGTCTACCTCAAAATCCTTACATTGGAGATGCGCCTCGCGACCGTCTTGTAGGGGCTGATTTATTTGGCAACCAGTTTCCTGATGGGCTTTCTGTTCCGGTTCTGGCTTGCTGGTATCCTAATGGACGCACGATAACTTGTGCAGTATGGCAGCTTCAAGCTTATCTATTTCCTTTTTGGGAATCTGGTCCTGGTTTTGGATGGGGAACTTTCTATAGTCTAAATGGTTTACAACGAATAGCTATTGTTTTTGGGTTCTTGATTGCCATGTCTCTTGTAATAGGTCGAGCTTTTTGCGGATGGCTCTGTCCGTTTGGACTATATAATGATTTAATGATAAGGATCAGAAAACTTTTTGGAAAAAAACACCTAAGTTTCTCAGATAGAACAAATAAAGCTCTTGGTCAATCAAGATATTTGATTATTGCCGCTTTCCTAATACTAAGTGTGATTTTAGGATCACAAGCGATATTTGGAATACAACTTATAGATAATACTGCTCCTGGAGAGTATTATTATTCATATTTTTCAGCACCTTTTTGTCAGGTTTGTCCAATGAAACCTCTTTGTGTTTTAATTGAAATAGGAGCTGGTGCTATGCTGCCTCTACAAGAAATCAATCATTCCACTGGAGCTTTTTATCAAGCAGGATATTATGTTACTTCTTTAAATCTTGCAGTTTTAGCCATAGTAACAATAGGAGCTTTAGCATACAGGAGATTTTGGTGTAGAATTTGTCCTTTAGGTGGACTCACAGCTCTGTTTAGTACTTTTTATCCATTTAAAAAAGTAGCACTTTTGCGATTAAATAAAATAGAAGAAAAGTGTACTAAATGTGGAATATGCAAAAGGGTTTGTCCAACTCAAGTAACTGAAGTATATGAAGAGAAAGGTGGCGATGTTACAGTATCAGGATGCATGTTATGCGCTAGGTGTGTTGAGATGTGTCCTTATGAGGACTGTTTAGAAGTTAAAATGGCTGGAAAACCAGTTCTAAAATCTCGTAACTGGCTAGAACCAACAGAAAATGAGTGAAACATTAAAGATGAAAGAACAAAAACAACAAAAAAAATATGTACCTGAAATTTCCCAAAAAGAAATTGAAGAACTAAATAAATCGATAGAAACTTCTTCCCAAAAAATTGTAGCTGAAACAATAAAAAAGATGAAAGAAACCGATAAGAATCGGCCAAAAACGATGAAGTACTTTGATGAAATGGCTGATCTTTTTGACAAAAGAAAAAAAGAAATAATTGAAGAAAAAAAATCTGGAAAAAAAGTCATTGGTTATCTTTGTCTTTTTGCTCCAATAGAACTAATATTGGCGGCCGATGCAATTCCTGTGAGGGTGAATTCTGGTTGGTATGATGCCTCTAAGATTGGAGACAGAGTGGTACCAGTTGAGGTTTGTCCAGTAATTAGGTCAACAATAGGCGCCAAGATGGTTGCTCTATCACCTTTTCTTGAAAACAGCGATGCAATCATTAGTGTATTAACATGTGATGGCATGACTAAACTTGGAGAAATCCTAAGCGATTATAAAACTGTGTGGCAAATGACCATACCCCGCATAAAGGATTCAGATCAAGCATTACAATTATGGAATAAAGAAATTACAAACATAAAGAAAGAAATTGAGAAATTAACTGGCAACAAAATTACAAGAAAAAAACTTAGAAAAGCTATAGAACTCACACAAAAAGCAACTAAAGCCTTTCGAAGACTTCAAGATCTAAGAAAAGGCAACCCAGTAATTATGGGAAGGGATGCTATGCTAGCAATTCAAACCTATATGTGGGATGACATAGAACGCTGGACAGAAAACACAAATAAATTATGTGATGAGCTTGAAAATAGGGTTAAAAATAAAAACTGGTCAACATCACCTGATACACCTAAAGTTATGATAACTGGGACACCAATGTTTTGGCCTGACAACTGGAAAGTTCCAACTTTAATTGAAGAAGCAAATCCCCAAGGCGTTATCGTAGCTGACGAATTATGTTCGAATGAGAGAATACTCAATGATCCAGTGGGAGTAGATGAATGGACTATGAATGATATGATAAATGCCATTAGCGAAAGATACTTAATGGCTTCTACTTGTCCATGTTTTAGTTCTAGTGATGGAAATGAAGATAGAATAAACTGGTTAATCACTAAAGTTAAAGATTATAAAATTGACGGAGTCATCTATTATGTAGTACGGGGTTGCATGCTCTATGCAATGGAGTACACTAGAGTTAAAAAAGTTCTTGATGATATTAATGTCCCAGTTTACTATTTAGATACGGAATATACAAGAGAAGATGTAGGTCAAATGAAAACAAGAATAGAAGCCTTCCTAGAAATGCTAAGTGCAAGAAAAGATTTCTAAAAGTGAAAAATAATTGACGATAACTATTGGAATAGATTTGGGAACTCAATCGATAAAAATTGTAATCCTGAAGGATGATGTTATCTTATCGCGTGAGAAAGCTTTCTCTGGATTTGAAACTACCGAAATAGCAGAGGAATTAATTAATAAATCCCTAAAAAAATCAGGCTTATCAAAAAATGATATTGATCATATTACAGCCACTGGTGCAGGGATTCAAATGGCTCCAAAGGTTGATAGCACTGTAAGTATGATGAGTGCAGATGCCAAAGCAGGAGTCTATCTTTTCCCAAAAGCAAGAACTATTATTGATGTTGGAGCAGAAGAAGCTCGGGCGATGAAGTGCGATGATAACGGAATTATGGTAGATTTTGTGGTTAATGAAAGATGTGCAGCCGGAGCTGGTGCATTTATCGAGGCTATGGCAAGGGCAATTGAAGTAAAAATGGAGGAAATGGGTCCTCTATCATTACAAGCAGAAAGAGCAAGTTCAATTAATGCTACATGCGTAATTTTTGGCGAATCAGATGTAGTTAGTCTGATACATAAACAAGAGTCAAAACCTGAAATAGCAAGAGCTGTTTTTGATGCAATGGCTGATCGTGTATCATCAATGGTTCGCAGACTCGGAGTTAATCCTGAAGTAGTTTTAATCGGTGGAGTAGCTAAAGATGTAGGTTTTATTTCTTCTTTAAAAAGAAAATTGGGAGTTGACCTTTCTATTCCGGATTACCCAGAATATGCAGGTGCCTTAGGTGCAGCACTCATTGCAGCCAAGAGATCTAGGAGAAAACAGTAGTGGCGAAAACAAAGAAAGAAAAATCTACTGAATTTTGGAGATGGCAAGAATATCAAAGAGTTATTAAAGAAAAAACCTGGAACAATAAAGATATTATTACTGCAGGTGTTGATGTTGGTTCAGTTGGATCAAAAGCAGTGATTCTAATAAATGGTGAAATTTACTCATGGGGAATAACCCGTACAGGATCCAACAGTCCCGAAAGCGCTACCAAAGTTCTTGATTGGGCAATGAAAGGAACAAAACTTCAGCTTAAAGATTTGAATTATGTTGTTGGTACAGGTTATGGTAGGGTTAATGTTCCTATGGCAAACAAAGCGATTACTGAAATTGCCTGTCATGCTAAAGGTGCCAATTATATTTGGGGACCAAAAGTAAGGACAGTACTGGATGTTGGTGGACAAGATATTAAAGCAATTCATTGTGATGAAACAGGAAGAGTTACATCATTTTTAATGAACGATAAATGTGCAGCTGGAACAGGAAGAGGCATGGAAATTTTTGCTGATCTACTGCAAATTCCTATCGAAGAAATAGGCAAGGTATCATTAAGTGTTGATAAAGAGCCGCCTCCTGTGAGTTGTACTTGCGTTGCCTTTGCTAAAACTGAAGCAGTAGGCTTACTTAGAAAAGGCTGGTCAAAGGAAATGGTGCTGGCTGCCTACACTCGTGCAATGGCAATTAGAATGAGTAATCTTGTTAATCGAGTAGGTCTTGAGAAAGAATTTGTTATTACTGGTGGTCAATCAAAAAATGCTGGTATTGTAAAGAGAATAGAGGTTGCTCTTAATGTCAAAACCCTTCCTTCTCCAGACTGGAAAAAAGGTGAATTAGATCCTATGATAGCTGGTGCAATTGGAGCTGCTCTATTTGCAAAAGCATTATATTTAAAGAATAAAAACAAATAATCAGTTGAGTTGATTTTTCATAATTGCCTATTATGGATATGCCGATGGTTCTGGAGAATATTATGTTGCTATTGATTTTGATAAATGTGATGGCTGTGGGAAATGTATTAAAAAATGCCCTCAATCAGCTTTAGAACTTATAACGCAATTTATAGATTTGGAAGATAAAGTGGTTGTCTCAGTTTCAAAAGAAAATCGAAAAAAGATTAAGTATATCTGTTCATCCTGTAAACCAGATATTAGCCAGCCATCCTGCGCAGAAGCTTGCGATAAAGAAGCAATTTCAATTATCTGGAAACCTAGTTGAATTATCCGTCTTCTGTTGAGGAAATAAAGTTTATACTTCCCACATTTATTATAAAGCAAGAGCCAATCGGATAAGAAACTGATTATAATTAATATATCTATTCGTAGAAGTGTTGTGCATATTAAAAATACTTATGATTATGGCTTTACATTGATACTATTTGAAAATTCGTTACGTTTATTTATATTGCTCTATAATTGGTAAATTGTCAGTTAGGGATAAAATAATGTCTAAAAAACCACAAGCAAGAGACGAGGCATTGGAAGCTCTAGATTTCATAGTGAACGTTCTAAAAGAACATGAGAATGATTTAGATAGACTAATTGGCGAATTAGGAACAGTAACTGAGCAATTAGGAGAAACAGGCGAGCTTACTTGCAAGGTGGAGAATGTAGAAGAAAGGATTTCAGGCTTACAAAACGAAATAACTGGATTAGTAAAATATCTTTCTAAATCAACAAATCTATCTTTAATTTCTGAGAAAGATGATGTTAAAGAGACTCCTTTAAAACCAGTTCAAGGTCCTCCAGTGATTCTTCGTTGTAAACAATGGTCTGATTTTCAAACCTTGGCATCTAATGCACAAACCTTGTCCTTTATGTACAAAGAGGTTGAGAAAACTTTTCAGGCTGATGCGCTTAAGGGGAATCAAATTATAACATATAATGGTCCTCTTCCTAAATTTGACTCTTTGTTGAAAATGTGGTTGTCTAAGGAATTGGATATACCTGAGAAGCAGATCCTTGAGGGTGTTTTAGCAATAGGCTAAATTCTTCTTTTAGTGCTTTATTAGTAGTTCAGAATCCTTTTATAAGCGTATTAAATCTTAAGTCTTTTGATATGAGGGTGTGTTTGAGGTTGACTGCACTACCTGAAAGGCCAATAAATCTTTTTCCGTTCTCGAAGCCTTCTCCTTTCTCCTCGAAGACGGATTGGCCTTCAGATTACCAATAGACAATGAAACTACCCTCAATCACTAAATCACAATAGAAGCTGATCAGAAATAACTCAAAAAACTCTAATTCAAAAAAAAGCAAGCGAAGAAATCGCAAAATTCGAAAAAACAAT
This sequence comes from miscellaneous Crenarchaeota group-6 archaeon AD8-1, assembly GCA_001273385.1. GTDB lineage: Archaea > Thermoproteota > Bathyarchaeia > Bathyarchaeales > Bathycorpusculaceae > AD8-1. The sequence continues at coordinate 704 of LFWW01000031.1, read as the reverse complement.
GGAAGAACTAAAACTCCTAAAATACGTTTCTGAAGACCTGAAAAATTACAGGAAAATGATAAAAATAAAGAAATTCGACTAAAACAAAAACTTGGAAAATTTTATTTATTGAAATTTCTGGATTTAGTATAATACCGAAAAACTCAAGTTTATAAAAGTTTTAACATAGCTAGTGAGGTTAAATAATTTTGGTAGTAAAAATAATAGAACTAATAGGCAGCTCAAAAGAAGGATGGAGAGAAGCAGCTCAAAATGCTATTGATGAAGCAGCCAAAACAATAAACAATATAAAAAGCATACACGTAAAAAGATGCACCGCTAATGTAGTAGATAGCAAAATTGTTGAATACCGTTCAGTTGTTAAGATAGCCTTTGTAGTAAAAAGATAGGAGTTTGCTTACCTTTCTATAGGCAAACCCTATATACAAGTTACGCAAAAACCTTATTTTTATGTCTGGATTAACGGAGTTTCTAGATAGACAACACTCTCTACAGTTTAAAACAAGCAGAAAAACCTTTTGAAGAATCTTATCTTGATGAAAAACTTGTTCATAAAGTTCTTAAATTAATTGCTAAAGAAAGTTCGGATAGTACCTGGAATTTATATCTTGATAAATATCGTAGACTCGCAAAATGGCTTAGTGATCCTGAAGATTTATTATGTCCTAGGTTTTGGATGAGGATAAAGAAAAAGAAAATTGATT
>LFWW01000079.1 GCA_001273385.1 miscellaneous Crenarchaeota group-6 archaeon AD8-1 | reverse complement strand
TTGTCACTATAAAACCTAAATTCGCAAACAGGATAGCAGTGGGTAGTCCAACATAACCTGCTCCAAGAACAGCTATATTAGCTTTCTTTTTTTGGATTTTGCTGAGAAGATCATTGTATATCGCATTAGTTAATTTTTTATGCATTATTGTTCATTTTAAATTTGCAATAGATCTTTATTGTAAACTAAGTCTATATAAATAAATTTATTTGGATAAATAATGTGGATTTTTATCTAATTTTTGTGGATATTGTTTTGTGGTTTTCCATCTATACAAATTAAAATAACATATTTTCTAATATAACAAAACCTGACTGTTTGAGTGAAAATTATCCTTTTCTATTCTAGTTTGATTACTCATTTTTAAAATCATTTAGGCTATCAGGATAATACTTGCTAGGATTTTTTGTTTAATGTTTTTAGTGATGCTGCTAAAATTATTATTCCAAAGGCAACTATTAGAATTGATCCAAAAACTCGTAGAAATGGAAAGCCCATAACCCATAGAATTCCAGCAATAACTATGAATATTCCAAGGAGTAATCCGATCATGGCTGTATTTGAAGCAAGACCAAAGCAATCCTCCTGAGCATGTTTACCAAATTCTTGGCCCCATTGTTCTGCTCTTCGACCAAAATCTTCAGCTCCATCTTCAATTTGTTTTTCCCATGTCTTCTTTGTTGGTTCCTTTATAGTTGCTCCACATTTAATGCAATATGTATCTGTTGGACTATTTTGAGCTCCGCATTTCTTACAGTAAATCATCCTAAATCCTCGTTGGTTCTTATTAATTTTATTCTACCAAATATTTAAGTGAGAATGGTTTGAGTATTGGACCTTTTAGATCTACTAGCATAGATGCCCATTCTTCAATTAGATCATCCCATTTGCTAGATAGGTTGTCTATGTGCTGGGCGTACTCTCTGTAATTTTTGAATAAAGAAATTGAGATTGCATTCTTTCCTAATCCTTGGGCCCTCGAAGAGAATATAGTTGAGGATTGTTCAAGTGCAGCATCTTTTGACATCTCTTTTACAAGTTCTTTTTTATGAGCTTTATACTTAATGCAGAAAACAGCTAAAATAGAATAGCCCATTTTTTCTAAGTTAGGTATTATGGTATATTCTTGTATATACCCTTCTTTTTCAAGCTGATTTCTAAGTCTAGTTACTGTAGGTTGAGAAATGCCTAAAACTTTGGATAATTCGTGATCGCTTCTATTGGAATTCTTAATTAATTCATGAAGGATTTGTTCCATCCTTTTTCTTTTCATACTTTTTTTATTTTCAACCAATTAAAAATCCTCAAATAATAATATTAATTGATTCAATTAATAAAATTTGGCTCTTTTATATTATAAAAAATTATGTTTTGATTTCATTATTTTATTTTTATAATTGAAGCACAATAACGTATAATAAACCCAATCTTATTGAAATCGGATATTAGAGCATAGTCTAACAATTTATCGGACAAATATAAATTCGAGATTCATATACCTTAAAATCAAAAAAATTGTACATAATCGGTGAAAACGAATGAAAACTTGGTATTCGTTTTTCAGTTTAAATATTATAGAGTACTTGATTCCTGCAATTAGTATTTATGGACTAATCATGATAACATACTTTGGAGTCCGAATTCTATTTCATTTTTTAAACAAGCCTTTTCTCAAACCAATTAAAATCTCAACTTCAATTATTATTCCTTGTTATCAAGAGGTACCAGAGGTTTTTGCTGAATGTCTTGAAAGTTGTCTTAAACAAAAATCTGATGAAGTTATAGTTATAGATGATGGCAGCAAGGATTTAACAAATTATAAACAAGCCATAAGAATAGCTAAAAAACATTCAAATCTTATAGTCCTAAGACAGGAAAAAAATCAGGGCAAAAGACATGCTCAAGCTGTTGGTTTTAAAATCGCCAAAGGCGAGATTTTAGTTACCGTTGATTCCGATACTGTCCTTGAAAAGGATACAGTTAAAGAACTCATAAAACCTTTTATTGAACCCAGAATTGGTGCGGTTACTGGTCAATTAAGTATCCTAAATAAATCTACTAATCTTTTAACAAGAATCTTGAACATCAGATATATAGTCGCTGGAATTTTGGAGAGGGCAGCATATTCTTACTTTGGCGTTGTTAATTGCACAAGCGGCCCTTTAAGTGCATATAGAAAATCTTTGATTTTAGATAATCTTGATGATTATTTAAACCAGATTCACAAAGGAAAAAAGTGCACTTTTGGTGATGATAGACGTTTGACTGCCATAACTCTAAGAAATGGATACTCTGTTTTTTTCCAAAAAACCGCAAAAGCTAAAACTTTAGCACCTACTTCATTTAAAGGTTTTACTACTCAACAGATTCGTTGGAACCGAAGTTTTTGGCGTGAAAACTATCTATCTCTCAAATGGATATGGAAAAGATCAACTTACTTAACTATAGGAACTTTAATGGATATGTTTCTCCCGTTTTTATATTTTGGATCTTTAATTTGGAGTTTATCTATTAGTGTCACCTCATTTAGTATGTTCTTCTTTTTTCCTTTATTAATAACAGCTCCATTAATGGCCTTTGTCAGAAATTTTGATTATTTTAAAATGACAAAAGCTAAAGATTATGCATTAGTGCCCCTTTATTCTTGGGTTTATATAGTTGTTCTTTTACCAATAACGTTCTTTGCAATATTTACAACAAGTAGAACGGGATGGGGAACTAGATAGAAAATTAAGCTTGGCTATTTTTTCCTATCAATGAAAAACTCATTGAAAGATTGTATGTCGAAATCAATTAATCATTGATTGATAAGAATCACTTTCTAATTTAATGTAAATGATTTATAATCCCATATTCTCCTGATATTGGATCTTGAAACAGTGGAATCTGGGGAGGATAAAAAGTAAAGATAATAAATGCAAAACCTAAGATTGCCAAACTAATAATGGATATAATTTGCAGATTTTTGGATAGTTTTCTGAAAGTTAAGAGTTTATAACTAATTAGTTGCCCAATTATAACAGCTAAAACAAAACTTAGAATATCTATAACAAATATATCTTCACCTGTAAAGGCTGTATAGGAATAGAAGATTAATGGAATTATTAGTATAGTTGTATAGATTCCAGCTGTTTTTGCTAAGAAGAAATTATTGGTTTTTTTGAACAGAATAAGATATTCAATGATCAAGTATAGTATAGCTGGCCAAAAACCTAGTTTCATATGTTCCCAAACACTTTCATTAACTGCAGAAAATATTCCAACAATTGCATGGTTTCCAGACCATTCAAAAGTAAAATGTAATATACTTCCAAAAAAAATAATAAAAATCATGCCGGCTAATTCATATAAAAATATTGAGCGTTTATCAATCAAATAAAAAGACCCTCAACAATTCTATATAACAATTAACATATAACCTATTTTATGTAGTACATTTTCATTAAATATTATTAGGTAAAACCAAATTTGCAACATACCAATTATTACGAAAATAAAAACAGTAAAATTAGCTAATAATTCAAGTAAAAATCAAAAGTACAGTTTCTAAATTCGGTTTTTATCCTCTATTATTTAATTTATCTCAACTATCAAATGAAAAAAACGCAAAAGCAATTTCTTAAATGATATAAATTATCTATTTTTTCATTTTTATTATGTTTTTTGTGGCAATTACATTTGCATTTGTATCGAATATATTTTGTATTATTTTTTCTCCAATTTCAACTGGTGCGTCTATTTTAATTTTTGCAAGTAACTTCATTGCACTGAAAATTTTATTTTTTGGTATTGGCTGGCTAGTTTTTACACTCACAAGAGGGAGATTTCCATTACTTACCTTCACAGTTGTTGTTAGTGTTCTTTCTGGATTGAGAATCTCTTTTTTTGCATAATTTAAGCCGAGGCTACACCGATTACCAATTACATTTTTCAACTTATTTTGATTATGGTTGACTGTAAGATAACAACCTAAAGGACAGCTAATACAAATTATCTCATTTTTCATTATTGCAATACCCTAACTTTTAAAGTTTTAATTGCTCTTGTTTCGCTCTCTTTTAATTTTATCTTTATCATTTGAGCCGGATGAACCTTTCGAAATTTTTTTGTCTTTAATAATTTCTTTCCATCAAAAAAGCCAATAGATACTTGCTCTCCAGGATGTTTGACACGAAGTGACATTTCTATATCAGTTTTTTTAGATATGAAGTTGGGTAGAATATAGCGTATTCCGCTACCAGCCTCTACTCTAATCCTTTTTGATTTTGTCTGTTTTCCAAATATATATAGTGATGCACTTTTTCCTGCTCTTTCTGCTTCTAAAGTGACAAAATCTACTACATCATGAACATGGAGAACATTTCCACAGGCAAAAACACCTGAAACAGATGTTTCGAGATTTTCATCAACAAAAGCTCCTCCGGTAACAGGATTGAGTTTTACATTGCTAGTTTTTGAAAGTTCGTTTTCTGGAATTAAACCTACCGAGAGAAGGAGAGTATCACATGTAATTTTTCTTTGATTCAATTTGATTGACTCTAACTCCTTGTTTACCGGCGAGATAGTTACTGAATTTACTCTATTTCTCCCTTGGATTTCGGTTACTGTGTGAGAGAGTAGAAGTGGTATTTCATAATCTATAAGACATTGTTGATGGTTTCGAGGCAGACCATTAGTGTGAGGAAGGATTTCTACCACCGCGTGAACTTTAGCTCCTTCAAGAGTAAGGCGACGAGCCATAATCATTCCTACATCCCCAGAACCAAGGATAACAATGTTTTTTCCAACCATCATATTTTTTAAATTTATAAGGTTCTGAGCAACACCTGCTGTGTATACACCCGCAGGACGAGTTCCAGGAATACAAATTTGACCTCTGGTTCGTTCTCGACACCCCATAGCCAGTATAATTGCTTTTGCTTTGAAACAAAAAAGTCCCTCGGGGCTAGCTACATAAACATTCTTATCAAGCGTGATTTCTAATGCCATGCTATTAAGCATATATGGAATTTCCAATAAGTTCAATTCATCAATAAATCTTTGAGCATATTCTGGTCCAGTCAATGCTTCATCAAAAATTTCAATACCAAAACCATCATGTATACATTGAGGAAGAATACCTCCTAGCCAGTCATTCCGTTCTATGATAATCAGATCTCGAATACCATTCTTTTTAGCACTTATGGCTGCAGCAAGCCCTGCGGGTCCTCCGCCAATTATAACAAGAGCTACTTCACGAAATAAAATATCACTCAATTTTATCATCCTGCCTTAAACCTTTGGTAGTTCCAACAAATAGAGGAGAATCTAAATTCTTGAGATTAATTTTTTCAGGTAAAATTCCAAACTCTCTCTGCAAAATATCAACAATCTTGGGCAGGCAAAAACCTCCATTGCATCTTCCCATACCAGCTCTTGTACGATACTTTACAGCAGAGATAGTTCTTGATGAAAAAGTATTATTTAACGCATCCATGACCTCTCGTTTAGATACATGCTCACACCTACAAACAATTTCACCATAACTTGGATCTGAACTAATAAGAGAGGCTTGTTCCATTCTTGACAC
>LFWW01000030.1 GCA_001273385.1 miscellaneous Crenarchaeota group-6 archaeon AD8-1 | reverse complement strand
AAGAACCTGAAGCGGAAAAAATTTCAAGGGAACTAATTCCTTCTGAAGCAGAAATTACTGATATAAATTTTGATCCTAGTTTGGGCGAAATTATTATTGAAACCAAAAAGCCTGGTTTAGTAATAGGTAAAAATGGTACAGTTTTACAAGAAATTATTAAGCAATCAAAGTGGCGTCCTAAAATTTTGCGTAGTCCACCATTGAAATCTAAAATAGTTACTCATATGAGACATTATCTTCATTCTGAAAGTCGAGAAAGAGAGCGGGTTCTTAGGACAGTTGGGGAAAGAATTTTCCGTCCTAAAATTTATCCTGTGGGTGATATTAGGATGACAGTTTTAGGTGGTGCTCAGGAAGTTGGTCGGTCTGCTTTTTTGGTGAGTACTAGAGAAAGCAGTGTTTTAATTGATTGCGGTATTAATCCAGGGTCTCAAAAGCCTTTTGAAGCATTTCCCAGATTTGATTCTCCAGAATTTCGTATTGATCAATTGGATGCAGTTATTATAAGTCATGCCCATCTCGATCATTGTGGTTTAACTCCTTTTCTTTATAAATATGGATACGATGGTCCTGTATATTGTTCTGCTCCGACATCTAATCTTATGACTATGCTTCAATTAGATTATTTGGATGTTGCTAGTAAGCAGGGTATTGTTCCTAGTTATGATCAAAAGGATGTTCGTGAATGTGTTTTGCATACTATTCCTTTAAGATTTGGTGTTGTTACTGATATTGCTCCTGATATTCGTTTAACTTTGCATAATTCTGGTCATATTTTAGGTGCATCAATGGTTCATCTACATATTGGTGAAGGAATGCATAATATTGTTTATACTAGTGATTATAAGTATGGAACTACAATGCTTTTAGAAAAGGCCTCTAAAGATTTTCCTAGAATTGAGACAGTTATAACTGAGAGTACTTATGGTGGTCAGGACGATTATATGCCTTCTAGGGTTGAATGTGAGGAGGGTTTAACTCGGATTATAAATGAAACCTTAGAGAGAGGTGGGAACGTGCTAATTCCAGTTCCAGCTGTTGGAAGAGCACAAGAAATAATGCTCATAATAGATGGTTATATGAAAAGAGGTTTGATGAGAGAAGCTCCTGTGTTTATTGAAGGTATGATTTCTGAAGCAACTGCTATTCATACTGCCTATCCTGAATATTTGAGTAGGGAAGTTCGAAATAGTATTTTGCATGATGAAATTAATCCTTTCCAGTCAGATTATTTTACAATAGTTGAACATCCAAGTATTCGTCAAACTATTCTTGAGGGGGATCCTTGTATTGTGTTAGCTACATCAGGTATGCTTGAAGGTGGGCCTGCTATAGAATATTTTAGAAATTGGTCTCACGATGAAAAAAATACTATTATTTTTGTAAGTTATCAAATAGAGGGTACTCTTGGAAGGCGAGTTCAGAAGGGAATTAATGAGGTTACTTTGATGGATAATACGGGAAAAATTGGTGTGCTTCCTGTTAATCTGCATGTGGAGTCTATTGGAGGTTTTTCTGGTCATTCTGATAGAAGACAATTAGTGAATTACTTAACTCATCTAGTGCCCAAGCCTGAAAGAATCTTTATTTGTCATGGTGAAAAAAATAAAATAAGAAGTATGGCTAATTTTCTTGATCGCAAGGCTACTGTGCATGCGATTATTCCTCAAAACTTAGAAACTTTTAGACTCTGAAAAAAATTGTAAATAAAAAATTTATTTATATCGATCCTGGGTTTTTGTCTCTCCATATTTTAATTTTTTCTGGACAAATAACTATCCGTTCTTCTCCCAATCTTGCAATATCTCCATTTTTTGATTCCGTGAATTCATAAAGATCATTTACTGCTTGTTTTACTTCTTCTATGTTTTTGTTTGCCAAAGGCGTTATTCGTAAAATAAGAATATTCCCTTTAGTGACCTCATCTTTAATCAAATCAAGATCATCAAGGCTTCGAAGTGGCATTGCTCGAAGATAGGTGCTGGATTTTTTATCTTCTAAAGTAGTTGATTCCTTTTTTTTGTGTTGTTTATTCTCTTTTTTTGGAGCTTTTTCAACTGAAGCCAATTTTTTTTCTCTACCTTTAATATTTAATTACCTATCAACAGTTAAGCATTTCTTAAACTAAAGACTAGATTTTGCTAATATTATGTTTTTATTTACTAATTATCTTATGAATCTTTGATAAATATTATTAAAATTTTGGTATTCCCTAATTTTTTTGTATTTTTTGTATTTATTAATAGTTGGTAATCAACATGCTTTTATTAGCCGGATTAGAACTACAATAGCAAAACTCAAATTAAGATAATGAAGGATCGATGTAATGGTGGATTTAAGAGTTCAAGAATTTGGTTTGCTTTCTTTATTAAAGAATTTAGGAGGGAAAGTGTCGATAAACCGGTTAATTCTTGAATCCAATTTATCTGATTCGGCAGTTATGCGTTCAGCTTTAGAGTTACAGGAAAAAAATCTAATAACAATTTATGTTGAACCACACACAATAATAAATTTAACTTCTGAAGGTGTTGTGGATGCAGAGGATGGACTTCCTGAAAGAAGGCTCCTAAATGCAATCATTGAATTGGGTGGAAAAATAGAACTCAAAATTGCATATGAAAAATCAAGATTAACCTCCAAATTTGAAAAAATTGCTTTAGGCTGCTAGGGGGCGATGAACAACTTCTTAAGTATTTATTTGGTAAGAAACAAGTTCTTCATGATTCAATAGATGAGAATCTTAAAGATTCAATTAATATTCTAAAAAAAAGAAACCTTTTGACTACGGTAGATAAAATAAGTCGTGTCTTTGAGATAACAAAGTTGGGTATTGAAACTTTAAGAAATTCAAATTTGATTCAAGATAAAATCACTCAACTTACACCTAATTTAATTTTATCTGGTAAATGGAAAAATTTTCAGCTTCAGGAATACAATATTCAAGCCCCAGTCACCAATGTTTGGTGTGGTAAAAAGCATCCTTATATGCGTTTTTTGGAAGAAGTTCGAACTAAGCTTGTCACTTTAGGATTTAATGAGATGACTGGATCTTCCGTTGAACTTTCATTTTTTAATTTTGATGCTCTTTATACTCCTCAGGACCATCCAGCAAGAGAGATTTTTGGGATATATCAAGTTAAAGATCCACAATTTGGAAATATCAATAAATACCAATCTACCCTTCAAAAAGTAAAAGCCACTCATGAAAATGGATGGAAGACTGGTTCTACTGGTTGGGATTACAATTATTCTAAAAAAGAGGCTCGCCGTCTTATTCTCAGGGGACATGGTACTTGCTTAAGTGCTAGAACTCTTCTTAGCAAGAATTTTGAAGTTCCTTGTAAATATTTTTCAATTGCTAGATGTTATAGGCCTGAGGTAGTTGATAAAACTCATCTTAGTGAATTTAATCAAGTTGAAGGTATTGTTGTTGATGAAAAATTAACCCTGAGAGATCTGCTTGGTGTTTTAGCTAGATTTGCTATTGAAGTTGCTGGAGCTGATGAGGTTCGGTTTAAGCCAGATTATTTTCCTTTTACTGAACCAAGTGTTGAATTAAGTGCTTTCAAGAAGGGTTATGGATGGATTGAGTTTGGGGGTTCTGGAATTTTCAGACCTGAGGTTACGATGCCATTGGATGTTGATGTTCCTGTTATTGCTTGGGGTTTGGGTATTGATAGATTGTTCATGATGAAATCAGGTTTAACTGATATTCGGGAGATCTTTAGTCAGGATCTTGATTGGTTGAGGAGAAAAGAGGTAATTTAGATGCCAACGATAGACGTATCTTATATTGAATTTGAGACTTTGCTAGGGATTAAATTAGATGCTGATTTAAACAAATTAGATGATATCTTATCTTTGGTTAAGAGTGAAGTTAAATTATTCAATAGACAAGACGATGTTTTGACTATAGAGATAAAAGATACAAATCGTCCTGATTTATGGAGCGTTGAAGGCGTCACAAGAGGTCTGAGAAGTTATTTAAAAATTGAATCTGGCCCAAGAGACTATTTTGTTGATGATCCAATAGTTGACGTTAATGTTGATTTTGGTTTGGAGAAAATTAGACCATATATTTGCTGTTCAATAATTAAAGATCTAAAGCTTGATGACACCAAAATTAAAGGATTTATGCATCTTCAAGAAAAATTAGATCAAACATATGGAAGAAGTCGACAGAAAACTTCCATAGGGTTATACGATTTTGATCTTATCACTCCTCCCCTTAATTATGTAGCTGTAGCACCTAATGATTATAGTTTTATACCTCTGGGATTTGATAATGAATTGACTCTGTCTGAAATCCTTGAGAAGCATCCAAAAGGCATAGAATATGGTCATATTGTTAAGAAAAATGCAAATTATCCTCTGCTTCTTGACTCTAAACAAAAAATTCTTTCTTTTCCTCCTATAATTAATTCAAATGATCTTGGCAAAATAACTGATCAGACTCGAAATATACTTGTTGAAGTAACTGGTACCATGTATCAAACAACAGCTAATACTCTTAACCTTGTTAGTTTAGCTTTATTGGATCAAAGTGGAAAAGCTTATGCTGCTATAATAAATTATCCTGATGAGCATTTTTATAAAAAAACTATTGATGAAACCCCTAATTTTAATTATAGAATTGTTAATCTGGATATTAATTATACTAAAAAGTTGCTTGGACTCGATTTATCTCCAAAAAAAATAGCCGATTTGTTACTTACTGCTGGAATGGGTATTGAAAAAATTAATAATACTTCAGTTGATGTAAGGGTTCCTTGTTACAGAGTAGATGTAATGCATCAAGTAGATTTGATTGAAGATGTTGCAATTTCTTTTGGTTATAATAATATTAAACCAATATGGAGAGACTTGCCTACAACTGGTTCGATGCGTTCAGAGCAAGATTTAATTGATCTAGTACGCGAATTAATGGTTGGTTTGGGTTTTCAAGAAACTTTGAATTATACTTTAACCAATTCAGAAACACTTTTTAAAAAAATGAATTGTAAACAGCAAAAAGTTATCGAATTGCTCAATCCAAAAATTATAACCATGACCTGTCTAAGAAACTGGATTTTACCTAGTCTAATGAACTTTTTAAGCCAAAATCAATCTCTTGAATTTCCTCAGAAAATATTCGAACTGGGTACTGTTACATTATTAGATAATTCAACGGAAACTTTAAGCAGAGACGAGTTTAAACTTGCGACTGTCACAACACATTCTAATGCAAGTTTTACTGAGATTAAATCAGTAGTTACATCTTTATTTATGAATTTGGGAATTGATTGGTCTATTGAAAATGTCTCTCACTCTTCATTTATTAGAGGCAGGCTTGGCAAGATTATTGTTAATAAAAAAGAAGTTGGAGTTTTAGGAGAGATCCATCCTAAAGTGCTAGAAGAATGGAAACTTGAAAATCCTGCAGCAGCTTTTGAGATAAATCTAAATAATGTTCTTTTTTTCAATTCTTGAAAAGATAAATATACCTCCAAGATTGTAATTGGACTAATTTGGTTTGCTGGTGGTGCTTGAATCTGTCAACTAAACGTATTCTGATTTTGTTAGTTCAGGTTACTGTCAGTTTCGTGGTCTTATTTCTTCTATTTTTAGGAGTAGATTTTGAACAGACAATTGAGGTTTTGGCATCAATTAATATTCCTTTGTTTATTTCTACAATTATTTTTTTTATATTATCATCTTTAACTGTGGCGTTGGCTTTGCATACGACATTAAGATCGTCTGAGGTTTCAATTCCACTTCGATCTTCAGTTTCTGCCAGTTATGGAGGTCAACTTCTAAGTGATATTACTCCTGCTAAAACTGGATATTTTGCTACTCCAGTGCTTCTTCGCGAATTAAGTCAGGTATCTATAGAAAAAGGTTTAATGAGCGTAATGGCAATGGGCGCGGTGAACTTTTTTGTTAAAGCAATATTTTCAGGTATAGCCTTACTCTATTTTCTGAATAGAATTCCGATGGATCCTTCTTTAGCTAATGGACTTTTATTTGGTATAGGTTTGCTTTTAATTATGGGATTAGGACTTACGATTTTAGTATGGACAAATTATATGCCTAATCTTGTTAAGAAACTTGTCGGTTTTCCTCTTTTTGGAAGATTAATTGCTAAATTTGAACCCATTCTGGAGATTTTTGATAAAGATCAAAGTCTGCTAAAAAAGTCCATAAAAACTACAACAATTTTGATTATTCTATCCGTTTTAATTTTTACTTTTGGAATTTGGTTCTTGTCACGTGCTGTTGATATGCCCCAGCCAAGCTTTATCGATTTACTTTTCATGGGTCCGTTAACAGCTGTTTTTATGTATGTTCCCGTTACTTTTGCAGGTTTAGGTCTCCAAGAGGCGGCCTATGTTTTTCTTTTAACTAGTATTGGAGCACCTCAACCTAATGCTTTAGCTTTTGCTTTGTTAGTTAGAATCTTGTTTATAACAACAGATTTAATTGGTTTACCAGCAATAATAAAAACAGGTACAGGTTTAGTTAATATTTTTGATCTAAATTCTGAAAAAGAAATTGCTTCATGATTTGATTGCGTTATTTTTATTTTTTCATCAGATTCAGAACGACTTCGGTTAAATACTTGCTGTTTATATTATTTTGTTATCTAAAAGAAAAATTCGAGATTAAAAAATTGTCAGATAAAAAACCTAATATTCTTGTAATTTGGGGCGATGACATAGGCATCACTAATCTCAGTTGCTACTCTGATGGGTTAATGGGTTATAGAACTCCAAACATCGACCGCATAGCAGAGGGGGGAATGCGATTTACTGATTGTTATGGACAGCAAAGTTGCACTGCAGGACGAGCAGCTTTTATTACAGGTCAAAATCCCTATCGAACTGGATTAACCAAGGTAGGAATGCCTGGAGCTGAAATAGGCCTCTCAAATAAGGATCCTACAATAGCAGAGCTTCTCAAACCATTAGGCTATGCTACTGGCCAGTTTGGTAAAAACCATTTTGGTGACAAAAACAAGTACCTACCAACAAACCATGGATTTGACGAGTTCTTTGGAAACCTCTACCACCTCAATGCTGAAGAAGAACCAGAAGATCCTGATTACCCCCCAGAAAAGGACTTTCCAAATTTTAGAAAGAACTTTGGACCCAGAGGCGTAATTCACTCTTGGGCTACAGAACATGATGATCCAACTGATGATCAACGATGGGGTAGGGTAGGAAAACAAAAAATAGAAGACACCGGGCTGCTCACTAAAAAACGCATGGAAAAAGTAGACTTAGAATTCCTAGAAGCAACAATGGATTTTATCAAACGTCAACATAAAGCAGGCAAACCATTCTTTGTGTGGTTTAATACCACTTGGATGCACTTTAGAGTTCACATTCCAGATGAAATTCGTGGACAGTCTGGGCGTTGGCAATCAGAATACCATGATGCTATGATAGAACACGACAGGCAAGTTGGAGTACTGCTTGATTTGCTTGATGAGTTAGGTATCGCTGAGGATACTATTGTTTTATATAGTACTGATAATGGACCTCACATGAATACTTGGCCTGACGGGGCAATGACACCATTTCGCAATGAGAAAAACTCTAATTGGGAAGGAGCTTTTAGAGTTCCTGGTATGGTTCGCTGGCCTGGTAGGATTCCTGCTGGTGTGGTTTCTAATGAGATTGTTGCTCATCAGGATTGGTTGCCTACTTTCCTTAGTGCTGCTGGACAAGCAGATATTAAAGAGAAGCTAAAGAAGGGACTGCAGGTTAGTGATAAACAGTTTAAGGTGCATATTGATGGCTATGATCTTTTGCCTTTTCTAACTGTAAAAGGAGTTAAGAGTCCACGACCTGGATTTATGTACTTTAGTGATGACGGAGACATGGTTGGATTGCGCTATGACAACTGGAAATTGGTGTTTATGGAACAGCGGGCTATGGGGACTTTGCAAATATGGGCTGAGCCGTTCACAAAGCTGAGATTGCCTAAGATGTTTAATTTGCGTACAGATCCATTTGAGCGGGCTGATGTAACGTCAAATACTTATTATGATTGGGTTATTAGTCATGCTTACTTGTTGTATGCTGCGCAAGCATTAGTGAAGGAGTTTATGGCTACCTTTGTTGAGTTTCCACCAAGGATGAAACCAGCTAGTTTCACTGTTGAGCAAGCAAGTAAAAAATTAGAAGATAGCGCCAGAAGCAATTAGCATCAATCCATAGACAAATATTTACTTCCTTTTTTTTATTCGAAATGCTTTTATCTTCTGATTGGTAAATTCTTCTAATTAGTGATTTTAATGCCCGCAAAATATCAAGTGTATGAAGACATGGCAGGAAAATTCAGGTTCCGACTCAGAGCTGGCAACAACAAAATAGTTGCAGTAAGCGAAGCCTACGAAGCAAAGGCAGGTGCAATGAATGGAGTAAAATCTGTTCAGACTAACTGTCAATCAAAAATCGAAGACACAACCGTTCCAGGGGAAAAGCTGCCAAATCCTAAATACACAGTATTTAAGGATTCAGCTGGAGAATATAGGTTTAATCTTATGGCTGCAAATGGAGAGATTATTGCTCAAAGTGAAGGATACGAAACAAAACAAGGTTGCATGCATGGAATAGAAGCAGTTCAAAAGAGTTGTGATGCTGAAATAGAAGGTATGCCAGTAGCTCCAGTTGAAGAACCTGTAGTTGAGGAAGCAGTTGTTGCAGCAGCTGCTCCTGTTGGAACAGCTGAAACTAAACTTGAATTATACAAGTTACCTGAAACTGTTACTAAAGGTCAAATTGTAAAATGTGAGGGAAAGCTTACCAGACTTAGTGGAGAACCAATAAAAGACGTCAGAATTGAAATCCGCGAACATGATAGATCCTTTATTTTGGATGAATATTTAGAAGATGGTTACACACAAGATGATGGCTCATTTAGCATAGTTTGGAAAGCCAAGGATCCCGATTGGTGGGATGATACAGCAGAAATCTACGCTCAGTTCCGCGGAAATAAAACGGCTAAATCTTCAAGATCAGAAATTCAAACCATAAAAGTAAAATAAACCTGATTTTTCCAAAAACCTCTTTTTTTCTTTTTTTTTGATAAAAATTAATATGTAAATTTTAAAAATATATGTAACTCAGAGATTCCTTAGATTAATATTAGACTTTAGAAGATTCTATCTTTGTTGATTCCTAAAGTTTTTACTAAAAAAGTATTCCTAAATTTTCCGTCAGATATTGGAGAGGTTTTGATATGCCAGTGAGATTCCAAAAAGATAAGTATAAATCAAACTTATCAAAAATACAGTTTAATTATGGGTCTCTCAAAATATTTTGGTAGATTTTGGTTCGCTGCAGAACCTGTTTTTGGAGTTGTGATGACCCTGTGCTTTTTAGGGATTCTAAGAAATGAGATGCTGCTAAGTGATCCAGTACTTCTTGATAAGATAATGACAATGGTCATTGGAGCTGCTATCTCCTGTTGTATTGCTTGGGGAGTTGTTGATGGTATTTTCTATGTTTGGGAGAACCATTCTTTGATACAAAGAAAGAACATAATCATTAATTATGCAAAAAAGCAAGACAAAAGGACTGAAAGTCACAGGATGGTTAGGCAGGACTTGCAAGATACTTATGTTGAACTTCTTAGTAATGATGAGAAGGAAAGCATTTACGAAAAAGTAGTAACTAACTTAGCAGGAACTAAATCCAAAGCAAAAATTTCAATAAAAGACGATTTAATTACAATCTTTCTTGATTTTTGCTTAAATTTTGGTGCTTGCTTACTGATACTTCTACCCTTTTTTTTCCTAAGAAATATAATAGGAGTACCACAGATGCTGAATTTATCGGTTTTATCAGCTGTCGTCTTATTGTTCATAATTGGAGTTTGGTTTGAAACCCGCAAAAGTCTCTTTTTCAAAATTAGGAAAGGGTTAAGTTATAGCGTATTAGGGATAATAATAACAATATTGACTTATTGTCTCGGTGGTTGATTATTAACTCTACCTTTAATTATTCTGAAAATGAGAATTAATAAATTTTTAAAGTAGATATAAATGATTTAGACATTACTGAGTTATTTTTCTCTAGCTTAATTAGTTAGATTTTGCATTATTCAGCTTTTTTTTACTTTGTTTTTTTCCCTATGACAAATCATATATATTTCCTATATTAAAAAAGGGTTATTTGGAGATTGAATATAATGGATTGGGTAGCACTAATAATTCAGATGATAGTATCCGTAATACTGCTCGCTCCTGTTTTGTGGATTACTGGAAGGTGGCTCGCAGGCAAAGATAAAGCAAAATTCACTGATTCGATCTGGATCGTTGTTCTAGGTGTAGTGATAGGTACTCTGATTGGAGGTTGGTTGACCGATTGGCTTGCTTGGCTTGGAGTAGTAATCATGTTCATAATCTGGCTTGGGTTGATCAAACATTTCTTCGATTGTGGATGGCTAAAAGCTTTTATAATTTCAATACTTGCAAACATAGTCTATGTTGTAATATGGTTTATAATAGTGTTGGTGCTAGAACTTTTCGGAATAACAGCAACGCCTCCTCCCCTGCCTTTGTAGCTTTTAGCTAGCTTTAAAAACTATCTACGTCTTCCCAACTTACCCATTTTTTCTTTTTAGCCTTTTTTTAAATTAAATTTTTATGTTTGTGTTTTTATTATTCAGAAATTTGTATATAGCTTTGATGGCGCGGGGTGAGGGATTTGAACCCTCGCGGCCCAATGGACCACAGACTTAGCAGGCCTGCCTCCTACCAGGCTAGAGCAACCCCGCAAAGAGGTTTTTACATCTTTTAAAGATGCTATAGGATTAATTAAGAATACCTAAAAAATCTGATATTTGTTTGCCTTGTAGGTAGCAAATCATTAAGAATGCGATAACGGCCTTTCTTTTCAAAATTTTCTATTAATACATTAAACATATTGTTGGCATAGATTAGTTTACTATCTACTCTTATAGCTATGTTTTTAAATATAATTACTAAATTGGAGATTTATTGACAAGTTTTTTATGCTTTTGAATATGTATACTATTTAGGATTGATTTATTTGATTGAAGAAAATATTATTGAGGTTGGTTCAATTCTTCATTTCTTCACAAAAATAAACGTTGCGGTTGTTGAACTTTCAACTTCTCTTGCTCTAGGGGATAAGATCCTTATAAAAGGTCCAATGACAGATTTTGAACAAGTTGTAGAATCAATGCAAATTGAACATGAAGCTATTAAAGAAGCTAAAAAAGGACAAAGCATTGGATTAAAACTGGTTCAGCGAGCAAGGGAAAAAGACGTAATTTACAAAAAACTCAATTAACATCAACTATTTACATTTATTAACTTTAAAATTCGGTTTATTTGAATCGAGTGATTTAAATCTCATAAAAATATTACATACCTAAAATCAACACACTAAAAATAAATAATCATAAATCTAAATTGAAAATTGATATTCTGGAAGCTGAGAATAAAGTATGTTATCCTCTAAAATGAAAATGCTGCTTTTTATCATTGGTATTTCAATTATTTTTCTATTCTTAGCAGATATGATTGGAATATACATTCCATATGCGGCACGATATATTGCCATAATAATAGCCATTGGTCTTTACGCATTATTTGATCGAATAAGAGGAAAATTAAACCCTACACCACTCTAAAAAACTGCCTCTATCCTAATAAGATAATTAATTTTTATCTAATCTTTCAAGACCAATTTTTTTTGCATAACTAATAACATTCCTATACTCTTCTGCAGTTATTCCCCTATCTAATTCTTTATGAAAACAAGCCTTACCAAGAGGTCTGTATTGATCCATTATGTTTACATAAACATCCTTAGATATGCTTCGTAAAAAATCTAATACTTCTTTACTTCCACTCTGATTTTCTGGAAGAACTAAATGCCTCACAAGAAGACCCTTATAAGCAATGCCCTGATGATCAACTTTAAGATTTCCAACTTGCCGATACATCTCTTCCACGGATTCTTTACATCTTTCAAAATAATCAGAAGCATTTGAGTACTTTTCTGCAGAATCTTTTCTACCATATTTAATATCAGGCAAATAGATATCAACAATTCCGTCAAGAAGCTTAATAATCTCAACACTCTCATAGCCTCCACAATTCCACACAATAGGAATTTTTAATCCCTTTTCAGATCCAATAGAAATCGATTTAACCAGCTGAGGAGCAAAATGCGTGGGTGTAACCAAATTTATATTATGACATCCATCTTTCTGTAATGTTAGCATAAAATCTGCTAATATCTTTTCATTGATGCTTTTCCCCAGTTTATAATGGCTAATTTCATAATTTTGACAATAAACACAAAGCAAATTACAACCTGTTAAAAAAATAGTTCCTGAACCAAAAATACCAACCAATGGTGATTCTTCTCCAAAATGTGGACCATAACTAGAAACTTGCAAATCTCTTCCCATTACACAAAAACCTTTTTCGCCCCTTATTCTATTTACTTTACATTTTCGAGGACATAATTCACAATTTTCAAGAAATTTGTAAAGTGATTTAATCCTTTTATCCATCTCTCCAGTCTTATGAAGATCGAAATAGCTTGGTTTAGCTGTTATCCTTGCCATTTTAATCAAACTCTAATAAACAATATCCTCTATAGGATAAACTCAAAGATTAATTTCTATATGTTATATCACTTAGATCCTCAATTGTTATTTGTTTAAAAAGAATTAGCTTCTTAATTTCTAATTCATAAATTATAAGTTAATGCAAAAATAAAACCAACGTAAAACCAAAACATAAAAAACCATCTAATCTGGAGAAACTGAAATGGCAACCTCAATAGTAGGTGAAGTACTTTTAATTTTTGCATTAATGTTCATTGCTATCACGATTGCTGCTTTATGGTTTGCCTTTTCAGCCTCAAAACTAAAACATAAAAAAGAACTGCAAGAAAAAAAATTATCTATAATTGACAAACATTTCAATGACATGGTTAGAATTGAATGCCCATATTGCCGAACAATCTATTCCGCAAACAGAGATGAATGCCCAAATTGCAGAGCTAACACTAAGAAAGTTCTTTTCCCTGAAATGCCCACAAATTAAACAATTAATAAAACTAAGATACCAACTTTTAGCTTTTAAGAGGAAGTCAATTAATTGCTATCTTGTGTTGATATTAGAATTTATTATTTATAATTTGATATAGCTTAAATTCTAATAAATACAATAAAATAAAAGTTATATCAAATCTCATTATATCTGAAAATTTTTCTTTTTTTATCACAAAAAATTTTAAAATTCATTTTCTCTTTAATCTCTTTTTCTGCAGATATATGCTCTTGAATTTTATTCTTTTCAAAAATATGAATTACTCGATATCCCTCTTTGGATAATGTCTTTGCAATATATTTTCTATGGCAACGCCACCATAAGATCTCAGCACAAAAAATCACCGAGTTTCTACCATTTACTTTCTCTTTTAGTTCTTTTATATAATCGACAAATTCATTTGATTGAGAAAAAACTAGATAGCCCTCTTTTCTAAATCCACCCAATTGAGGGAAATTAATGTATTGAATTTTGTCCTGGGGCAACTCCTTTTCTAAATTTTCTTTACAAAAATGAGGAAATCTTTTACTTTTAGGAAATTTTCGAACATCAACAACTAGTTTAATATTATACTGTTTTAGAATTTCAACAAATTCTCCATAATTCCTAGTACTATGTCCTATTGTGTAAATTTTCATAATACCAAATCATTTCAGATTGAATATCAATCTATTCTCAAATAAATTAAATATTGGCTTTATTTGATTATATCTAACTTTTTTATAACATAATTTAAGGTCATTGATCGAACATAGCTTATAATGCCAAGTTATGAAAACATATTGAGCTTAATCATAATTGAAACTATCCATTCAGAGAATTAATATAAATACAATTTAATGATAAATAAAATCGGTTTTATCTACAAAGGATTACTATAAAAAATAAATACACATAAAAAATAGGAAAAATGTTATGATCAAAACAGTCATCGTAGGAGGTGGAGTATCAGGTGCATATTGCGCATATCTATTAGCTAAAAGAGGACTTCCGCCGGTTATCTTCGATCCTTCTCATCCAAGAGAAAAACCTTGTGGTGGATTAGTTTCACTCTTATGCCTAGATTTGTTTCCCTTTCTAAAAAAACTCCCAATAAAGCATAATGAAAGAGATAAAATATATGTGATATCTCCTAAGGGCAAAAAAGTTTGTATAAATTTTAGAAATAAACGAGTTTTCATATTTTCAAGATTGGAATTTGATCGACACTTATTAAATATGGCAATTGAAAAAGGTGCTGAATTCATAAATAAAAAAGTTACATCCATAGAGCGAAAAAATAACCTGTGGGAAATAAAAACTAACTTACAGACATACTTAGCAAAGACGATAATAGGTGCTGATGGAGTTAACAGTCTAGTAAGAGAAAAAATTTTAGGCCCCTTAGATTCAAGAAATAAAGGATTATGCTTTGGTTATCTTGTTAGAGGCTTGGAAAAAGAAGAAATAACTATAAGATTTTCACCATACAGAAATGGATATCTATGGATAATCCCAAGATCAGAACATACTAATTTAGGAATAGGCTGTTCAGAAATTAAAAATTCTTATGGAATTAAAAAGGAATTAGATCACTTCATAATAGATAATCTTCCCAAGATTGAGATAATCTCTAAATGGGCAGCTCAAACTCCTAATATAAAAAATATACAGATTTTTAATTCTTCATTATCAGGAAAAAATTGGATATTGATTGGTGACGCAGCTGGACATACTAGTCCATTATCTGGAGAAGGCATATTATATTCTCTTTTAGATGGTGAATTAGCTGCACAAGCAATTGAGATGAAAAAACCTCACATATTTGATAAACTTTGGAAAGAAACATATGGGAGAAGCTTGTTTGTCGATATCATTATAGGAAAAATTGTTGCTAAAAAAAGTATTCGTGAACTTTATTGCCAAAGTTTAAAATTGGAAAAGGTGGTTCACTTTTTTAGAGTGTAAATTTTATTAAGATGTACTTGGATTAAAACATTAAGTTAAGACAAATTTACATTGATTTTGTTTATATTTTTTTATTAAAGATTGGTAGAGCTTTTATGCTTCTGCTCTTTCAGGTTTGTTTTGTTCATGTTGTTGCTTTAGTCTTGTTCTAATCTCTTTGAGTGTCTGTTCTATGGCAGCTCTTTCTTCTTCTATTTTGCGTCGTACTTTGAATAGGTCTCTAAGGTCGTCAGGTTCTAAGTCATTTATACCCTGAGAGGTCATTTTGTTGATAAGTTCGTAGTCTTGTTTTGCTGGCTTTTCACTGAATCTTTTATCTTCGACACTATGTCTGACCATCTGAAGAAAGGTTTTGTAGGGGTAAACGATGCATGGAATAAAAACATGATCTCGAATATCTAGATTGTCAAAAAGTTCCTGAGCTTGTGTTTCTCCCTTAGCTACTATTTCATCATCGCTGTCTGACCAAAGTTTACTTTTTATTTTTTCTTCATCATTTTCAGTTGGTAACTTTAATAGTTCTTTTAATGCAAAGTATCTTCTTTGTCCATCAATTACTAGATATTTTCCTTTTCCATAGAAGAAACCGAGTTCTTCATACATTTCTGCTACTTCGAAGGGTTTTAGTAGACCATATCTTGCGATTGACTGTTTGAGATTTTCTATTTCGCCACTTTTGAGAATCTTTGAGACTTTATCATTTTTAGGATTATTTTTTATGA
Source organism: miscellaneous Crenarchaeota group-6 archaeon AD8-1 (assembly GCA_001273385.1). Lineage (GTDB taxonomy): Archaea > Thermoproteota > Bathyarchaeia > Bathyarchaeales > Bathycorpusculaceae > AD8-1. The sequence goes on along the minus strand of LFWW01000030.1, from coordinate 739 downwards.
AGTTGTAAGGAATTGAACTTCTTATGTTTTGGTTTTGGTTTGCTGATATTGTTATGTCTACGCATATGTTCCACGGGATCGCGAGTTCTGAGAACGGTATGTTTCTGATCTCTATTTTCTTGCCTAATCTGATTGATGTTATTTTGTTGTTCTTGTTGGTTTGAATTATCATTGTTCTCTCCACACATGCTTAATATATGCTATATTAATATTCACTACAATATATCAACTTTACTTTTTTATCCTCACATTTTACAGATTCCTCAAAGAATTCTTGAGCTATAGCTTATACAAAACGAATTTGAATTTCACCTAAAATAATAATGACAATACCTTGTTTTGTAAGAGAAAATAAATAAATGGATAATTCCAAAAATTAGGATATAATTTCAAATTTGTGTTTTCTGGTGATGTCACCAGTAAAACTTCCCTTTTTTGAAAACTTTCTTGTCAAATTTTCTTGACTAAGTCTGCACAAGATTTCTTGACTAATTTGGGCTTATTTTGTCAAAATATTTTCACAAAAATTCTTTTTACACAATTTAAACCAGTAATTAATGGGGGTTAAGCATTGAGCAAGAGTGCCCTAATAAAAGCTCTAATCCTATTACCAATTTTCCTAATAGGAATAACACTACCCCCAACCTTTAATGCCAAAGCAAATCCTTCATTCATTATAGATAATATAGCTCCAATAAAAAATGCCTACATCCTAGAAAATGGCAAAATAGACCCACCA
>LFWW01000003.1 GCA_001273385.1 miscellaneous Crenarchaeota group-6 archaeon AD8-1 | reverse complement strand
GAGGGGAAAGGGTCCCCAGTACGAGAGGAACGGGACGCTGTGGCCTCTAGTTAACCGGTTGTCTGACAAGGCAGTCGCCGGGCAGCCACGCCGCTGAAGATAAGAGCTGAAAGCATCTAAGCTCGAAGCTTCTCCCGAAAAGAGGCAGCCATTCCCGTTTTTACGGGACAAAGGCACCCATAAAAGATGGGTTTAATGGAACTGGGGTGTAAGCTGGAAGATTTCGATCGACCAGTTCAGCCCGCAGTCCCCAACCGCCTAAGGTGTCAGACTAGGTAGTGTCTGAGCGATATTTGGTGAAACCAAAAAAGGGTGCAAATCTAAGGCCTATGCATGATTAAAATTTCTAACAAAAACTGAAATTTCTTAGTATATTTAAAATTAAATGAAAAATTAAGGGTTTAAACATAAAATTTCTAAATTTTTCATAGATTAAAAGGAAATTCTTAATGATTATTAACCTTGGCTTATTTGATTTCAAATGATGTGCATATTTCTTCAACTGTTCTGTTTAGAGTTAGTTCAGCTATATCTTGACTATAATCAAGTATTCGTCTAGAACTATCCATCACCAGTCTATAAATAGCCGCATTATTTGGATCTAATTTCTTAATAGATAATAATCTGAGTAAATCATTTTCATTCTGAATAAAACTTCCTCGTTTTGCAATAATTTTTTCAGAATCGGTATATGATCTTTTAAACATTGCTTTCATAGTTTCTTCAAATAATTTATGTGCTTCGGAGTTAAAATTTAGTATTTGGAGATAAACCTCTTCATCTAGAGGTTCTTTTATGAAAATTTCTTCATTATCAACTTGCTTTTTTAAGTTTGCCAAATTATTTATTATATTAAGTGCATTTTCCGTGATATTCTTAATATCATTTACAATAATTCTATATAATAAAAATTCTTTAGGTGTTTTAAAACCAAGTTCTCTAAACATGTTTCTTGAAATTCCGAATTTTAATTGACGAACAATATACAATCCAAGTCTATTTGCGTCGTTGCGTGCATTGATTACACTTTCAAAAAGTTCCTTCTTTTGATCTTTTAGAGCTAATATTGTGTCTCTATTTGCTGAGAGTGCTATTATTGCCATTCTTCTAACTGCTTTTTCAATAGGAAATTCAGAGTGTTTTATGAGTGTCTGTAGCACAATTTCATCTTGTGTTTCATCAATTATTTCTGCGCCTAGCAAAGTGTTTCTAGCAAATTGTTTTATTTTATTCTTGGTTTTTGTTGCATCCTCTGCACTTTTGAAGTGAATTCTAATTATATCTGCGCTTATCACATAAAGAGCTCTTATCATTCTTAGTATTGCGTATAAATCTTCTTTTGTTGCATCAATGTTGATAAAGTATTCTTTGAGTTTAGCTTCTGTAATATCTCCCGTTTTTTCTTTGATTTTTCTAGGTATTAATGTTATAGTTGAATCAGAATGTAAGTTAAATGCAATTTCACTTCCTTTTTCCAAGTTAAGATTTTTTATCCATTCTTTTGGAAGTGATATTATATAGGAACCACGTCCTGTGCTTTGCACTCTTCTATATCCTAAATCTTTTTCTGCGATTATATATCCCGCCCAATATGTTTCATATATTATGTATAGATCATAACCTTGAATATAAATGATTTTCAACAAGATTATATATAATGTATTTCCTTGAATAGGCTGGTTTCGATATAGTGTATTGAATAAAATAGCACAGATGATAGGATAATTCAAAATTCATAGTATCTGAGTTATGGTTATTGAATAAAATTATTTACAGAATAAAGAAGGAAAGAAATTGAAGAAAATCATTTCAAAACAACAATATTGTATGGGTTGTGGACTTTGTGAAGTTTATTGTACAGTGTCTCATTCAAAATCAAAGGATATAATAAAAGCTTACAATAGAGAAAATCCTCGTCCAGTTAGCAGAATTAATTTGGAAGTTCAAAAACCTGTGTCATTTGCACTTCAATGTAGACATTGTGAAGATGCACCATGTGTTGACGCTTGCTTAACAGGAGCTATGAAAAAGGATAGCGAATCAGGAATAGTTACTCATGATTATGAAAAATGCATTGGTTGTTGGACCTGTATTATGATTTGTCCTTATGGTGCAATAATGAGAGATAATACTGGAAAAGCTGTTTCAAAATGTGATCTTTGTTCTGAATTTGGAGAACCAGCTTGTGTGACTCACTGTCCAAATCGAGCACTTGTGTATAAAGAGGTGAAGCTGTAGTGTCAAAGTATGTTATTGTGGGTGGTTCTGCTACTGGAATGGGTGCTATTGAAGCAATAAGAGAAGTAGATCTTTTGGGCTGTATTACTCTAATTTCTGAGGAAGTTTGTCCCTATTATTCTAGACCAATGATATCCGATTTAGTTAGTGGAAAAGCTGATTTTAATAAAATGAAATGCAGAGAAGATAATTTTTGGAAAAAGAATAACGTTTTAGCTATTGTTGGTCAAAAAGCAGTAAATCTAAATCTTTCAGAAAAAAAAATCACTTTGGATAATAATGAATTAATAAAATATGAAAAACTACTTATTGCTACAGGAGGAACCCCTTTTATACCTAAAATTAAAGGCGGTAACAAAAAAGGTGTCTACTCCTTTACTACGATTTCAGATGCAACACTTTTAGAATCAAAAATTGAAAAATCAAAAAATGTTGTTGTTGTAGGTGGAGGACTTATTGGAGTAAGTGTAACTGAGGCCTTAGTTAACAGAGGATTAAAAGTCACTATGGTAGAATTAAAAGACCATATTTTAAGTTTAATTTTGGATGAAAAATCTTCAGAAATGATTCAGAAAGCAATTGAAGAAGCAGGCGTTACCATTCTAACAGGTAAGACAATTAAAGAAATTATTGGTAAACCAAATAACGAGAAATTAGTAGCTGGTGCAATACTTACAGATGGAAATAAAATTGATTGTGACTTGATAATCATTGCGATAGGTGTTATTCCACGCATAGATATCACTAAAAAAACAAATCTAAAGACCAATCGCGGGATTCTAGTAAATCGAAGAATGGAAACAAATATTGCTGATGTTTATTCTGCAGGAGATGTAGCTGAAGCCTATGATTTCCTTTTGGAAGAAAATCGTCTCCTTCCTCTTTGGCCTCTTGCATACCAAGAAGGAAAAGTAGCAGGATATAATATGGCTGGGAAAGATGTGATTTACAGCGGTGGCACTGCCATGAGTTCACTGAAATATTTTAATATGCCAATAATCACTTTTGGTATCACAAATCCTAAAGAAATAAAAGATTTTGAAATATTAACAAAATTTATTCCTAAAAAGAAAATTTACAAAAAAATACTGCTTAAAAACAATAAAATTGTTGGCTTGACTTTTATTAATGAGATAGAGAAAGCTGGAATATTTTTCCAACTCTTAAAACAAGGGATTAATATTAAGAAATTTAAGCGGACTCTTATTTCAGATGAATTTGGAATAGCATCTCTTCCTAAATCTCTAAGGAAAAAAATTTTTGAGGTGGACTAATTGCAAAATTTAACTAAAATTAATAATCCTTATTCTGATGACAAAGATTTCTCTGGTTGTTCAATATTTGGTATGATGGATCTAAATGGTAATAGGTTTTCATCTGAGGGTCCTGTTAGAGCAATTGCGAATATGCATGATAGGGGTAATGGTCTTGGCGGAGGTTTTGCAATCTATGGAATTTATCCAACTTTCGAGAAATATTATGCTTTTCATATAATGTATTTATCTAAGACTGCGAAAGAAAAAGTTGACAGAAAGTTAGCCTCCAAATTCAATATTATTTACGATGAAGAAATGCAAACAAAACCAGCAAACGTAACCGAACCTCCATTGGTTTGGAGATATTTTGTTGAACCAAGAAAAATTAAACCAAAAGATGAGCAAATTGAAGATTATGTAGTTAAAGCGGTAATGCAAATTAATGCTGAAATAGAGAATGCTTATGTGTTTTCTAGTGGCAAAAATATGGGTGTTTTTAAGGGAGTAGGATTTCCTGAAGATGTAGCTGAATTCTTTTGTCTAGAGGACTATCAAGGCTATCTTTGGACTTGTCATGGCCGTTTTCCTACGAATACTCCAGGTTGGTGGGGTGGTGCACATCCTTTCAACATTCTAGATTGGACTATAGTTCATAATGGCGAGCTTTCTTCATATGGTATTAACAGTCGTTTTTTGGAAATGTATGGATATGAATGTACAATGCAAACAGATACTGAAGTTTTAGCATATGCGGTTGATTTGCTTATGAGAAAGCAGCGCTTGCCATTTGAATTAGTTTCTAAGATATTGGCAGCTCCTTTATGGAATGAAATCGATTCTATGAAAGCAGAAGAAAGACTTCTGTTTAGCGCTTTAAGACAAACCTATGGAAGTTTGTTAATGAATGGACCGTTTAGTATTATTGTTGCTCATCATGGTGAAATGATTGGGTTAACTGATAGAATCAAGCTTCGTCCATTAGTGGCTGGTCTTAAGGATGATGTTTTGTTTATTTCATCGGAAGAAGCGGCTATGCGCTTAGTTTCTCCCAATTTGGATACCTTCTGGTATCCGAGAGGCGGAGAACCGGTCATTGGTAAATTGAAAAATCAAAAGTTGCTCGAGACGATGAATCCAATGGAGAGCAAATAATAATGAAAACTTATTCATTGCCTGAGTATGTAATTGATCGAGATCAAGATCGATGTATACGTTGCAAGGTTTGTGTTAATCAATGTACCTATGATACTCACTATTATGATGAAGAAGACGATTTAATTCGTTCTAGTGAAGAAAACTGTGTAAATTGTCAACGTTGTGTTACTTTCTGCCCAACAAATGCAATTACTATTATAAAGAATCCTAATAAATCTCGAAGTAATGTTAACTGGACTCAAGAGGCAATAGGGGATTTAAAAAAGCAAGCTGAATCAGGGGTTGTGGTTCTTACTGGTATGGGCTGCGATAAACCTCATTTGACTTATTGGGATAGGCTTTTGCTCAATGCGAGTCAAGTAACGAATCCTTCTATTGACCCTTTAAGAGAACCAATGGAAATACGAACATATTTAGGTTCAAAACAAGATAGGCTAGAAATAGACTTAAAAGATAATAAATTTAATCTAAAAACAAAGTTATCTCCCCAGCTTCTTCTTGAAACGCCTATTATGTTTTCTGCTATGTCTTATGGTGCAATTAGTTTAAATGTACATGAAGCTCTTGCACGTGCTGCAGTGGAATGTGGAACTTATTTTAACACTGGCGAAGGTGGATTAGATAAAAGATTGTACAAGTATGGTAAAAACGCTATTGTCCAAGTTGCATCCGGTCGTTTTGGCGTTCATTCTGAATATCTAAGTTCTGGCGCAGCAATAGAAATAAAGATTGGCCAAGGTGCAAAACCAGGTATTGGTGGACATTTACCTGGAGAAAAGGTCACTAAACATGTTGCCAAAACTAGAATGATTCCAATTGGAACAGATGCTCTCTCTCCGGCACCTCAACATGATATTTACTCCATCGAAGATCTAAGGCAATTAATTTTTGCATTGAAAGAAGCTACAAATTATAAAAAACCAATTTCTGTCAAGATTGCTGCTGTTCATAATTCACCTGCGATTGCAAGTGGAATGGTTCGTGCTGGGGCAGATATTATTGCATTAGATGGAGTTAGAGGATCAACTGGAGCAGCGCCTAAAGTAATCCGGGATAATGTGGGTATTCCAATTGAATTAGCTATAGCTAAAGTTGATCAGCGGTTAAGAGATGAAAAAATTCGAAATCAGGCTTCCATAGTTGCAGCAGGAGGTATAAAAAGCAGTGCTGATGTAATCAAAGCTATTGCTTTGGGAGCTGATGCTGCATACATAGGTACTGCTGCATTAGTAGCAGTTGGCTGTACAATTTGTCAAAGATGTTATACCGGAAAATGTCCTTGGGGTATTGCAACTAGTGATTCTTGGATCTCTAAAAGAATTAATCCCGATATAGCTACAGAAAGACTTGTGAATCTTCTAACAAGTTGGAGTTTAGAAATTAAAGATATTATGGGTGGCATGGGAATAAATGCTATTGAAAGCTTACGTGGAAATAGGTTGGCTCTTCGTGGTGTAGGTTTAACTGATACAGAATTAAAAATATTAGGAGTAAAAATGGCTGGTGATTAAATTAATATGATCAAAGTAGAAAAAATGGTGTCCAAAATAGATTCTAATTCATTTTCATATATTAAAAAAGAAGATGCTGCTTGGAAAGTTGATGCTGCTGGAGTATATTATAAAGATCTTAATGATGCATTAAGAAATATTGTGGGTCAGGGAGCAAAAGAAATTGAACTTCAGCATGTATTTGGTCAGAGATACATAGGTACAGATTTAGGAAATGATGTAAAATTAACGATTTTTGGAACGCCTGGAAATGATTTAGGAGCTTTTATGAATGGCCCAAAAATTATTGTAAATGGGAATGCTCAAGATGGTTGTGGTAATACAATGAATGAAGGAGAACTAATTATTTATGGTAGGACTGGGGATCTAACTGGGCATTCAATGCGGGGAGGAAAAATCTTTGTTCGAGATGATGTTGGTTATCGTGTAGGCATACATATGAAAGAATATAAAAAGAAAAAACCTACTATCGTGATAGGTGGATCTGCGCAAGATTTTCTTGGTGAATATATGGCAGGTGGAATAATCCTAGTTCTGGGGTTAAATTTAAAAAAAGGAGACTGCTGTAAAGCAAGATTTGTTGGCACGGGTATGCATGGAGGAGTTATTTACGAACGAGATAAAATCCTTAAATGTGCAAAAGGAACGCGATTAATGAATATTGGCAAGCGTGACAAAATATTAATTGAGAGCTTAGTTCAAGAATATTGCAATAATTTTAATGTAGATTCAAAGAAAATTATGAACTCAAAATTTTACAAGATTGTACCAATTTCAAAAAGACCTTATGGACAACTTTATTCTCATTAGATCATCTTTATGGAAAAATTAATAAAAATTATGAGCTTCTTTTCTTTTCTCTGTTTCTTCATTAAATCGAAGTACTTGATCAATTATTTCCACATTTGATAACAGCATTCTCCTGCAACAGTATCTGCTAAGATCTAAACTATCTAATACATCGCTAGCATTTTCACCAGTTTTTATTCTCCTAGCAAACTCTTCCCATTTATCTCCAACAAGTTTTCCGCAGGTAAAACATCTAACAGGAATAATCATTATTATACTCCTCCCTATCTGTAGCTCTTTTGACCTTTAGCCCTAGCACCAGGTCCTCCAAACTTCTTCGTTTCTTTTCTTCTTGAATCACCAGCTATCATAGTTCTGTCATATTCTGAAAAAACAGTACGCAAATGACTGCTTTTTGTCCATTTTAATAATCCATTTGCAACTGCCATACGAGCAGCTTCCGCTTGTCCCATATATCCACCACCGGAAGTCTTTACATCTATGTCTACTTCTTTCCAAAAATCTTTACCAGCTTGCATCAGTGGTTCCATAATCTTTTCTCTGGCAATTTCAGGTTCTACAATTTCAACTGGTATCTTATTAATTCGTATTTTACCGCTGCCTGATCTAACAATAGCCCTTGCAAGAGCGGTCTTTCGTTTTCCACTTACAACAATAATCTTTTTGCTTGGCATAATTATTTAACCTCGTTCCATCCAATTTCTTTTGCTAAATCTCCAAGAGTTAGGTAAGGCCCTCTTAACTTTGATGCTTTCGCCTCTTTTATTGTTATCATTTGGGTGCTCTCAAATTCATGAGGAATTCCCAAAAAAACTTTCAATCTCTTATAGGCATTTTTTCCTTTTGGTTGTCTATGAGGAAGCATTCCTTTTACTGTCTTCCTTAATATTCTATCTGGTCTCCTATAGTGGAAAGGTCCTTTTCTAGGAGAACCTACTTTAAGAAATTCTTTGGTTTCAACTACTTTACTTTTTTTCTTTCCAGAAATTATAGCTTTTTCAGCATTAAGTATTATCACTCTATTTCCATTTAAAAGACTTTTAGCAACAATACTAGCCATTCTTCCTAATATTAGACCATCAGCATCTACAATATTAGTTGTGTTTGTTATGATTTGCATCTCTTTCACTTAATTAGCTTGATTCTTTTTCCTTTTGGGTTTTTTTCCATGAGTTCTTGAATGGTTAAATATTTTGATTCTGCTGCTTTAATTTTTTCTTTTGCTTTTCTAGATAAGCTAAACGCAGCTAATTCTACTGGATGATCCAACTTGCCCGTTCCAAGAACTTTTCCAGGTACAATTACAACTTCATTTTTTTCTGTGTATCTGTTTATTTTACTTAGATTAACCGCTGTTCTCTGCGGCTGAGATTTTGTTAAATATTTAGCTATATTTAACCAAATACTTGTTTTATTTTCACGACTTTGTTTTTTGAGTAGACGTATAAGTTTAATACGTTCAGGATTCGTTGATTTAGTTTGATTCACTTCTTTATTGCCTCGATTTCTCTCTTTAATTCAGTAAGTTGTTCTTCTAATATTTTAGTTGTTTGTTGGATTATTTTCTCTGGAGGTAGCACTCCTGTCGACTCTATACTCAAAATATAAGCATTTTTTTCCCAAGTAATTTTTATTGGTGGCACATTTTTTGGGCATTCATCAACACAATCCATGCATAAATTGCAAGCAAGAAGGTTCTTTATTTCAACCCTTTTCCCCTTCATTCCAAGTACTCTTTTTGGACATATATCTACACATTTTGAACAATCTTTACACTCTTTACTCGGTACCTCAATTTTAGGATAGTACTTATAGGTGCACATTGAGACCGGTTGCCACTTTGCATGTTTTTTCCCTTTTCCCAATCTTGCATATGCTTCAAACTTTAATTTTTGTCCTTTTGATAGTTTTACTATAGGAATTTTGTCAGAGACTGGGATCACAGCTGGATTTTCTGAGACTAATTCTCCAGAATATACAGTTTGCGTTTGATCCCTAGCTTCTGAGTTCATTGTTAATGTTACTCGACAAAGATTGCATCCAAATTCGCTTGCGCATGAACAATTTTCAGGAAGATTGTAACCTTCTAAATCTGTAGTTAAAGGTATAAGTCCTAACCTATGTGAAATAATTTCATCCTGCAAAATCGAGGAGTTTTCGATCACAACTACTTCATCAATTGACATGCTTGGGACTTCTGAAACTATTATTCTTCGTAAGCTGTTCATCAATGAAACATCAACATCTTTGACAATTAATCGAATAATTTTTTCATCTTTTTCTTGAACTTCAATTTTCACTTGATATTACACTCCCAACTATCTGTCAATAATAAGATTGTGCGGATCAATAGAAGTATTGGTGGATTATTTCAATTTTTCTATTTGGAATTTAATAAACATCTTTATTTTATTTCTTTTATTGTGGAAGAGTTAAGATCTTTAGGATTAAAAAATATTAAACTCTTCTCCCTCTTCTGCCCCCAGGTCTTCTAGTTCCATCATGGGGAACAGGTGTAACTTCTTCTATTCTTTCTATTCGAAATCCAAATCTAGCGAATGCTCTGATAGCTGCTTGAGCTCCAGGACCTGGTGTTCTAGGCCCTGATCCACCAGGGGCACGTACTTTAATATGTATAGCCGTTATTCCTTTATCTTGAGCTATTCCTGCAGCAGCTGAAGCTGCTCTCATTGCAGCGTAAGGAGAAGATTCCATTCTATCTGCTTTTACGAACATTCCACCGCTTGTTCTAGCTATTGTTTCAGCGCCCGAGATGTCTGTTATATGAATAATAGTATTATTATAAGAGCTGTAAATGTGTACTATACCCCATTTCTCATTTTTTTTGCTACTCATCTTCTTCTTTTACCCCTCCTTCCTCTTGGAGCTGGTCTTAATTCTATTTCTTTTGCAACAACGGATAAAGATTGTCTAAGTGGATGCTCCCCTGATGCGATAGAACTTAGAGGGTTATATGTAATTTGTTCCTCCTTTTGCTTTGGTACAATATAACCAGGAACAGTAACTCTTCTATTTGCAATTGTAATGTGACCATGCGTTATTAATTGACGTGATTGAAAAATTGTTCTTGCTAATCCTTTTCGAAAAACTATTGTTTGAAGTCGTCGCTCAAGTAAATCTTCTATCGATAAATCCAAAACATTATCTAAAACAGCTGTTTGATCAAGCACTCCCATTTTTTTTAACCGTAATAATAATTCATTTTCCATTTTTGCCCTTTCAGTTGGAGTTTTACTTATTAATGAACGTGCTATTCCCCTAAATTTTGACAATTCAGTTTTTTGGCGCCATAATTCATGTTTATTTCTTAAACCATATTGTCCGAGAAGCTTTAGCTCTTCTTCTAATCTATCTTGGCTCCATTGACTGCGCGGAGTATCGTATTTTTTTCTCTGTTTTTTCGGGTCTCCCATTTTTTATCTACTCTATTTATTTTCCTCCAGATCGTAGAGATTTTTTCTTTACTCCCAAAGATTTGCCTGCTCTTCCAGTTGTTTTTGTTCTTTGTCCTCTGACTTTCAAACTATATGCATGACGGTATCCACGCCAAGATTTAATTTCTTTAGTTAAATCAATATCTTTTTTTGTTCTGAAAATTAGATCTGAACTTATCAAATGCATATCTTTTCCTGTTTCAATATCTTTTCTTTTGTTAAGCAGCCAACCGGGTAAACCAAATTTCGTTGGTTCTTCTATTATTTCCTCAATTTTTGAAATTTCAGTTTCTGAAAGAAATCCAACTCTTAAATTCGGATTTATTCCAGCTTTTTTGAGAATAGCATTTGCAAGATTTAGACTGATTCCTTTTATTCTTGCTATACCATAAACTGTCTTTAAGGTTCCAGGTACGTCTGTACCCATTATTCGGAGAATATAGCGATATTCTTGTGACATTAAATTTTCATCCATTCAAGCTTGAAGCTAACTACGAAAGGGAAAAATAATTTATTTAAACCTTCCTTTTAAAAATATCTTTCATAATCATTCGATTGCAAATAAGAATCATGATTATAATCAGAATCATGATTATAATCGCTTAGTTCCTCTTATTCAAAGAGCATTTTAAAAATTGAAATTTCCATTAATCATTTTCCTATAAAATTATTTGATCAACAAATTAAATCTATAGATCGTTTTAGTCTTTTTTTAAAATTTACTTTAGACTATATTATTAACATAAATAAAACATTGAAAGAATGGGAAAGGTTTTTAGTTAGGTTATCACATGAGAGACTGCAAAAGTGTAAAGAGTAATTTGAGGTTGACATGATGTCTGTATTTGCAGCACCTGGAGCTTATGACCGTGCTATAACTGTTTTCTCCCCAGATGGGCGACTATTTCAAGTTGAATATGCCATGGAATTAGTTAACCGTGGTGCTACAATTATTGGAATTCAATGCAATGATGGTGTAATTTTAGGTTCAGAGGAAAATGTGGAACCTCTTGAAGAAGCTGAATCTTCATGGAAAATCTTTATGGTCGATGAGCATGTTGGAGCTGCTATTGTTGGTTTGAGTTCAGATGCTAGAGTGCTTATCGATCAAGCACGAATAAACGCTCAAAGTAACAAACTTACTTATGATGAACCTATTGATATAGAAATTGTCACAAAAAAAATTTGTGATATAATGCAAATGTATACACAGCATGCAGGTGTTAGACCTTTTGGGGTTTCAATAATATTTGGCGGAGTTGATAAAACTGGAACACGTATTTTTGGAACCCATCCGAGTGGAACTTATAGAAATTACAAAGCGACAGCTCTAGGAGCTGGAAGAGAAACTGCTTTGCCGATACTTAAAGAGGAATACAAAGAGGATCTGACTTTAGAGGAGACAACAAAATTAGCTATAAAATGTTTAGGAAAAGCTTTAGAGGAAAGACAATTGTCACCCAGAATAAAGATAGCTGTAATTCCAAAAAAAACTAGAAAAATGGAAATGCTATCTGATATTAAAGTGGAGGATCACCTGAAAGAGCTGGGTTTGAGCAAGTGACAATTTGATGAGTGAAAAGTATACAGTAGCGCGTTTTACAAAAGATAAAATGCATTTTGAAATTTTGGTAAAACCAAATAAAGCATTAGATTATCGAAATGAAAAACTTTCAGGAATAAGTCAAGTTCTAGCAACTGATACAATTTTTACTGATGCAAATAAAGGTACGAAAGCTTCCGAAGAACAAATGAGGACTGTTTTTGAAACTACAGATTCATTAATAATTGCAGATTTAATCCTTAAAAATGGAACTCTTCAACTGACCACCGAGCAAAGACGGAAGATGATCGACGACAAAAGAAAACAAATAATTGATTTCATCTCTAGACAAGCTGTTGATCCTAAAACTAAGCTTCCTCATCCTCCTTTACGAATAGAAAACGCCATGGAACAAATTCGATACTCAATAGATCCCTACAAATCTGTAGAAGAGCAAGCTAGAGAGGTGATAAAGTTGCTGAGGCCAATATTACCCTTAAAAATTGAACAAATATCTGTTCAAGTTACCATTCCAGTTCAATATGCTGCAAAAGCTTATGGATCTATCAAGAATTTTGGTGTAATAAAAAAAGAAGAATGGCGTGGAGATGGATCTTGGTTTGGTATAATTGAAATGCCAGCCGGGGTTTATATCTCATTTCTAAATAAACTTGGGAATATTACCAAAGGAACTGGAGAAACAAAAATAATTAATTAAATAAAAATAAATTGAGGTAAGTAATTTTTATGCCAACTTTTTTTGAAAAAAAACAGTTAGTGATACCGGGAGATTTGCTCGCTGAAGGTGAATATATCGCTGGTGATAACACGTATAAGGAAGATAACAGAATCTATGCTTCAAGAATAGGACTAGCAAATTGTACTCATAAGAAAGTGAGCATTGTTGCTTTAAAGGCATTTTATTTTCCTAAAGTAGCCGATATAATAATCGGTACTGTGAAAGAAGTTGGATTTAGCGGGTGGACTGTGAATATAAATTCACCCTATATTGCTCTGTTGAGAGCATCAGATGTTCTTAATAGATCTTTCAAGCCACAAAATGATGAATTGTCCCAGGTTCTAACAGCAGGTGATCTGATAGTCGCTAAGATAGCTTCATTTGATAGGTATCATGATCCCCAGCTCACTGTTGGAGAACCCGGATTAGGAAAGATTACTAGAGGTCAGATACTTAACATTACACCAACTAAAATTCCAAGAGTGATTGGCAGACAAGGATCAATGATAAATAACATCAAGAAAGCAACAAATTGTCAAATAATTTTAGGAAAAAATGGGGTGATACTAGTTACAGGTAAAGATCCCAAAGATGAAGAAATCGCAATAGCAGCGATAAATAAAATTGAAAAAGAATCTCATACTAGCGGTCTTACAGATCGAATAACACAATTTCTTAATGATGAAAAGCAAAAATAGGAGAAAATAACGATGAATGAAAAACCTAAAAAATTAATAAATACAAAAGGTCTAAGATTAGATGGTAGAAAACCAAATGAATTAAGGTCTGTGAAAATAGACGTAGGAATCTTACCAAATGCTGATGGTTCAGCGTATATTGAACATGGAAAAAATAAAATTCTTGCGGGTGCTTTTGGGCCTAGAGAAATGCATCCTAAACATTTGCAACAAGCTGATAGGATGGTTTTAAGATGCCGCTATCATATGGCACCTTTTTCAGTACCTGAACGAAAATCACCAGCACCTTCAAGAAGAGAAAATGAATTATCAAAAGTAATCAGAGACGCACTCTTGCCTGCAGTATTTATTGAAAATTATCCCCGAACCGGTGTAGATGTTTTTATAGAGGTTCTTCAAGCAGATGGAGGAACTAGATGTGCGAGTATTACTGCCGCGTCTTTGGCGTTAGCTGATGCTGGGATACCGATGCGTGACCTTGTCGTTGCGTGTGCAGCGGGCAAGGTTGATAATAAGATAGCTTTAGACCTCATGGATATTGAGGATAAGATTGGCACAGCTGATGTTCCTGTAGCTTATATGCCCAATCTAAATGCTATAACGTTGCTTCAAATGGATGGTAAACTCTCTCTAAAAGAATTTGAAAATGCGGTTGAGATAGCTACAGGTGGCTGTAAACAAATATATGAAATACAAAAGGAAGCACTCAAAAAGAAGTATGAAATCATCGAACAAGAGGAGGAAGTGGAATAGTCATGTCTTCATTATTAACTCGAGTGAAACTACAGCAAATAAAGAAAGCAATTGAAGAAGGAAAGCGTTTAGATCAAAGAAATTTAAATGAATATAGAGCTTTTAGTATCGAACAAGGAGCTATTGAAAAAGCTGAGGGTTCTGCGAGAGTAAAATTAGGAAAAACTGAAGTATTAGTAGGAATTAAAGTCGAGGTCGGCACTCCATATGCTGATACACCTAATAATGGGGTGATGACAGTAAACGCAGAATTGGTTCCTCTGGCTTCATCAACTTTTGAACCTGGTCCACCCGGAGATGAAGCTATCGAATTATCAAGAATAGTTGATAGAGGCATTAGAGAGTCGGAAGCCATTGATACCGAAAAACTTTGTATAATTCCTGGAAAAAAAGTCTTTGTTGTTTTTGTTGATATTTATGTGCTTAATCATGATGGAAACTTGATTGATGCTTCCGCAATGGCCGCTGTCTCAGCATTAATGAATACGAAGATGCATAATTACGAAATTGTAGATGAAGAAGTAATAATAAAGCAAGGTTATACCCCTCTTCCAATGAATGATTTTCCAATAACAGTTACATTAGGAAAAATTGTTGATAAACTATTTATTGATCCTGGTCTAGAAGAAGAGGAAGTTATGGATTCGAGACTTTCAATAGCATTTACTGGTAAAGGTGAAATTTGTGCTATGCAAAAAGGTGGGTCTGGTTATTTCACAGCTGAACAATTAAAAGAAGCGATGAGCCTTGCACAATCAACAGCTGAGTCTCAAAGAAAGAAATTGAAGTGGTGAATAATTTGGGAAAAACAAAAAAAGTAGGATCAACCCGGGGTCTAGGTGCCCGTTACGGATCCAGTGTAAGAAAACGGTATATTAAAGTAGTAACAGAACTTAAAAAAACTCATAAATGTCCTAATTGTGGTTTTCTGCGAGTTAGACGTAAAAGTGTAGGTCTATGGAAATGTAAAAAATGTAATTACACTTTTGCGGGAGGTGCTTACACGCCTGTTACTAAATTAGGTGTTATTGCTAAAAGGGCCTCTAAAAGCGCTATTACAGCAAGCAATGCATAGACTATTAATAGATAAATTGGTTTTGTTAGGCTCTATTTTTTCCCAATTTCAATCACAAGTCTAAAAGATTTATTTTTATCAATGGTAATTAAAGAAAATGTAATGAAAACTCAAGCTACTGTAAAAATAAAGGTGCATTCTAATCAGCAACTAGTATCCCTTCTTGAGGCTTTAAGACCAGAAATCAAAAAATCCAGTCATCGCTCCAAAGTTGATTTAAATAGAGAGGGATTAAAGATTGTTGTTAGAGTTGAATCAAAAGATACAACTGCTTTGAGATCTACCTTAAACACTTATTTAAGATGGATAAATTCCACAATCGATAGCCTAGAGGTATTAAAAAGCATGGATCGTTAATCATTATCCAAATCAATTTTATTATTGATTGGAACTATTAGATAATCTTATGTTATATGTTGAACTAGAAAATACACGATACATATTCTCTTTTTCTAAATTTTACACCCAATTTATCTGCAAGTAATTTTATTTTATTTAAATTAACTTCTTCTATAGCTACTGCAGTAACTTCAACATCTAATTCTTCTTTAGCTTTTTTAATAAAATCAAGGACAGCACCATAAGCTTTATCAGATTTTGGCTGGCAAATCTTCAAATAAGTGGTTTCTTCACTCGCGTTAAGGCTCACACTCACTTTATCTATGCCCGCTTTTTTAATTTCTTTAACAACTTCTATACCTGGATTAATTAAGTACGCTTGGCCGTTTGTGTTAATTCGAAATAAGATTGGTTTACCATAATATCTCTTTATCCATTTTGTAACTTCTAAAACTACATCCAATCTCTCGGTTGGCTCTCCAAAACCACAAAAAATAATTTCATTCCAATTTTTTTTATTTAAAACATCTTTTATTTCTTCTATTATTTTAGTGATTGATGGATCCTTAGATAATTTAAGTTTGAATCCTGTTAATCCTTCCCTGAAATTCTTTATGCAAAATTTGCAGCAATTTGAGCATCTGTTTGTTATGTTTAAATATAATTTGTTTTCAATCCAGTAAACAATATTTGTTTTTTTATTTTTATTCATGCAAATTCCTAGATTTTCTAGTCTTCTTGCTAAATAACACTAACGTTTTTCTTTACCTTTTGGCATACTTCAAAATTAGGTGAAATATTTCGACAAGATCAAGAATAATAATCTTAGTAGATTTAGATTACTTTTTTGCTCAATGTGAAGAAATTAGAAATCCAGATCTTAAAAAGAAACCAGTTGTTATAGGAGTTTATTCTGGTAGAACAGAAGATAGTGGAGCTGTTAGCACTGCAAATTATATTGCTAGAAAATTTGGTGTTAATTCCGGGCTTTCACTATATTTAGCTAAAAAAAGACTTGAAAATCTTGATGCGATATTTCTTCCTGTTGATTATGAATATTATAAAAAAATTTCTGATGATGTTATGTTATTTCTTAGGTCATGCTCTGATATTTTTGAACAAGTAGGAATCGATGAAGCTTATCTAGATATTTCTAGAAAAGTTCAGGGAAGCTTTGATGAAGGATTTATGTATACTAATAATATAAAAAATGAAATTAAAAATAAACTAGGACTTAGTTTTTCGGCAGGCATAGGACCCAATAAACTCATAGCAAAAATGGCTGCTGATTATAATAAACCTAATGGAATAACAGTTGTTAAACCTGATAATGTGAAGAATTTTCTTAAATCTTTACCTGTTATTCGTATTCCTGGAGTGGGAAAAAAGACTGCTAAAAAACTGAACTCTTTAGGCATAAATACGATTGAACAACTAGCAAAATATGATATACAAAAATTGGTTGCTTTTTTCGGAAGGACCCTTGGAATATATTTTCATAATGTTGCAAGTGGTGTAAGCAAAGATCTTGTTCATGAAACAATTGAAAAAAATTCAATTAGTAGAATTTCTACTCTTAAAGAAAATACCCGTAATTTGACTCTTCTAATTAAGAAAACTGATCAACTAATATCTCAAGTTCATAAAGATTTGATGGATAAAAAATTGAAATTCAAAAGAGTTGAAATAATTGCAGTTATGACAGATTTAAGTTTTCGATCCAAATCAAAAACTTTGAATAATTCCACCAATGATATAAACCTGCTTAAAAAAACTGTTAAAAAACTAATCGAATTGTTTCTGAATGAATCCAAAAAAGAAATAAGACGTATAGGTATCAAGATATCTAAATTTACTTCGAATAAAGAAAATCAAAAACAGCTTCACATTTATTTTTAGAGGTTTTTTGAAATATTTGATTTTCTTAGATCATTTATTTATTAACATTTTAATTAAAAACGTTTATTAAGTCTTAAGATTTATATTATATGTTCTTTTCAAGAGGACTGTGAAAAAATGAGTCATACTAAGGAAGAAAAAGTTATCACTTTTTTAATTAATCCACCAGAAGCAACAGAAGTCAGTTCCTCCAATTGCCCAAACAATAGAATTGAAAAAAAACTGGATACTCCATTAATTGAAATCTCTTTAGATGAAAGAAAACAAGAAGCTAGGAAACCTCTCTTTATAAAAAGAATCTAAAACAACCGATCGCTTGAACTATTCTTCGAATAAATTGTTTTAAATTGGAGAATAATCAATTTTTCAATTTTGAAAGAAGTAATTATTAATCATTAAATTTTTTTGTAACATATGTTTTTGTAATTAAAAAAACAACTAGAAGATACTAATAGACACTTTCAAAATCTTTCTAAATATCAATTTTATTGGAAAAACAGAAATAATGTAATATAAAATAAGGTTTGAATTCTACAGTTTTTCGGAAAAATAGTAGTAAAATATACATATAAAAAGGCTATATTTTTTGATAAAAAACAGTTATATCCATAAAAGGTTGGACTTAAAATTGGCAAAAATAGATTATACTACAGCAAAACTCGGTAGAATTTTTATTTTAAGATTACATGATAGTGATCGAATCCATGAGGTGATTGAGTTTTTTGCTATTAGAAAAAAAATCTTTGCTGCTTTATGTTTCTTTTTGGGAGGAGCTAAAGAAAATAGCAAAATTGTAGTCGGTCCTAAAGACGGGGATTCCATACCCCCAATACCAATTATAACCTTGCTGAAAGGGGTGCATGAAGCTCAAGGGATAGGCACGATTGCTACGAATGAAAAAGGAAAACCTACACTTCATATGCATACTAGTTTTGGGAGACAACAACACACTATTACTGGATGTATAAGATTAGGTGTGGATGTTTGGAAAATCGGGGAGGTTGTACTTTTCGAATTGGTTAAAACTAAAATTTCAAGATTAAAGCATAGAGAAACAGGATTTGAATTCTTGGAAATTAAGAAATAGGATTTCAATAATAATCAAAACTTCAGTTTTAATCTGGATTAAGAAATCTAGACACATAAACTGTGTTTGGTGGTGTTCCAAAATAAAGTGATCCTTCTAAAAGAGTAAACCTCTCCGATTCAGCGATTTGCTTTTTAATATCCAATAAGGTCAAATCTGTATTAAAAAAAGGAATACCTTCCCCATGTTCATAAAAAAATACAAATTTGGTATTTCTTTTTTCACATAAATAGATAAATTCAGTGATATTGAAATTTGGAGTATAAGTGTCAACTGGCAATTCTGGGTATTGCCATACAGTATTGTTTTTCATATTTCTTGCTTCTAAAAAGAATTTCACCATATCTTGACTGAAAAGATTAAATGGAGCTAGTATAGCTATGGATTCATTAAAATCTAAAATTTCTGCGGCATAGTTTGTCGCTTCACCAATTTCAACTCGAATTTGATCTTTTTTAACCCATGAATATGCATCTGAAATACTCAAATAAACTGAAATTGATATTAATGAAACCAAAACAATAGCTATAATTTTTATCCCTTGTTTTTTCTTTAAATCAATATTTTTTGAAAGTAAACTATTTTGAATTCTTGAATAAACATACAAAATTAGGCTGGATGCTGATATTGCAAGTACTGGAAAAAGTGGAATTACATATCGCCAATGTTTGTTTGCAATTAAAGTAAAGAAAATAAAAACTACTCCAAACCATATTAATAAAAATTTATCTTCAAATTTTCTTCTTAAAACATATAAGCCTAACCCTCCAAGTCCCACCAAGTAAAGGAATAGTGAGATTGGATGAACATTTTCATAAGGCCATGTCATCTCTATGAGATAAAATATTGGTATTGGCAAACGATTGCTGTATAGAGATTTTTCAGGATTTCCTATTCCTATCGCATATATCCACTGATCAAGCATACCTGATGTGTAAACTTGATAGGATACAAAAATCCAAGGAATTATTACTAGAACTACAGCCAATAATAATAAGGGTATTCTAGAGAGTTTTGTTTTGAGGTAATCTCGACACAAGACAAATAGGCTTGCAAACATTATTACCACTGCAATTATCATCTGATATTTAACTAGGATTCCAACACCTAGCATAAATCCGCTTAATATTAAATCCTTGTTTTTATGAAAACGCATCCAATTAAAAAAGAAGTACATCGTAGTTGTAAAGAAAAAAACTAACATAGTTTCTATCATTGCTACTCGGGATAGCCACACAAAGCCAGGCATAATCCCAAATAGTAAGGCTGAAATTAGAGCAGTTTTTTTTCCGTACATTTTGTTGGCCAATTTAAATAAAATAATTAGTGAAAAAATTGCAAATATTACGGATACGAATCTAGCAGTGAATACGTTTGTACCAATTATTCCAAATAGAGTTGCTGTGGTCAAATCAAAAATAGGAGGATAAAAAGCATAGGATCCGAAATATTCTTGATATTCTCCTCTTAGAATAAGGGACCCTCCATTGAGATGTGTTATTTCATCCCATTGGATTCCCATATAATCCAGTTGTATGGTTACTAATAGAATGAATACTAAAATGAAAATAAAGAAAGCTATATTCCATTTTGTGATTTTGTCTTCAAGTGCTGAAAACCATTTCAGCTTCAACTTTCAATTTAGACCTCTTATTTATTTTTTGGGTTTTCGATATTTATAGATATTAAGAAAATGTTATATCAAAATATAAAGAGTGATATTATATTTTGCTTAACTTGTTTTCAAACATTAATTGAACCAAATTGTTCTAGAATAATTTGGGTTTATTTATCTTAGCCAAAATTATGGTTTTTTTGATTCTTTTGTTAATTTTCCAAATAAAATAAAGGCCTTCAGAAAATTCAACAATATCATACTCTCAAAATTCAAATTGCTGTTGTTTAGTTTTAATAATTGCTTTTCATTAAACACTCAAGCATATTTATTTAATGGTTATATTCCTGAGAAAATTCAGATTTTTCTTTTTATCTAAATTTATCATGGTTATAATGCTATTATCTACTTTTTTGCGGTTTTCTAATTATTGGTTTCATTTCTAATCTCCATTTTTTAGTTTTTTTGAATTTTTGTATAATTTTTAAATTCAAATTAGAGATATTGAATGATTGAAAACACAATTCTAGGTTTTATAAAAACTTAGTTCAAGATTAATCTTTAGTTATAAAAGATAGAGAATATAATTTTATGATATGTGAACTAGCTTTCTAAATCTGGAAAACGTTCTAGAATTTTAGAGATTTGTTTTAGTAGATTTTGATCAGATTCTTGAATAATGTTCTGGTCTTCACGCGACAATTTATTTCTCAACTTGATTTTTTATTTGAATCTCTTTTAATAATTCTTCTCTTTGTTACTACTTCGATCTTCGAAGTAGTTATCTATATTTTTTTGAGAATTTGATTTAATTGTGTTAATATTATAGCGTTATTATCTAAAAAATATCTGTTTTTTAATTAATAATGTAGAATTAACCAACTATTTATTTGCAGATATGTTTAGTCTAGTAATTATTTTATTAACTAGAAACCTGAAGTGAAATATTTTAAATGAATATGTTAATAGCCCGGGAGAGAATCGAACTCTCGTCTAGGGCTCCAAAGGCCCTTATGCTTGGCCGCTACACCACCGGGCTTCATTTTGCAATATTTGACTAATCTGTATACTCTTTCTTCGTTAAAATGTTCACATTCTAATAAATATTCTCAATATTTAACATCCTTTAACTTTGCTATTCAGTTTAACTTAAAATCATCTGAATTAATTGATAATATGAATATCGTTTCATTTTTATATCAGCGAAAAAATTGATACACATATTCTTGAACAATATATAAAATATCATTGCTGAAATAGTAAAGCTTATATATTAGATACCTGCATCAGCTTAGTTTGCGTGGTTCCATAGGCTTTTTCTTTCAAAGATTAAGGGATATGGGATAGTAGGCACGCATTATCAATGGAGTTAAAAAAATGAGTAAAAAACAAAAGAGCTCGTTTAGCCGCCAAGTTGATACATGTCAGGAATGCGGCAGTCCTAATAGAGTTCATGATTATGATACAGGTGAAACAGTATGTGGTGGATGCGGTCTAGTTTTATATGAACAAATGATGGATAAAGGACCAGAATGGCGAGCATTCACACAAGAAGAAAAAACTTCTAGAAGTCGTGTTGGTGTACCTACTTCTTATTCTGTTCACGATAAAGGTTTATCAACAGCAATAAGCCAAGTTGACCGTGACGCTTTTGGTAGAAAATTACCTCTCTCAACAAGATTGCAAATGTGGCGATTGAGAAAGTGGCAAATTCGATCAAGAGTACACTCATCTATTGATAGAAATCTCGCTCAAGCAATGGCTGAATTAGATCGTTTATCTGATAAAGTTTTTATCCCCTCTCAAATCAAAGAAAAAGCTGCAGTAATATATAGAAAAGCCCTAGACAAAGGATTAGTTCGTGGAAGATCAATAGCTGCAATAGCTGCTGCTGCTCTATATGCTGCTTGTCGGGGTAGTGGAACACCCAGAACTCTTCGTGAAATATCAGAAGCAAGCTTAGTGGATAAAAAAGATGTTGCAAGATGCTACAGGCTGTTACTAAGAGAATTGGAAGTAAATATGCCTATTGCTGATCCACTTACTTATGTATCCAAAATTGCTGAACGTACAGGGATATCTGGAAAAACTCAAGGTTTGGCCATACAAATACTTCGCGATGCTAGAAAAAAACGTGCTGCTGCAGGCAAAGATCCTATGGGATTAGCTGCTGCTGCTCTATATATAGCCTGCTTGAAAAACAGTGAAAAGAAAACTCAAAAAGATATCGCAGAAGCAGCCGGAGTAACAGAAGTCACTGTAAGGAATAGATACAAAACTCTCAAGAAACAGCTAAAAATAGTAACACCCGATTAATTCTTTTTTATTCATCCTCTTTTTTTTCTAGTTCCATAATCATAGAACCAAAATATCCGCATTTATCACACATATACTTAGCAGGAATTAGCCAACTGTCAAGACTACTGGATTTCTTAATATCTGGATTACCACACTTGGGGCAGTAAATCATTGATGGTTTTTTATGTCTTAGGTTTCCAAGCATCTGGTTAAGATTTTGGAAAAATTTCATTTAGAATTCCAACGTTGATAAGCAAATTATTGAAGTTATTGAAGTTCTATGTTTTCTTCAGGATATCCCATCTTCTCTATTAGAAATTCACGAACTTTGTCCCGGTGATCTCCCTGTAACATAATTTGTCCATTCTTTGAAGTTCCGCCGCAGGCACAATAATTCTTCAATTTTTGAGCAATTTCAGATAATTTTTTGTTCTTATCTTCCATTCCATCAACAACAGTGTTTGATCTACCAAACTTTCTTGTTTCTAGTCTGATACGAATTCTCTGCTGCTCTTTTTCTATTTCACCACAAACGCATAAATCGTTTGGAAGTCCACATGTAGAACAAACTTCAGCCATGACGCTCAGAGCTACCATTGTCATTGACATATATAAAAGTTTCAAATCTAGAATTAATGTTATCATCTATATTAATTGTCTAAATCAGAGTATTTTTGATTAATCCAGAACAATTAAATTAATTTGAACTTACCTATAGTTTATGAAAAGTTTTCTTGATTATAAGGAATCAGATTTGAATCTTTTTACTGACTTTTATGAATTAGCAATGTGCGCTAGTTACTATGATAACAATAAAAATGAACCAGCTACTTTTGATCTCTTTATTAGAAATATGCCTAAAAACCGATCCTATTTTCTATTTGCAGGTCTTGAGCAGGTACTATTATTCTTAAAAAACATCAAATTCACTGATAAACAATTAATATATCTTAAAAAACACAACTTTCACACAGACTTCTTAAATTATTTAAAAAATTTTGAATTTACTGGAGATGTTTGGGCTGTTCCTGAGGGTAGTATTGTCTTTCAGAATGAACCCTTAATACGAATTACAGCGCCAATAATAGAAGCTCAATTAATTGAAACTTTCCTCCTTAATACTATTAATTTACAGACAATGCTTGCTACTAAAGCTTCTAGAGTTGTAAATGAGGCAAAAGGCAAACCTGTTATCGAATTTGGTTTAAGAAGAGAACATGGATTAGATGCTGGTATGAAAGTTGCTCGGTGTAGTTATATTGGAGGATGTAAAGGCACATCGAATGTTCTGGCTGGGAAATGTTATGATATTCCAGTTTTTGGAACCATGGCCCACTCTTTTATTATGTCTTATAGAGATGAACTTGATGCTTTTAGAGCTTTTACTAAAACCTTTCCTAATAAGACCACCCTTCTAATTGATACCTATGATAATATTGCTGGAGTGAATAATGCTGTTGTTATTGGGAAAGAACTTGAAAACTCTGGATATAATCTAGGAGGAGTTAGAATAGATAGTGGCAATTTGACAGAAATTAGTCAACAAATTAGGAAAATATTAGATGATAATGGTCTTAATTATGTTAAGATATTTGCAAGTGGTGATTTGGATGAATATAGGATTAATAATTTATTAAATAATTCAGCAAAGATTGATGTTTTTGGTGTTGGAACAAAATTGGGAACTAGCTCAGATAGGCCCTATTTGGATGTAATCTACAAACTATGTGAGATTCGGGATGAAAAAGGAGGTTTTTCAGCCATAATGAAGCTTAGTGAAGGTAAGTCTACATTGCCGGGAAGAAAACAAATATACCGCTATAAAAACAAGAAAGGATATTTTGATCATGACCTAATAGGATTGGATAATGAATGTCTATTAGGTGATCCTCTACTAGAGAAAGTAATAGACGAAGGCAAATTAATTTATAATTTGCCCTCACTTGAATCAATACGTAATCGTGCAAAAGAAAATCTGCGATGTCTTCCTGCTAAATATAAAGCGCTGGAATCTTCTCCTGAATATCCAGTTAAACTAAGTCAAAATCTACTTGATATGATTAGAAGGCTAACTCGTAAACTTAAAAATGAGTAGAATAATTCATGATAATAAATTTTATAATAATACTTGAAGAATAAATAAAATAAAAATGTTGAAAATATCTATCGGATTTATTTTTGATATTAAAAATCCATAAAAGTCTTGCAGCAATGATTATAAAATCTGATAAACAAAATTTTTAATTTAGATTCTCCTTTTTATTGAAAATATTTTGCTAAATTATGATATTTTATTAAAAAATTGATATGGCAAACACTTAATAATCTACCAATTAAAGGATATTTGCTATCAAAATTGGGGATTGAATAATGCAAAATAATCCAGCTATAGTGGCAGTTGGTCGAACAAAATTTGGAGAGCATTATGGAAAGAAGCCAGAACAACTTATTGAAGAGGCATGGCTCACAGCTTCAAATGAGTGCAGCCTTGAACGTAAGAATCTAGAGGCTTGTTATCTCTCAGATTGTTTTTTGCCAATAACCAATAAACTGGGTCTAGAAGAGGGTTTTCTTTCTGAGCTTACTCAACTTCATGTCCCAATGGAGGTCACTAGTTCTGTTAGTGCTGCTCTTCTGGCTGCATGTAATGCAATCAAAGCTGGAGTTTATAATACAGTTTTGGTTGGTGGAATAGAGAAAATGACTGATCGTTGGGATAAAATCCGGGATGATCTTATGCTTTTGGAAGATCCTTGGAGTTATTATGCTGGAGGTACTCCAGAAGCTAATCATGAACTTATGTTAAGAGCTTATATAAAGAAGCATAATGTATCTGGAGATGATTTGGATAAACTTAATCTTGCTTTAGCAAAAATCTCAGTTAAAAACCATGCTCAAGCTCTAAAAAATAAATTTGCCCAATTTCACCGAAGAATAACAATTGAACATGTTTTAAGTGCTAGAAAAAATGCGAGAAAATTATTGGGTCTTTATGATTTTGCTCCTATATCAGATGGTGCTTCGGCTTTAATCCTTACTAATGCAAGTCTTGCAAATAGATTTACTGATCAGCCAATTTATGTTTTAGGTGAATCTTCTGCAACAGATTTTATAACTTTTCCTTCAAGAAGAGATCTCACTGGTTTTTCTGCAACTAGAATAGCTATGAAAAAAGCTTTGAAAATGGCTGAAATCCCCTTAATTGATATTGGAATAGCTGAAGTTTATGATCAATCAACTGTTATGGAACTTATTTCTATTGAAGATTTGGGATTTTGTGAAGCAGGAACAGCATGGAGAAATATTCGAGGTACTTGTGATAATTATGAAGGATATTATGAAGTGAATGGTACGAAATTATTTGTTAATACAAATGGCGGTCTAAAAGCGGATGGAAATCCTATAGGAGCAACTGGGGGTGCTCAAATCTTTGAGGTAGTTAAACAGTTGAAAAATCAAGCTGGTGATCGACAAGTTATGATAGATAATAATATTCCTAAATTTGGGTGCGTTCAAGAGCTTGAAGGTTTTGGTACCAAAGCCTACATTACTATACTAGGAGGAGAAATAATTGAGCAGTGAACCAATAGAAAGACGGGTTTCTTATATTGGTGATACTTTAAGAGCTTGTCGATGCAGCATTTGTGGACAGGAATATTTTGACGCAAGAGATTATTGTGGAAATTGCGGAAGGAAAAGCTTTGGCAAAATGCAAAATATCAATCTATTTTATGATAAAGGAAAACTTGAATTTTGTACTCTTGTAAATGAACCAACAAATAAGTTTAGAAAGCTTGGAAGTTACATTTACGGTATCATATCTTTTCATGATGGTAAAATTCGAGTTCCAGGCAGATTAACTGATCAAATAATAAAAGAAGATGAACTTGTTGATTTTTCAGATCTTGAAGGAAGAGAAGTTATACCGCGTTTTAGAAGAAGATATTCTGTTAGTGCCACTGAAGTAATTCCTACAATCTCGTTAGCTTTTACTTTAGCTGATGAATATTATCCACACCAAGAATACAAAATTGTTCCCTCTAGCAAAGAATATGATACTCCAGGAATTGTAGGTTATGGTGTATATACCTCAAGGTTTAGAATAAAAGAGAATAGAATCGAAAGAGCCGTTCCTTTTATCGATGAAGACTCAGTAACAGCAGCTGTAGAAGCAGGAAAAATGGCTTTGATACATTCAGCAATCGATAGTTCACTTGTGGGCAAGGTATATGTTGGTTCGGAATCGAATCCATATGCTGTCAAGCCTATTGCGTCAAAAGTCGCTCAAGTTTTAAGGCTAGGTAAAGAAGAAGAAGATATGCAGGCTGTTGATGCCATTGATACAGAATTTGCATGCAAAGCAGCTTCGAGTATGTTTAAAGATGCTGCTTCTTTAGTAAACTATTATGATTCTGAAATCAAGTATGCTATGGTTATTGGTTCTGATAACTCCCAAGCAGCTCCAAAAGGTTGTCCGGGAGGAGAACTTGATGATTTTGTTGGGTTTGGTGGATCGGCTTACATTTTTGGGAAAACTGATCTTATTGCCAAAATTGAAGGATGGTACTCTATTACTTCTGATACCCCTGATTTTTGGAGAAGAGATGGTCAACCTTTTCCGCTACATGGGGGTCGCTTTACTGGTGATCCAGCATACTTTAAGCATGTAAAAAAGGCAACCGAAAAACTTATGGAAAAATGTAATCTTAAGCCAATCGATATAGACTATTTTATCACTCACCAACCTAATCCAAGATTTCCAGTTAAGGTTGCTGCACAATTGGGTTTTAAAGAAGATCAGTATTCTATCTCCCTTCAAGTAAACAAATTTGGGAACACTTACTCTGGATGTTCACCTATAGGCTTAGCTGCTGTTTTGGACATTGCAAAACCAGAAGACCTAATCATTGTAACAAGTTATGGTTCAGGAGCAGGTAGCGATTCATATCTGCTTAGAACAACAAGCCAAATAAGAGAAAAAAGAGAGAGACAAAAAATTAATATCAAATCCCAAACAGAAAATCAATTTATCAAATTCGTTGATTACACAACTTATCGTAGATTAAAGCTAGGTATGTAGCAAAAACGTTTAATATGTACCCAAATTTGAATGAAATAAACTAGGTTGTTTATATTGGTAGCTAGGGATTTGCTAAGAGTAATATATGCTCCTCATAAAGTGTTCAAAGAAATAATTAAAAATCCAAGCTACTTAGGACCTATGATACTTTTAATTATTTTTGTGTTAGCACAATTAGGTTCCTCATATGTAGTGGCCTCAAAAACAGTAATTGAACAAACTATGCCTTTGGGTGATAGGGCAGATGAATGGACCGCTAATGCTTTGGATTGGAATTCAAATCAAGGAGTCAAAATTAGTAATAATACAATTGATTTTATACCTAGCACTACCCAGTTTCTTGATAATACTAGCATAGAATTTTTCGCTTCTAATTTGGATCTAATCAACTTAGAATCACTAAGATTTACCCCTTCAGTAAACTGTGGTGCAGAAGGTTTTAGGAATGTATCTTTAAGAGTGAAGTTAATTTCTCCTGATTATGCTCCTGATTCAGTAAAATTAACTCTTTTATCTTTGGATGATTCATATTTCATTACTGATATAACTAATGAATTTTCAAATAATGTGAATATATGGACTAATTTAACTTTAGTTGTCAATTCAAAAAATTGGGAAAGTATTGGAAATAACGCTGTTTGGGAAAACATAACGGGTTTGAAACTGGACTTTAGTTGGTCTGAGAATTCTTCTGTAAATATGCTTGTTGATGGTTTATTCTTTAGAGGTATTTTTAAGGGCCCTATTGAATTAAATGCAAGTTCTTATTTTGCTGTTTCCCTAATTAATTCAATTACGCCATTTATTATTGAATGGTTTTTGCTAACTGCTTTTATGTACATTCTACTTAAGATTTTAAAGAGTGAAGTGATCTGGAAGCCTCTGCTTATTGCAGTAGGTTTTTCGTTAATTATAATTGTCATACAAGCTGTAATACTCATATTTATTTATGCCTTTTTGCCTGATATCTCATATCCCTTTGAAATTCGAGCTGGAATTCCTGGAGAGTTTGAAGTTGCAAATCAGCTGATTCTTGATGAAATATCTTTTGTCTCAAATATTGGGGGTGTAATTCAAATAATTGTATATGTTTGGATAGTTGCTTTGGGTATATTTATCGTTAAGGCTTTGACAAAATTAGATTGGATGAAAAGCCTCTTGGTATCAGGTGGAAGTTTGCTATTAACAGTAATTGTTATGGGTTTACTTCAAATTTAAATTTTAAAAATAATAATTATTATTTTCGATCATTTAACGACATTTAAAATAATGAACTGTTTTAGTAAAAATTATTTTATTTGAATTCAAAATATCTAGCAAGATTTATATGACAGTGGGGCACTTCTGCAAGTATAAATCCGATCTTTCAAGGCAATATTTTTGCTTTGAATTGAGGGATTTGATTAGGTGATCAAAAATTGGATATTAGTGATTTGAGAGATGGAATGAAAAGAGTTAATGTAGTAGCTAAGGTTGTTGAAAAAAATGAGTCGCGACAGGTTAATTCCAAGTATAAAGATGAGACTTATACTGTAGCTGATTTTATAATTGCAGATAATACAGGAAGTATAAAACTAACATTATGGAATGAACAGATAGATCAAGTGGAAGTAAACAACACAGTTAAAATTGATAACGGCTATGTAACTAGTTTTAGAGGCGAAATCCAACTCAACGTTGGAAAATATGGAACTCTTTCAGTAGAGTAATCTTCTCACCATAAACTTTTATTATTAAATAATTTTTTATTTTTTCTACTTTCTATAATATATGATATAGATTATATTCTATTACAAAACTGTAAAAAAGTTATCAACCCTGCAAAAAGAGACTATAGATGAATAATAATAAATTGAAAGCAAAAGGAGTTTTATTTGATCTAGATGGTACATTAGTTGATTCGAGACCTGCTTATGAAGAAGCCGCACGTCTTGCATTTGATAGGTATAGCCTAGGTCCATTAGCAGATAAATATGCTTTTGAGATTCCAAGACGATTGGAAAATAATTTACCCTTATATTTCGAAGGTAAAAAGTTTCCTTTGAAGTTTTACTTAAACTCTTACTATTCTATTTCAGAATTTAAAACAAAACTAATTTCTGATGTTTCAAAAACTCTTAATGTTCTCTCGAATACAATGAAGCTTGCCATAGTAACTATGCGTTCAACACCTAAAAAAAATATAATAAAACAATTAAGAAGGTTTAAAATCGATAGTTACTTTGATGCAGTTATAACAGCTTTGGACACTAAAAAACCTAAACCTTCACCTGAAGCTTTACTTAGGTGTGTTGATATGCTCAGTCTTGATAAAGCTGATTGCATTATTGTTGGTGATTCGATTAATGATGTTAGAGCTGGTAAAGTTGCAGGAATTAGGACAGTAGCTGTTTTATCTGGAATTTTCTCTTTTCAAGAATTATTAAAGGAAAATCCAAATTTAATTTTACAAAATATCAATTATCTTCCTGATTTTATTGAATGATACCTTCTCTAAATATATCTGAGATTGAAATATTGCTAAAAATTTCCTAAAGCAGTTATATGTGGAGATTAAATAAGACTTATTAAAACCTCTTTACTAAATGAATGTGGAGAGGGCTTTGGGAGAGGACCTTCTATGAATTTCCTAGAGGTAATGTTAGGAGAAAAACTTAGAAACCAAGATTCAGCTTTGGAAATCAGAGGCTCAGATCGAAAAGTATTGCAAGTTGCTTGTCAAGATTTCACGAATTTTCTTAAATTTCACTGGGACTTAATTGGTCGAGAATCAAACGAGTGTGATTTAGTGGAGAAGCTGGAGAAACTCTATAAAGAAAATTCTACTGAACTTGATGAGTTTTTGAATATATGGGTTGGAATTTGGCTTAAAAAGTGGAAACAACGCGTCAAATTAATGATAGGATCTCAAAATTCATGTAGATGGAATAGAGCTTCACAGAATATGCATGATGTTAATCCTATATGGAAAAAAATTGATAGTAAAAAAGAAATGCAAGAAATTGTGGTTGCCACTCTAATAAAAAATGGGGAAATATGTGGTACTGAGATACTTTCCGAGAACCTTTTAAAAATTGCAATTAGTGAAAAAAAGCTTAAATCTAAGGAAGATAAAGAAGGTCTATTTGCGGCTGTAAATGCTACTCTTAGAAAAGCCAGAGATATGGCTCAAAGTAGAGGCCCTTTAATATTTGTCAAAATAGATAAAGGATATTATAGCTCAAAAAGATAGCAATATCTCTTTTTTATAATTTGAACACAATTTAAAAAAATTTTTACTTTGCTATGCTTTTTTCTATTCTTTGTCTTTGAACAGTTTTGGTTTGCCAATTGTATTTTCTAATGGTAGAAGTTTTTCCATATCCACAAGCTGCGCATCTCTTCTTGCGTACATGATATGAACGTCTTCCGCAACGTCTACAACGTATGTGAACAACTTTTCCTGATCTTTTACCAAAAGATGGTGTTCCGCTTCCCAAATTTGTCACCTTGGTGGGGGTGAAATTAAAACAACATTGTCACCGCGAACGATTATAAGTCCTAGTTTTTTAGGATTTTCAATATCAGTTGTATCATCTGTCTCTTCTAAAACTAGATTTAGATGCTGATCAAAACCTTTTAGTCTTCCTCGGAGACTCTTTCTACCTCTAAGGTGGACAAGTACAACTTTGCCAAGATTCTGTTCTAGGATTTCAATCGTCATTTCACTCATTTGTCGCATCTCATTTCCCTTTTATGTCAACTATACTTTACATTTTCCCATTTAAATCTATTCTTTGAAAATGATGAATCTATCTGAGTATAATTTTCCCTTTTTAAAGTTGCAAAATATCTAAAATCTAATAACTTTAGAGAATGCAGTTATTATTTAGCGATTAATCGAATTTAAAAAAAATTTTCAATCTACGCAGCAATTGATTTATACACTCTCCAAATTTTCCTTGTTGGGTAAGCTTAAAGACTATTTTTCCTTTATTCTTTTTAGACAAAATCCATTCAAAGGATGCTTAGATGCTACTTCGAACCAAACTTATCTATTTGTCTAATAGTTAATTCTTCAAATGTGCCATTTCCTTTTGTTAATACTCGAAGAATCCTTCTTCTCAGAGGATTATTTTTTGCTCTTAGATAACACTGATGATATTCTTTTGATTCTATCTAATTTTGTGATAGTTTTAGACTTGTTACCTTGTCAATAATAATCAATCTTTAAGACTGAAAAAATGATTTGTTTTAAATATCTATTAAAATAATATTTCCGCGATTCTGAATTTTAGTATATTTTCTTTTTGTCTTAATCTATCATCAAATGTATTATCCATAATAAATTTACTATCATTAGTTTTGAGCATAGCTCCCCCTATGACAGATAATTTATCCTTAGATAAATTTAATTTTGCATGAGTTTTTGTTTTTGAACTAATTACTTCAGATAAATTGTTCAGATCTAAAAGTAATTTTGAATCTTTCTCATTAAGGAAAACATCTAATGTTTTTCCTCCCAAAATAGTTCCTGCTTGAACAATAAGTTCTTCTAAAATTCCAATATATTCCTTTGTTTGTGTCAATTTGTATAATCTTTTTTTAACTTCTTCAAAGACTGACTCAATTATCTCTTGTTTTCTGGATAAAACGATCCAGTTTGAAGTTATTTTTGAATTTGCAATTTTATTCGATCGCTCTAATGCTGCTTCATTTGTTGCTTTTTTCAATAATGCTAATGTTTTGCCATCTGCTTCTTTTGTGGCCAAATGTTCTTGTTCTCTAATCTTTTTTTTTGCTAAATTTTGGGCATCTTCGATAATAACTTGAGCCGTGTCTTTTGCTTCATTGACTATTGTACTAGTAATACTATGAAGCTCCATTTAGATACCTCCACGAATTGTATTAATACCATATTTGACTGCTTTCTCGAAGTTTTTTTGTGATTTTATTTCAATAGCTTTAGCAGTTTTTTCAGCTGCTATCTTGATTTTTTCCAGCTCTTTTTCTGTCTCTTTCTCTTTTTTAATTTTTAATTCTTTAGCTTCTTTCTCAGCTTTCATCAAGATCTTTTTATAAGTTAATTCATAAATTTCAGAAGATTTTTTTTCCGAATCCTGATATATTTTTTGAGCTTGAATTCTAGCTTCTTCTAATATTTTTTTAGCTTCAAGGTTTGCCTCTTTTATATCTTTGAAGACTCTTAGCATCTGTAACACTTATTCTTATTAGAATAGTAAAATCATCTAAATAGCTTTTCTAACAGAAAGTTCTATTCTTGGTTTTTATTATTACAGCAAAAATTTATTATTACAAACCAAAACGATTAAGAGTAACCATCTATTAAAAATAATTTTATTATTATCTTCATTGAAGGTGTAAAGACGCGCAAGAATTAAGGAAAATTAAAGCCGTATTCCTTGATAAATACGTAGATCCAGTTTTGTTTTTCTTAGGCGACTTGGGTATTGTACATTGTATAAATATTGACGAGAAGTTGGAATCTTATGGCGGTCTTTTAGATCAATATGCAACATCCTGTGAGTTAGTTAACCGACCTCAAAATTTACTTACAATAATTGAAAAGAACCTTCGGCTTCTTGAAATTGAACCAAAAAAACATACTGAGAAAAAGGGTTATCATCATGAAAACACAATTGATGAAACCTTAGATAAGGTTGAAACAGAACTTTCTTTAATAGAAGCTAAAACTACTTCTTTTATTGAACCCCTTGCTACTTATTCTAAGATTATCCGTAAAATTGACCTGTTATTAACTTCTTGGAAGATCAATCGGAAAAAATTTGCAGTTAATGGCGAAAATTATCTAAAAGAATCTCCTGAGGATATTTTGAATTCTGCGGAGAAAAGACTTTCTGAAATTGAATTTCGCATGAAAGAGATTGAAGTTGTATCTCTTCGAGCACCAAAAATACTGATCGAAATTAATAAATTAGTTAAAAAACTTAAAATAAAATCAAGCGATTTTCCAACAAATGGAATTAAATATTCAATTGATGAAAAATTTTTAGATTTTATTGAATTAACGTTAAAAAATTTTGAGGAAAAATCACAATCAAAACTGTCAAAATTCTATAATTCTAAGCAATTAATTAAAATAAAGCTTACAGTTGAGAAAATACTTGAGAAAATTCCACAAGAAAGAAAAAATCTTGTAAAGCAAATATTAAAATTAAGAAAATTTGCTGAATTGGAAAGTCAATCAATAAAAAAGTCACCTGAATATGTTCTAATTCAATCCAAACTTTTATCCCTTCAAAATCTTCTTGAAGAGGTAGAAGAAATTAAAAAAATAGAAAGTCATTTAGGAAGTATAGCCTCTGCCGTTTATCTGGAAGCTTGGGTTCCAAATAAAGATCTCAAGAAAGTTATGGATGGAATCAAAGAGTTAACAAAAGGAAATTGTATTATAAAAGATGAACTTCCTGAACCAGAAGATACGGTTCCAACAATAATAAAGCCAGTTCCAAGATTATTTGAAGCTTTTAAAAGCCTAACTTTCTCTTTTGGTTATCCAAAATCCGATGAAATTAATCCTGTGTTTATTGTGGCTTTAACATTTCCATTTCTTTTTGGAATTATGTTTGCTGATGTGGGACAGGGGTTGCTTCTATTTGTTGCAGGCCTAGTTTTATCTTATTTTCGGAGAATAACTAATACAGAAGAAGTTGGAGATATTATCCGCTATTTGCTAATGGGCTCAGGATTAATTATTCTCTGTGGTATTTCATCGATGATCTTTGGATTTTTTTTCGGAAATTTTTTTGGTCCAACAGGTATACTTCATCCCACGTCTCTGGCTACAATTGGACCTTTTGAGATTGGTGGATTTGATCCAATATTTGATCCAGTAAAAATGTTAAGATTATCAATTTTTATTGGTGTAGGTGTTTTAAGTTTAAGTTTAATTTTAAGAATAATAAATAAAATTCGAAATAACCAATCAATTCAAACTTTGGTGTCAGTATGTTGGTTATGGCTGTTATTAGGAGGATTTGCAATGTGGGTTTATTGGGGGGGCATCTCAAATTTAGCGAAATGGTTTGGAGAAGGACTTTTCATGTTTCTTGCATTAGTTATTTTACCATTAATGATAATGACTATTGCATCTTCATTAATTAAAGGTGTAATGGAAGGAATACAATTTAGTATATCAACTCTAATAGAGTCTTTGGATCATACAATATCTTTTGGCCGTCTTGCAGCTTTAGCACTTACTCATGGAGCTCTAAATTACATGTTTCTTATATTAGGTGGAGCACCTCATTCTTTTACATGGGTCACTATTCTTATGATAACAGTCGGGACAATACTAGCATTAACCATTGAAGCTCTTATCATCTTTGTTCACACTTTAAGGCTTCATTGGGTAGAATGGCTTCCAGGTTTCTATAGTGGAAAAGGAATTCCTTTTAAACCAATAAAGTTCAATAATAAATCTATGGAGTATTATGAATATGGATCCTAGCACATATGCTATTATAGGAATTGCAGTTGCTACAATAGGTTCTGGTGTGAGTGCAGCTTTTGCAATAATCAATTGTGCACCAGCTTTGGCTTCAGTAACCTCTGAAAAACCTGAGTATGGTAGCAGATTGCTAATAACTATTGTATTAGGAGAAGCTCTTGCAATTTATGGTCTATTAATTGCCTTTATGATAGTATCTAAACTGCCTGACATCAGTACAACAGTTGCAGGGATGCAGGCTCTTTTTGCAGGAGTAGCTATGGGAGGTGCTGCAGCAGCTGCAAGTTTGGGAATATCATATTGTGGTCCAGCTTTAATGACTGCTGCAGTTGAGAAACCTGAGAGTTATGCCACAAATATCTTAGGTGTGGTGTTGTCTGAAGCATTAGCCATTTATGGTCTGCTAATCGCTTTCATGTTAGTTCCCTAAATATTTAACTCAATCAATAAGCGTTTATGTTTTTAATGTACATGCTATTTAATTATTGTTTTTTAGAATTAAAAAACGTTTAACTTCAGAAGAATTAACTTCTCTTTTTGAGCCAACAATTATACATCTTAAATTCTTGATTTCTATTCTTTTTAAGTTAAGTAGTACCAAAACAGAACTCAAGTTATAATACTTCAAATATTTTTTTTGCATACTCAAACTTACTCTTAGTGAAGCTTTTTCAAGCTCATGCTCAATTTGGCCCATTGATAAATAATTTTTTTCCAATATTTGACTAAAAATATTTCTATAAAATGGATTGTTGGCAAACTTGTTATTTGACATTAGACTGACTATTAAATCATTCATATCCGATGTTTCTAATCCTTTCAAAAATGTATTTTTTCTAATAAAAAAAGAAGGTAACAAATATTTCTTTATTATCTCTTTTGGGATACGTTTGGCTTTTCCCCTTAAAATAATTTTAATATTTATAGAATCTATCTCAATTCCTATAACATTCTTTGCTATTTTTTTATCTAATCCTTTGAATTTTTCGATCACTTTAGAAATTCCAGTATAACTTACTTGATCTAAAGCAAGTTCTAGTGGTAATAAGCTATTGGCAGTTTTTATTTCGGTCATATTATTTTGAATAATATCTCCATATTCTGTATCAAAAAGATGTTCCATTACATCCTCAATAGTTTTCGATTTAGATAATATCTCTCGACAACGATCCTTGGTAAGGAATCCAATTGGGATCATATTGTTGATTGCTTCATCTAAATTTATATTAGCTTTTTTCGCTCTTAACAAAGATTTGATATTTGATGTTTCAATTTTTCTAATAAATGCTAGGAGTAATTTTTTTAGATTCCCTGATGAAAAATTTATTAATTTTTTCATTGTCTGTGCATAATTTTCGAGTATAGCTTCTTCTAAAGAATTTGAATTAGTTTCTTGGGGTAATAATTTTAGTATTTCATCTCTATATGAGGTTTCTATTAATGCACAACGAATAGCTTCAAGGTTTCTACCAACTAAATCAACCAGATCTTCTTCTTCAATTAGCTTTAGTTTTTCAATGGCAACTCTAGGCATGATTTCGTTGTACTTCAAAGTTTTCATAATCAAATATCTCTAAACTGTTTTTGCTGATCTTTGTTTACGTTTACGTTGTAGAACTCTTACTCTGATGGCATCCTGCCGTTCAATTTCTTCAAGAATTAATTCTACATACTTGATTGTAGCATCAAGTTGAGGTATGATTTTAAATCTGATCCTGTTGATTTGTCTTCTTTTTATTGATATCAGTTCGAGAATCTCTCTTATTATGGCTGTTAATTCTGCTAGTTTAACAATAAAATTTATTGCTTCTCGGATTGTTGAAGATGCTTCTTCTAATTGAACTGGTGTTTCTGAAATATCAAATCGAGATCTTGATTCTAAGTTATCTTCCTTGATAAGATTGAAAATCGAGAAGGGTAATCCTAAGACTCCTTTTGTTATATTTGTTTCAATACCAAATTCAACAGTTGGTGAAGATAAGGATATTTCTTTGATTGTAATGGAACCAGTCTTCATCTCTGCTTTAAAAAAACTTGAATAGGCATAATCCATTTTTTCATATAATCGGTCTCGGGCTACATGCGCTTTCTTTCTAAATTCTATTAAGCTTATTATTAGTGTCTCTAGATCTTTTTGTAATATATCTGCTATTCCTTCGGCTAAGGATTTTCTTTTTTTTAGTTTCAATAACTCCTGTCTAGTTGGATGAACTTCCATTTTATCTGATGACATTTCAATTCACTTTAAGATGCTAATTTTTTCCATGGTTAGGATGATATTTTTTAATTATTTCTGGTTCAATTCTTGTTAGCTCTGGTTTGGGAAGTATTGACAAGAGTCTCCATCCAATATTTAGAGTATCTTCTATGTCTCGATTTTCATTATAGTTTTGACTGATAAATTCTTCTTCAAATCTCTCCATGAATTTAAGATACAGCTTATCAATAGTAGTTAATGCTTTTTCTCCTGAAACTAAAGCGGTACCTTGCACAATTTTACCTTCAGCATAAGCATAATAAAGTTGGTCTGAAAGTTGTTTGTGGTCTTCTCTTGTTTTATTCGATCCAATACCCTTATCCATTAAGCGGGATAAGCAAGGTAAAGGATCGATAGGCGGATAAATTCCTTTTTTAAACATTTCTCTATCAAGAATAATCTGGCCTTCAGTGATGTAACTAGTTAAATCTGATATAGGATGTGTTATGTCATCGTCAGGCATTGTTAGAATTGGCATTTGAGTAACGGATCCTTTTTTTCCTTTTATTATTCCCGCTCTCTCATATATCGTTGCTAAATCGGTATACATGTATCCTGGATATCCACGTCTTCCTGGTATTTCTAATCGAGAAGCCGAAATCTCACGAAGGGCTTCACAATAATTTGTCATGTCTACGAGTATTACTAGTACATGTAAATCGTGTTCAAATGCAAAATATTCCGCCGCAGTTAGAGCCATTCTAGGCGTCAATATTCTCTCAATTGCAGGCTCTTCTGCACGATTTACAAACATAATCACCTTACCCATAGCACCCATTCTCAGAAAATCATCTCTGAAGAATTTTACTTCATCAGAGGTTATTCCCATAGCCGCAAATATTATTGTGAATCCTTCTTCTTCTCCTACAACTTTGGCTTGTTTTACAATTTGTGAAGCTAATAGTTTGTGTGGTAATCCTGTTCCTGATAATAAAGGAAGTTTTTGTCCAAGCAGCAAGGTGTTTAGTCCATCTATAACTGAAATACCTGTTTGGATAAACTTTGTTG
Source organism: miscellaneous Crenarchaeota group-6 archaeon AD8-1 (assembly GCA_001273385.1). GTDB lineage: Archaea > Thermoproteota > Bathyarchaeia > Bathyarchaeales > Bathycorpusculaceae > AD8-1. The sequence goes on along the minus strand of LFWW01000003.1, from coordinate 5,268 downwards.
GATGTTCTCTCGAACAAGGATTTATTGTAGGTGCATGAATATCAAGAAATTTTTCTGGGATAATATTTGGACCACCATCTGTAGGTTCTCCAGTTCCTGTAAACATACGCCCAAACATATCCGTTGAAACAGGTAACTTTAGCGTTTCTCCAGTGAAACGAACAGCTGTAGTTTCTATACTTAATCCGGATGTTCCTTCAAAAACTTGAATAACAGTAATCTCATCACTAATGTCAATAACTTGGCCAATTTTTTCTCCTTCAGATGGAGTTAATACTTTTACAATCTCACCAAAACCAACACCAGAAACAGATTCACAAAAAATCAATGGTCCTGTAATTTCTTTTATAGTATAATATTTTACTCCAATATGAGATTTATTTCTCATATCTTATCCTCCTCAAGATCTTTTAACTCTAATTTCTCAAATTGTTCATTCATTTCTTTATCAATTTCATTATAAACTTGGTCGAATTCATTAGTTGGTGTTATCTTTAGACGACTCAATTTTTCGCGAATGGGCAAACCAAGAATTCTAGTTAGAGGAACCCCTGATTCTATAGCTGTTTTAGTTTTATCATAAAATTTCAAAAAGATACGTAGCATTTTATAAGTCTTAGCAATTGGACAATACGCATCCACAGGATGAAAAGCATTTTGAAGTAGAAAATATTCTTTTAGCATTTTTGCCGTTTCAAAAACTGATCTCTGTTTGTCTCCTAAGATTTCTGCACCTATTAAAGCAACTATTTCTCTTAATTCCTCTTCCTCTTTGAGAAGAGTTCTTGCCTCCCCGCAAAGTTTTTGCCAATCTCTTTCAACTTTTGCAAACCAAGGCTCAAGCATAGGAATGTATTCAGAATAGCTCATGAACCAATTTATTGCAGGAAAATGTCTTCTGTGAGCTAATGCAAAATCAAGTGCCCAAAATACTTTAGCAATTCTTAAGGTATTAGTTGTAACAGGTTCTGAAAAGTCGCCTCCAGGGGGAGAAATTGCAGCCAAGACTGTAATGGATCCGACTCTGTCTTTTGTTCCCATAGTCTTAACTTGTCCTGCCCTAGCATAAAATTCTGCTAATCTAGAAGCTAAATATGCAGGGTATCCCTCTTCTCCTGGCATTTCTTCTAGGCGACCTGAAATTTCTCGGAGAGCCTCTGCCCATCTAGAAGTTGAATCTGCCATAAGAGCTACATTATAACCCATATCACGGTAATATTCTGCTAAAGTTATTCCTGTGTATATACTTGCTTCTCTAGCAACAATGGGCATGTTTGAAACATTTGCAACAAAAATAGTCCTGTCCATTAATGGATGATCAGAACTGCCCAATTTTAATTTTGAAAATCTATTTAGAACATCTGCCATCTCATTGCCTCTTTCTCCGCAACCAATGTAAACTACAACGTCAGCATCGACCCACATAGCCAAAGTCTGCAAAACCACAGTTTTTCCTGTTCCAAAACCTCCTGTTGTAGCCGTTATTCCACCTTTTGCTATAGGGAAGAAAGAATCGATAATGCGCTGTCCACTTAACAAAGGTTCAGTCGGAGGAAGCATAGTTTTATATGGTCGAGGTTTTCTCACTGGCCAAGTATGCATCAGGAAAATATTCTCTAATCCTTTTGATGTTTTAATTTTTGCAATTGGATCAATTATGGTGTATTTTCCTTCTGAGTAAATATTCTCTATTATTCCTGAGATATTTGGAGGAACCATAATTCCTTGATTTAATAATGATGTTTCTTGGACTGTTCCAATAATATCTCCACCAATAACTTTAACTCCTTTTTTTAGAATAGGGTTAAACTTCCATTCCTTCTTAGGATCAAGAGCTAAGGTTTCTACTCCTCTTTTAATGAAGGGACCAAACATATTTGAAATAACAGTTAAAGGTCTTTGCACACCATCAAATATTTGTCCAATTAAACCTGGACCAAGTTCAACAGATAATGGTTTACCTGTTGCTAAAACATTCTCTCCTAGTTTTATTCCTTCTGTCTCTTCGTAGGCTTGTATAACTGCAACATTTCCTTCAAGTCGGATAATTTCACCGATTACTCCTGCATCACCCACTTTTACAAGTTCAAACATCTGAGATCCTCTCATACATTTTGCAGTTACAAATGAACCAGCGACACGAGACACTCTGCCTATAATTTTTTTTGACAAATCTAATCACTTTCTACTTTTTCTAAATTTTACAATTTAAGTTCGATTCCAGTTTTTCGTTTAATAATTTCAGTAATGGGATCAAATTGTGGCTGTGGTTTTTCTCCAAGTTTTTGAATTGAGATAATAATTGGGAACTTAACTTTCTCAGTTATCTCGTTAATAGTTGCCTTTATTCGGTTGGCTATTGTATCGGTTGTAACTATCATTGCAAAGTCAGATTTGGTTGAGACTTCACGAATAAGTTCTTCAGCCTCTGATGCGTTTTTCACTGAATACGCGTGCTTCAATCCAGCTAATTTAAAACAATTTACTGTATCCTCATCTGCTATGATCGCAATCTTCATAAATACCATAAGTTTAGCCTTATTTCGGTTCTTTTTATTGACTAAGTATAATGATTATTTGATCTAAAAAGATTAGCTGTGATAAGTAAATTCGATGATGGCGCCGGGAATGGGATTCGAACCCATGCGGACCTAAAGGTCCACAGACTCTCAAGGCCTGCGCGTTATCCACTCTGCCATCCCGGCTCTTTTATTTTAATTAAATCTTCTTGTTTATTTCTGTTTTCTATTTCCTTCAGATTTTTTTGAAGAATTTTAGTTTTTTCAAGTTATAGTAAAATAGAAAATTACTGTAATTTACTGAAATTGTTTTATTTTTTTAGATTTTTTGAATGACAATAAAAATGTTGTTTAGAATAGCGACAACTAATATAATAGTTGCAAATGTATATGTAATCCTTACTCCTGCACGAGTTAATTTAAAAAATCTGTTGTTTTTATCTTGTATGTTAGAAAGCAATTTTTCTGCTTTATAGAAAATGAATCCTATTATTAAAGTTGTAAGAAGTTTTATTATGGAATAGAGAAAAAGATTGTTTGAGATTAATTGTGCCATAAGGGGATTCCCTTCTACTGCGCCAAAATATGTGATTCCAATAACTGTTGTTAACCAATCTAATGATCCTACTGTTATAATTGAAAGACAAGGCATAGGTCTAAAATTAAACATAGTCTTTAACTCCTCAGTATCAAATGCTTATTTGGGAGTTCTCGTTTATGTGTTGAATTACGTGTCTCGAAATATATCTTAAATCAGACTATGCCATGTTTTTGATCCTAACTTTAAATAAGCATTCTTTTGACCTGCTGGCTCACGCGCTTAAATATTTTATTTTTAAGGAATTTTTATTATTATTTGTATTAGGGTTATTTGATTTCAGAATATTTCCACTTAAATTTGAGTTTTAATCTTGGATTTAAATCATTTTTTTCCAGTTTTTCAGAATTCTATATGTATATGTGTTCAACAAAAAAGCTTATATGTATATTTGTTATACATCTCTTTAAGAGGAGGAGAGGATTGGAGAAAAGAAAAGTACCGATTAGAGTAGGTTGCTAATTTTATCTAGATGTCGAGATCTTCTTTTTCAATAAAAATTAAAATAAATTATAAATTATTGAATTCATAGCATAATTTTGTATTAATGCTCTATTTAAATAAGTTATTTATTTTTGAGGAATTTTTAGATTCAACAACATCTTTTTTTAAAAGGATTTAGGATATGTTTGAGCAATAAATTTTTTTAAAAATATTTTCAACTTAAAAAGTAAACAATTTTAAGTGACCAAAGATTATTGAACGGAAGGGCAAATATTATTAATTGAGTAATGATTTAATCAAGAAATCTCGGTTAGGAGTTGAAATGTTATGGATCTAAAATTAAGAATAACTAAACATTACAGTTCAGATAGCTATATTAAACCTAAACATATAAGGTTTGCAATAATTGATTTAGATAGATCTCCCGATTATCCTATTAATTTTGTGTGCAATTTGCCAAAAAGTATTAAGTTCAATGAACGTCAACCAAGCAATTTCTCTAAAAAATTTGGTGATAAAAAGATAGAAGTGGCTAGAAAATTGCTAAAAGATGCTCTAGAAACTGAAGACGATACGGAAATTAAAGCTGAAATAGAATCAAGATTAAGGAGTTTACCTTAGTTTACTTTTTTTGGGTTTTTATTTCATATCTTTTGGATTTTAATATCCAAAATAGAAATCATAATGACTCTGCAAGCTCTATTACTTTATTGTAAATTTCTTTGTATATTTCTTCAGCTTTAACATTTTCAAGCAAGTATGGATCTTTTATATTCCATTCAATTATTTGCTTTTTGCAATTAGGGTACTTTTTTAGAACTGCTGTGGTTTGAGTTTGTTGCATTGTAATTATTATGTTAAAGGTTTTTAGGTTTTTTTGATCTAGGCTTTGGGGTGTTTTTTTCAGAAATTGTACAGCATCATGTTTTTTAAGAAATTTTCTTATAGATTTGGAAATAGGAATAGAAACCATTAAGCCTGCCGATTCAATTTGTATGTCTGGGCGAATCTTTTTTAGAAGTGCTTCAGCTAAAGGACTACGGTATGCATTTCCGTAGCATACAAATAGAACTCTCATAGATTGGTTAATTTGTATTATTTCTAGTTTTTCTGCTTTTCTGTTCTACAGGTTGTTTTTGACAAAAAATATTGGGTAAAATAAGCCTAAAACAAGCCTAAAACACAAAAAAATTATGCTTCCAGTATGCAAAAGCCCTTATAAGGCTGTTTCACGTATATTGACATACACGACATAATATGTACGAGAAAAGACATATTGTAGACGTGTACAACAAAACAACACAAAAAGAGACAAAAAAAATGGCAAACCTCCAAAAACAAGTACAAACCAAACTAGCAAAAGGACTGCTAGACCTAATCATCCTTCAATTCCTAAAAAACCAATCCATGCACGGATACCAGGTTATAACAAAAATAAGAAAAAGCTTTGGAGTGTATTTTGGGCCAAGCACCATTTATCCGCTGTTAGCCTCTTTGGAAAAGAAAGGGCAGGTTAGTAGTGTTTGGAACATGAGCAGTGAGCGTCCCCGTAAGGTTTATAGTTTGACTGTTGAGGGTGAGAAGATGTTGTCTTTTACTGAGAATAGTTTGAATTTGATTGTTCGCAAGATTAGCAGTGAGGGTTCTAGGGGTTTTGGGCCGTCTTGTTTTGTTAAGAACGGGATATCTGCAACGGTTTCTCAATAA
>LFWW01000029.1 GCA_001273385.1 miscellaneous Crenarchaeota group-6 archaeon AD8-1 | reverse complement strand
ATAATTTTAGTTCTTTGGAGTTGTCTTATCTTTTTATTTATATTGGATTAATACAGATTTTCCTTCAGGGGTTCTTGATAGGTAAGCTTGTAGCAAGAGTAGGTGAAGAAAAACTAATTATTGCAGGTCCATTGCTTATGGGAATTGGAATATTTCTTATGCCTATTTTCGAAAGTGTGTATTTATTTTTTGTGGCTAGTGCACTTATGGCTGTAGGTTTTGGAATGGTGAACACGACTATTCCAGCGTTGATTTCTAAAAAAACTCAATTGGAGGAGCAAGGGAGAGTTTTGGGAGTAGCTGGATCAGTTGTGAGCATAGCAAATATTCCAGGACCACTATTAGGTGGATTAATAATTGATTTTTTGGGTTTGAGTGCTCCTTTTTTGATAGCTGCTTTTATGTTAATAATATCCGTTATTTTAGGTTGCAGAGTCTATGGCGAATGTAAATTAGCTATTGAATCAAGGAAATTAAAAAATAATTCTATTTAAAAATAGGAAATAAATTTCGCATCTTTATTGAAGTTTGAATAATAGAGATAGTACCTTTATTCTTGAAAAATAGATCTTAATCCTCCGCTACAGCATAATTCTCGAATATAACGCTTGATTGAAAAAAAAGTAAATTTTGTGAAGTAAAATCACATTCTATTTTCGACGCAACAAATAGACTACTAGTATAACAATTATTATTGCAACAATAGCAATTCCAGCATACACATAAGTCATTGGAATCCCAGATTCTGGAGATGGAGTAGGTGTTGGTGAGGGTGTTGGGGTAGGTGAACCAGTTGGAGTTGAGGTAGGTGTAGGACTTGGTGAGCTTGTCGGGGTGGCTGTGGGGGTTGGGGAAGTAGTTGGAGTTGGGGTTGGTGTAGGTGTTGGAGTAGCTTCTGAAACAATTGAGATTCCAGCTGTACCTACTTGATTATTAATTAGATCCTCATATTCTGTATCTTCATATTCTAAAGCGGTACCTTGAAATAGATTTTCAACAAAAATGTCAAAAGATCCTACATAAGTGTCTTCTAGCTCCCATATTCTTGATGGAAATAAAACTCCATTATCACCAGGATAAACAACTACTATTTCTGCAGAGTTGGGTACCCGTGGTGGAACATTTATTCCAATAGTCCAAGTTGTGTCTTCAACAAGGTATACAGCATAATCGTTTTGATCTAAAAAGCCTGTTCCCTTTAGGAATATGTCTTCGTTTTGGTCAAATACATTTTTTGGATTACCGTCAATATCACATGCTTGAATTGTGATTGCTATTACTCCTTGACTACTTAGGATAAAGACAAAAATGGAAAGTAAAACAGTAATTATGGCTATTTTTCTTTTTGAATATAATATTTTTTTCTTCTCCTTAAATAATACCAAATAGAGGCTAGGATAAAAATTTAATCTATTTTATCGTTTCATTATCTGCTTGAAGCCCTTTTTTTTCATTAGACAAGTAAAACGTTTGTTAATTTGGAATAATTGGCTAAAATAAAAAAAGGGAGAATGGAAATTATTAATCCTGTCTCTTTTTTCTAATCGGAATAGGGTTCATAACCAGCTGCAGCATTGAAAGCATTGGCCATTTCAAGTCTTATTATGTCGCTTCCTGGACCTTTAGCAGTAAGAGCTTCAAGAGCTTGCTCTAATGTTACTCCAATACTATCGGCATAACCGCTGATAATATCATAATCTATTCGTGGTTCTCCATCATGCGGTACACTGTATCTTCCTGGAAAATTAAGAGCTACTCTGATATTGTGTTTCCAAAAACCTGGTGAAAGCCCACAAGGAATGTCAGGAATTTCAATCTCGATAATTGTGATCTGCGTTTCTGTTTCAGGCATACATATTATAGCTAATATCTCGCCCTCTCCTGGAATAAATCCATCTCCATTAGCTTCAGCATCATCGACGATAGCTTGAGCTCCAGCACCTGGAGAGCCATTCCACCAGCCTACTCCATCCATCTTCACAAAATACCAAATAGCTCTTTGAATATCCATCATTTCTAAACCTTCTTTGTTATTTAGAATGTAGTTAACCATGTCCCAGCGTTCAGAAGCCAAATCTAATGGGGGAGTAAGACTTGAATAGAGAGTAACCAAAATATCTTCTTCTCTCGGAATGTCTGTTCGCATGTCAACACACCAACCTGGATAAGAACCATCAGCAACATCGTATCCTGCCGGAACAGCACTAAGAGTACTTATAAAATAACTGTTAGTATCATCAGCAACTTGTAAAGTTACAAGTCCAGGGGGCAAGTTTGGAAAAGGTGCAGCATTAACACTGCTTATTCCTATTGTTAACATCATGCCAATCATTAGTGCAGTTAAAGTAACAGTTTTTCTCCTCATTTTTACCATCCTGAATCAAAAAACTACATTCAGTATAAAGACGGTTATTCCTAACCTAGAAATATATCCAGATAAACCGTCAATCCTGATTGGATATAATTTTAGTTTTTGGCTATTTAATTGAAAAAATCCAATTCGTGTAGTAATATATTATCATAATACTCTCAAACCTAAATCCACCAATAAAGATAAAATACCAATAACTCAAAAAAGCAATGAATCGTGAAAACAAATCAATACAGGGTTGATCTTAAATTTATTATTCTCACCTGCTATGAAGTAAAAAAAAAGAAAAAATTTGATATTATTTGCCTGGAATTAAATGTTAATACTAAACCTAATAAATATCAATCTTTTATCACACGAACCATATATCTAAGGACAAGTGACAGGTGAAATTACATATGAGTGAAGAACTCACAAAAGTAAGATTCACAAACCTTAACAAAATAATATTCCCGCAAGAAAAAATCACAAAAAAACAATTAATAAAATACTATATTAAAATAGCTCCAAAAATTCTTCCAATTCTTAAAAACAGAGCGTTGGTGTTAAACCGTTTTCCAAATGGAATAAACAAAAATGGATTCTATGAAAAAAACGCAGCCAAAGGCACTCCAGTATGGGTGAAAACAACTAAAATCACTTCAAAAACAGGCAAAACCAAAACCAATTACATTATCTGCAATGACCTTGATACGCTAATTTGGATAGCTAACCTTGCCTCAATAGAAATGCACATGCCCTTATCAACAATAGACAAATTAGAAAAACCTGATTTTATCTTCTTTGATATAGATCCAGAACCACCTGCAACCATAAAAGAAGCCTCAACAGTTTCACTGCTTCTAAGAGATAAACTCAAAAAAATTGGGTTCAAGTCATACATAAAAACATCAGGAAAAAAAGGACTCCATATCCTAATTCCAATCAAACCAAACAAAAGTTTTAAACTTGCAAGAAAATTCGTCCATAAAATCGGAATTGAACTATCCAAAGAAAACCATAAAATAGTCTCTGAATTATCTGAAACAAAAAAACCAGGAAAAATATTTGTAGACTACCTACAAAACGCTCAAGGACGAACTATAGCAAGTCCTTATAGTCTAAGAGCAAACCCAAAAGCAGTAGTTTCAACACCACTAGAATGGAGTGAAATCCAGAAAGGCATAAAACCATCCCAATTTAATATTAACACTGTAATAAAAAGGGAAAAAACCCCTTGGAAGAACATTTTAAATAACAAACAAGAATTTTAGAGGCAGAAGAGTTGATAGAAAAAACCCCATCTTCAAAAAGACCAATCTGGACTGGAAGCTTAACTATTGGCTTAGTAAACTTACCACTAAAACTATTTCCAATGATCTATAACAAAGCTATATCCTTTAGGTTTTTGCACAAAATAGATGGACATCCCCTAAAATACCAAAAAGTGTGCACAAAAGACGATAAAGTAGTTCCATGGGATGAAGTAGCCAAAGGTTATGAAGTATCAAAAAACATGTATGTGATGCTAGAACCCAAAGAACTCGAAGCAATAAAACCTGAATCTAATAAAAAGATCCGTATCGCAAAATTTGTTGATTACCTATCCGTTGACCCAATTTACTATAATAAATCCTATATTCTAATGCCAGACAATAGCAAAGAAGCCTACAGTTTGCTTCTCACATCACTACAAAAAAAAGGCAAAGCAGCAGTCGGAAAAATAACACTTAGAACAAAAGAATACCCTGTTTTAGTTCACGCCTACAAAGGAGCACTAGTCTTAACAACAATACGCTACAGCTATGATGTGGCTAATCCACAAGAATTCAAAGAACTAAAAACACTAGAAAAACCTGAAAAAACACAACTTGAAATAGCAAACAAAATAATCCAAGACCTATCAGACGAATTTGAAATCAACGAATTTGAAGACCAATACAAAAAGAAGGCAGAACAACTAATACAACAAAAACTAAAAGGACAGACTATCAAAGTTGAAGAACCACAAAAAGAGGAAGCAAAAGAACTAATGGTCGCCTTAAGAGAAACCCTAAAACAGTTGCAAAACAAATGAAAAAAACCTACAAACCAATGCTAGCAAAACCAACCCCAAAACCATTCTCCAAAGAGGGCTGGATTTATGAAATCAAATGGGACGGATTTAGAGCAATAGCATATGTGAAAGAAAACTTAAAACTCCTTAGCAGAAACCAAACACAAATCCAAGAAAAATTTCCAGAACTACAAGAATTAACAATACTAACGCAAAACGTTGTTTTAGACGGGGAAATAGTGATCATAAAAAACAAAAAACCAGATTTTCAGGTACTACTTGAAAGAAACCAAGCAACCAAACCTCTTGAAATTAGCATACAGACAAAAAAATCACCTGCATCATACATGATTTTTGATATTTTAGAAAAAAACCAAAAAAACCTAACTAATCTAACATTAATAGAAAGAAAAAAAATACTAAGACAAACAGTAAAAGAAGGCAATCATGTTTTCATAACAGATTTTATAGAAAAAAAAGGTGAAGAATACTACAAAATAGTAATAGAAAAAGAATTTGAAGGCATAATAGCCAAAAAAAAGAACAGCATTTACCAACCAGGAACAAGAAGCAATAATTGGTTAAAAATAAAAAAAACCAAAACAGTTGATTGTATAATCTTTGGATACACAAAAGGCACAGGCTTCAGAGAAGAAACATTTGGAGCATTAATTTTAGGTTTATATGGCTTAAAAAACCAACCAATCTTTATTGGAAAAGTCGGAAGCGGCTTCTCAGATCAAGACCTAATGAAATTATCTAAAAAACTCAAAGACTTAAAAACAAGAAAACCTGCATTTAAAACAAATCTAAAAGATGTTTATTGGGTTAAACCAAAAATTGTAATTGAGGTATCCTACCAAACATTAACAAAAGAGGGAAAATTACGAATGCCAATTTTTCAAACAATAAAAACCCAAAAAATCCCCAAAGAGTGCACAACTCAACAAAGAACCAACCCCAATCTGGATCCATACTATTCAAAAAGAGATTTCAGTAAAACAAACGAACCAAAAAACAACAAAAAAATCGAAAAAGACTCAATTTTTGTAGTTCAAGAACATCACTCAAAAAGATTGCACTATGATCTAAGACTTGAAAGAGAAGGAGTGCTCAAAAGTTGGGCTGTTCCAAAAGGTATTCCTTTGCAAAAAAACCTAAAAAGATTAGCAGTAGAAGTAGAAGACCACCCTCTTGATTACGCAAAATTCGAAGGTACCATACCTAAAGGAGAATACGGTGCAGGAACAGTAAAAATTTGGGATAAAGGAAATTTCGAAACCAAAAACTGGGAAAACGATGTTATAGAGTTTCTTCCAAAAGGCCAAAAAATGGATGGAAAATACATTTTGGTTAGATTAAAGAAAGGCAATCAAAAAAACTGGCTACTTTTCAAAGGACGAGAGTAAATGAAAAATGTGCATATAGGCACAATGGGTTGGAGCTATAGCTTCTGGAAAAAAACCTTTTATCCAGCAGATTTAGACTCAAAAGAGTTCCTAAAATACTACTCTACAAAATTTGACACAGTTGAAGTTAACAACACTTTTTACAAAATACCCAACCAAAAAATTATTCTATCTTGGAAAGAACAAACACCTACAAAGTTTATTTTTTCAATCAAATTTCCAAGAAAAATAACACATTTTAAAATGCTCAAAAACACAGTAGAAGACACAGAATTTTTTCTAAAAACAATAAAATTATTAAACCAAAAACTTGGTCCGCTTCTAATTCAACTCCCACATAACTTTACAATAAAAAAATTTTCAATCTTGATAGAATATCTAGATAATCTTCCGAAAAACTACCAATACGCCATAGAAATAAGAAACAAAAAACTAATTATAGAAAAGTTGCTTCAAAATCTTAAGGAAAATAATATTGCCCTTGTTTGGCTTGACCACCCAAACTTTCCCTTATATGAAGAAACAACAGCTGATTTTCTCTATATCCGTTGGCAAGGAAATAGAAAAAAAGTCACAGGAACAACAGGAACAACTGAAATAGAACAAACCAAACACATAAAAACTTGGGCTAAAAAAATAATCAACAAAAATGACAAAATTAATTCAATATTTGGTTATTTTAGTAAATACCACTCTGGAAATCCAATAAAAGACGCAAGAGAGATCATAAAGTCAATTAATAAAAACACAATTTAACGAATTCGAACAAATAAAAAAAATGAAAAAAACACAAAACTAAGTCATATATTTTAAAAGAGCTGACTCAGGATCCAAATTTTCATGAATTATACCACATAACACTCGAACCATTTTGGTTGGATTTTTATGTTGGAACACATTCCTTCCCGCAGCAACTCCAGCTCCTCCAGCTAAGATTGAACCGTAAACCATTTCACAGAAATCTTCATCTGAATCTGTTTTTGGACCTCCAGCCATTACAACCGGAACTGGACATCCCTTTACAACTTCCTTGAATGTGTCTGAATCTCCGGTGTAACTAGTTTTAATTATGTCAGCACCTAACTCAGCCCCAACCCTAGCACAATACTTCACTAAGTCCACATCATAGGGATTCTTGATTTTAGGTCCACGAGGATAAATCATAGCCAACAATGGCATTCCCCATTCCTGACAAACCTTAACAGTATTCCCGAATACAAATAACTGCTCTGATTCATTCTCCGAACCCAAATTCACATGTAAAGAGACAGCATCAGCACCCAACCTGATTGCCTCCTCAACATAAGCCACCTGAACCTTACTATTAGGATCAGGACCTAAATTCGTACTTGCAGACAAATGAAGAATCAATCCAATATCTTTCCCAAAACCTCTATAGCCAGTTGTAATAATTCCTTTGTGCTCCAAAACAGCATTTGCTCCTCCCTCTGCAATCTGATCAACAATTTTTTTCATATCAATTAAACCCTTAACAGGACCAATAGAAACACCATGATCCAAAGGAATAATCACAGTTCTATGAGTATTTCTATCCATAATTCGATCCAATCGAATTCTCTTGCCAATTTCACTCATTACAATCACACAAATCTATAGAGTAAAAAAGAAGTAATACACTCATTCTAAAAAAACTTTTCAATAACAAAAACCTCCACATCTTTAACTCCAAACAATACCAGATTTACTAGAAGAATATTTCAAAATATCAGCTATTATGGAAAAAGTATAAACTTTTGAACATGATACAAAAAAAGACCGGGGATAACTATTGGCAGCAGAAGAAGACAAAGAATCCAAAGAACCAAAAGTACAACTTAGTTTTCCACTTCTAATCATAAGAACACAAATATTTAACAAAATTTTTGACAAACTTGGAACATACCGATTTTCAAAAGCAGTCTCTTGGATTGCTCTTGCTTTTGTGCCAATTATTGCTGCAATAGGACTCGCTATGTTACTATTGAGCCTATATGCATTATTATCAACCCCAGCAGCAGGTGAAATAGCCCGAGAACTAGGTCCGCTAGGATCCTTACTTTTACCCGGAATTAATCCATTAATACCAATTGTGTACGGATGGGTAGCTCTAATAATCGCAATTGCTATTCATGAAGGAGCCCACGGAATAGCAGCAAGAAGCCTAGGATTCAGAGTCAAATCCAGCGGATTACTTTTCATTCTTATTTTTCCAATAGGCGCATTCGTAGATGTTGACGAAAAACAAATAGAAAAAGCACAACCCAAAAAAGCAGCAAGAGTAATGGCTGCAGGCATAGGAGGAAACGTTGTAGTTGGCATAATTTGCTTGATAGGAATTATCGCAATCGCCAACGGGTTAACTCCAATAACAGATGGAGTATATGCACTCTACGTTGAAGAAAACACGCCTGCTCAAGAAGCAGGACTACTACAAAACGATATTTTCCGCACAATCGACAACATGACAATATGCTACAGAGAAGAAATAACAAACATTCTTAACCAAAAAAATCCAGGCGACACAATACAAGTAACTGTTGATAGAGGAGAAAACTGGAATGAACAATTCTCAACCGTTATCGAACTAGGCCAAATCGAAATTGAAAATGAAACCAGAGCTTATATGGGAGTAGTAATGATAGATTTACAAACTCAAGAAGTACTAAACACTTACACAACAATAAGTCCTAAATCAATTACACTCTACATGATTCCACCTATGATAGGATCTTTTAACATTCCTTTTAGTAATTTCCTAACACCATTTTACACTCATGCAGTACTAACTCAATGGAGCAGAATCAGCAATTTGTTTTTTTGGATCTGGTTCATCAACATCAACCTTGCCATATTCAACTCATTACCAATCGGCCCATTTGATGGAGGACGAATTTTCGACATCACACTGAAAAGCTTTCTAAAAAACAGACTAGAACCAAAAACAATCTCTAATATAACAAAAGCAGTAACATACACTTTAGTTTTGGTTATAATATTGATAATCATAATACCATTCTTAACATAAAAACCTACAAAAAATTAGCAATAATAGAATCAAATAAATATTCAAAAAACCTAGAAAAAAATATAGCAATCAAGGAAAACTTCTATCTAAATTACTAATCATTGAACAAGAGTCATATCTTCTCCACAACAAACAAGCACACCAGCACCTTCCTCTAGAACCTGAACTTTATTGCCGCAAATCTGACATAAATAAACCTCTCCAACACTTGTCAAACAATCACCTCCTCAAGCAACACATAACACAACTAAAATCAATAAAATAAATCTATACTTATATCCATAATACTTCAAAATAAATCATCATATTTTATTTTAATATGCATTTTCCACGTGTCAAAACAAGAAATTCACCAAATATAATTATTAATAACAAACTCTACAGTGAAAAACAATGAAAGAAACAAAAGTAATTTCATTTGACCTTGACGGAACCCTGACAAACAGTTCTTTCGCAGAATCAGTATGGCTTGAAGAAATCCCAAAAGCATACGCAATAAAAAACAAAATCTCAATCGAAAATGCAAAAAAAAATGTTTTTACTAGCTACAACGAAATCGGTAACGAAAAACTAGAATGGTATAACATATCATATTGGCTTATCAGATTTCAACTAAAAATACAACCCCAAATACTTCTAAACTCATGCAAACATAAAATAAAACTCTTCGATGATGTAAAAATCACTCTAAACAAACTTTCCAAATCAAAAAAGAAACTAATAATCATAAGCAATGCAAGAAGAGAATTCGTAGATTTAGAAATAACTCAAACAGGAATAACTAAATTCTTTGATAATATTTTTTCAGCAACCTCAGATTTTAATCTAATCAAAAACTCTAGTGAAATTTATCTCAAAATTTGCCAAATCTGCGAAATCACCCCCCCAGAAATGTTCCATATAGGAGACCACTACAAATTCGATTTCCAAATTCCTAGCCAAATTGGCATAAAAACAATTTTCCTTGACAGAAAAGGAACTCCCAAAAGAAAAAAGACAATACAAAGTCTAATAGATTTAAAAATAAAATAGAAAAACCATGAAAATTTGATTAACAAATTCAAGTAATTAATTACTTATTTTTTACACCCAGTTGTCCAAACCAAACAATCCGCCATTTTATTATCTCAAGCATTTGTCTTTCAAGGATTTCGTATCTTTTTTTATATTCCTCAATTGGCCATTTATGAGGAACTTCATACTCAAATTCAAGCATAGGAAAATTCTTGTTCGCCTCAGATAACACGTCTCGAATATACTCAGGAGGAATAGACTTATCAGGCAAATAGGCATCAACTAGCTCTTTTTCAAATCTACCTTTAACCATAATAAACCCTGCTGATAATTTAATTGTATTATTACTAGTTTATTATCTTTTTATATAAAATAAGAAATCAAGTTTTAAACCTAAAACAAGATCTTTTTGAGAGTAATTAACACCGAGAGTATAAACACTATTAAGAAGAATAAATGGGGAATTATCAACAAAGTAGGAACAACTAAGGGATAGCTAGTAAAGGTTGGTAGAAAAACAGTTAAAACAGGAATAATCAACAATAAATTAGATAAAGCACCATTAAAGAATTTCATCAAATCCTTAGACTTAAACATCATAATTAACGCAAGAACAAATAACACAATTTCTAATACAACATTTATAGGATCATCAATCTTGATCAAGGGAAAACCAATTTGGGTTGCACCAAACTCAGCCTTTGAAAAAGGCCAAAAAAGCTGAATGCCTCCTCCAATAAAAAAATCAGCCAATACTGAATGGGAAGCAAAAGAAAAAAAATAGGGCAAGGCCGTTTTCCTAAATAAGATAAAAAAGGGGACAAAAACCAAAATCGCCAAAATTAAAGAGTGAACAGGACCACGATGAACTGGAAAACCAAAAAAAAATTCCAAGATTATATCAATATCAGGAATTATTGATAATACCAAAATTAAAGGGATATTAATCTGGACTTTAAGTAATTTTGCCGATACTTTCCCTACCAGATATCCAAGGGATACATGTCCAACTGCAAACAACCTAAAGCCTCTTTAGAACCAAACCAGATCAACCGCTAATTATTAAATTTTAGGCTCAAATAGTATCAAACCTCATTTAAACTAATTAGAAAATAAGGCAGACACAAGAATTCCACAAATTATCGAATAATAAAACTAAAAAAAAGTGAAATTGAACATTTTTTATTATTATCAACCTTGATTATTAAGAATTTAACATCTCTAAATGATCGGTTTATTTAATAGTGACAAGTTTGTTTCAAGAAACTATGAATGTAGACATAAAAACTCTCAAAGATTTTACGCCAAGAGAGTTTATCCTTATTAGCGGTCTTCCAGGAATAGCTTATATTGGAAAACTATCAGTTGAGTACCTTGTACAACAGTTAAAAGCACAGAAAATAGCAGATGTTTACTCAAAATATTTTCCCCCTTACACATTAATAAAAAAAGATGGGGTTGTCGAGCTACTTAAAAATGAGCTTTTCCACTATAAAAACAGCAAATCAGATTTTATGTTTCTTTCTGGAAACGCTCAAGCTTTTTCACCTGAAGGCCAATTCGAAGTAATAGACACAATACTAAATTGGTGTGTTACAAATGGTTTAAAAAAAATCTATTCAATAGCAGCCTATGCAACAGATAAAACAATAAACATACCAACAGTTTATGGGACATCAACAAATAGCAAATTGCTTGAAGAATTCAAGAAATTAGGCGTTGTTCCTTTAAATGAAGGGGTAATTGTTGGAGAGAACGGATTAATAATAGGAATGGCAAAAAAGAGAAATATCCAAGCGGTTTGCCTACTTGGAGAAACACGAGGATACCAAACACCAACTGGCCAGTATCTTATTGATGCAAAAGCAACAAAAGAAGTGATCAGCGTACTTGTTAAAGTTCTAAATTTAGAAGTTAACATGGACCCACTGGATAAACAGGCAAAAGATATGGATGAAATAATCACAAAAATGACAGAAGTCGAACAACAAATACAAAAACAAATGACACAAAGCACTAAAAAACCAAGCTATGTTACCTGATTACTTGTGATTGCTAATGAAAACCGACATATGGTTAAAAGAAATAAAAAAAGTACAATTAAAAGATGGAATAGCTATAGTTGGTTCTCCAGGTTTAGGATCAATTGGAAAACTTTCAATAGATTACCTTGTTAAAGAAACAAAAGCTGAACTAACAGCTACACTATACTCATCTCACCTACCATTGATATATCACACTAAACCAGCATATTTAGCCCATTATAGCCTTCCAGGAAGTGCAGGAATCAAAATCAAACAAAATGAAATAGATTTGCCTAAAGTAGACTTTTTTACAAAAGAACCGAAATTAATCCTCACAAGTGGTTACCATGCAAACTTTGATGGATGTTACGAAATAGCAGAAGAAGTAGTAAAATTCTTAAAAAATAATAGGATAAAAAGAATAATCATAACTGCAGGATATGGATCCAAAGAGAAAAAAGTGTGCTGTGCAGCAACTAGTCAAAAATTAATTCAAGAGATGAAAAACAAGTATAATATAGAAACCGAATATCAAGGACCATTTTATGGTTTTTCCGGTCTTGTTTTTGGAGCAGCAAAACTCCAACAAATAGAAGCAATCAGTCTCTTTTCAGGTGTTGAAGCAAAACCTGGAAATCCAGAATTTCCAAATGAAGAGTCAGCGAAATTATTAATTGATATTTTAAAGAAAATGATAAAAACTTCTTGAAATTAAAGAATTTTTATTAGTTCTTTAAAAGATAAGTTTTTATGAAAAGTTTATTTAAGAACGCATTCTCTCAAAAGCTTTTATTCCAATAAACAATATCACAAAAGCAAATCCAACCATAACAAGACTATTTAGGTTGGTTCCAAAGTATTGCAGGTCAATTAATAAACCTCGCAACAAATCCACAATATAAGTAAGCGGATTAAAAGCAGTTAATGCTTCAAGATAGGCTGGAAGTTGATCAAGAGGATACAAAGCCCCAGAAAGAAAGAATAAAGGAAATATCACAAAAGTTGTTATAAGCTGAAAACCTTCCGGAGAAGTCATAAAACTACCGATTGTCAAACCTAAAGCAGTTAAGCCAGCTGCACTAACCGTAATTGTCAAAAGAACCAAGATAAAGGAAGTAAAAGTATAGTTTATGTTAATAAAAAAACCAAAAATTAATATTATAAATGATTGAATCAAAGCAAAAGTAATTCCACTTATAACTTTCCCAAAAAATATTGATGATCGACTCAAAGGAGTAACAAGTATAGCTTTTAGCAAATCAATTCTTCTATCCCAAACAAGATAAGCGCCATAAAAAATTGAAGAAAACAAAATTGTCTGAATAATTATCCCAGGAAATATGTATTGCTGATAATTTATTCCCTCAATAGAAACAGTAGAACCCAATCCAGCACCAAAGGTTAAAAGCCAAAAGATAGGATTTATTGCTGCAGAGATTATCCTTGGTTTTTCTCTAAGAAAAGTTAACATTTCTCTTTGCCAAATTGCCCTAATACCCCGCAAAAACATCATCTTCTCGAGGCACTCTCCTGAATTAGTTTTTCAAAAAAAGTATTCTTTCCACCATCTTCTTGAATTCTCTTGCCAGTAAAATGTAGAAAAACATCATTTAATGTAACACGTCTAACCTCTACTGAATCAATATTGCCAATAAACTTCAGAAGAGGTTGTAGATTTTGGGAAACATTCTTGATTGTTAGAATAGTATCATTTTTTTCTTGTTTCACAGAAGTAACATAATCCAGTTTCTCAAGCTTACCTGTTTCCAAATCATGAGATTCTATAGTAACAAGATCACCTCCAAGAGTATCTTTTAATGCTTTAGGAGTATCCACGACCACAATCTTGCCTAAATCAATAATTCCTACCCTATTGGCAAGCGTGTCAGCTTCTTCCATATAATGAGTTGTCAATAGAACAGTCATTTCCAATTCTTTTACAAGACGACTTATATAAGCCCACATTTTCTCTCTGCCAGCAGGATCCAATCCTAATGTAGGTTCATCCAAAAAAAGCACAAGTGGCTTATGAATGAGACTTCTCGCAATCTCTAGTCTACGTCTCATTCCACCCGAATAGGTTTTCACCAAATCATCTTTTCTATTTTTAAGCTCAACTAATTCAAGCGCTTGATAAATGCGCTCTTCAATTTTAGACTTGGGCAGACCATTCAGAAGTTCATCACTGCTAGGCTCTTGAAAAACTATACCTATTGATTCTCTAACTTTCGACGGTTGCTTAATAACATCAAAACCATTTACAATCGCAGTTCCAGAAGTTGGTGCTAACAACGTAGCAAACATCTTTATTATCGTGTAATTTTTTTATCAAAAACTTTTGTCAGATTATGAGTCTGTATTATCGCCATAAAAACAAAAGAATAAACCTTCTTTAAAAACTTGATCTAAATAAATAGCAAAATTGCTTAACATACAAAAAAAGAAGACTGAAAAATTTTCAATAAAGATTATTAACAATCACCATTTTATTTTGGTTAGAGTGGGGAAAATGTCTAAGGCAATAATATTCTTAGCACCAGGATTTGAAGAGATTGAAGCTATCACAATAATAGATATTCTAAGAAGAGGGAAAATTGACGTTGAAGTTATCGGGTTGGATAAAAATGAAGTTCAAGGGGCCCATAATATAAAAATCATTCCAGATATTAATATAGATCAAAAGAAAATATCAAAAAAGCATATGAAAATAAGAAACTTGTTGGAGCTATTTGTGCTGCTCCAGCTGTTTTAGCAGAGGCAGGTATTCTAAAGGGAAAAAACTGCACTATTTTCCCGGGAATGGAAAATGAATTAGGTGAAGGAATATCACAAAATAAATTGATTGTAGAAGATGAAAATATTATTACTAGTCAAGGACCTGCAAGTGCACTTCCCTTCTCGATTATGCTTGTTGAAAAGCTAGCTGGAAAACAAATAGCAGAAGAAATAAGACAAAGAACACTAGCAAA
>LFWW01000028.1 GCA_001273385.1 miscellaneous Crenarchaeota group-6 archaeon AD8-1 | reverse complement strand
TGACCGGACTATACTACCGGAGCTTTAGTCTGTACTGATTCGTTTTTTCCTAAGATTGAGGTTTGACGTTTTTCAGTACAGCGCACATATTGAAATCTGAGTTATATTAATTTGTTTTTCTCTTCTTGGATCTTTTCGTGGTTAAATTTGCTTTCATAATTTTTTTAAATCTAACACAGGGATTTTTAGATTATTTTTCATTTTTTGTTATTATGACTATAATGTTTAAATAGAATAAAACTTAGAAGATAAGAAAATAGCCTTCTCATGTAGTTTCCGAATTTAACCTACTTTAAAAAACCGGGAGAAATAATGAAATCAAGTACATCTAGAATATCTATTTTTGCTATCTTCGCAGCACTTTATTCTATTTTAGTAATTTTTCTTGCCCCAATAAGTTACGGGTTTATCCAAGTTAGAATAGCTGATGCATTACTGCCTTTGTCTATGATTTTTGGATTACCAAGCATACTAGGATTTACTATAGGTAATGTAGTTGCTAATTTTTATGGCGGTTTAGGACTAATAGATATTATTGGTGGATCATTAGCTAATTTTATTGCTTGTTCATTAGCTTGGTATATAGCATCAAAAAGTAGTTTTGTAAGTCGATTAATTGGAAGTTTAACTCAAACAATAATAATCACATTAATTGTCGGGGGTTATCTCTGGATTCTTTTTGAAGTTCCAGTAATGTTTAGCCTGATCGGCGTTCTTTTGGGGTCTATAATATCAATTAATTTATTAGGTTTCCCAATTGAGGAGTTATTAAGAGAAAATAAAGTTATTAGAAAATATTTGAACCTTTTATAGTTTGATTTTTAATTGACATTAATTTTGAAGATAATAATTTTTAAAAAAATATGAAATTAGGTGGTTAATCTACCCTTTTAGGGTCCACCTGGTCCGCCAGGACCACCTGGGATGTCTTTTGGTTTTGAAGCAGCTATTACATCATCGATTCGCAAAATCATTGCGGCAGATTCAGCAGCAGATTTTATTGCTTGTATTTTAACTACAGATGGTTCAATAACTCCTTTTTCAACACTATCCATAATTTTGCCCTCAAAAACATTGATTCCTTTATATTGACCATTTGCTTTTTCATGAGCTGCTCTTAGTTCTACAATTATATCTATAGATTGTAATCCTGCGTTCTCGGCTAAAGTTTTAGGAATTATCTCTATGGCATCAGCGAAAGCTTCTATTGATAATTGTTCTCTTCCTCCAACTTTTGGAGCATATTTACGGAGTTCTTTAGCAACTTCAACCTCAACTGCCCCTCCTCCAGCAACAATCTTGTTATTTTCAATTACATCTGATACGACTGAAAGTGAATCAATCATTGCTCTTTCAGCTTCATCCACCATTCTTTCGAGTCCAGCGCGTATCAATATTGCAACTGCATGAGGATCTTTGCATTTTTCAACAAATATCATCTTATCCTCTCCAATTTTTCTCTCTTCCACTAACCCCGCTTTTCCCAAGTCTTCTGCTTTTATATCATCTAAATTTGAAACTATTTTTCCTCCGGTAGCGCGAGAAAGTTTTTCCATGTCTGACTCTTTAATTCTTCTTGCTGCAATTATGCCTTCTTTTGCTAAGAAATGTTGAACCATATCGTCTATGCCTTTCTGACAAAAAACAACATTTGCTCCTGATGCCTTGATTTTTTCAACCATTTCTTTCATTGTAGTTGTTTCTTGATCTAAGAAGGCTTTCATCTGACTAGGATCACGGATTCGTATCTCGGCACTCATCTCAGTTTTTTCAATTTCAAGAGCTGAATCGAGAAGTGCAATTTTTGCTGTTTCAGCTTTTTTGGGCATACCAGAATGGACAATTTCTTTATCAATAATTATACCATTAACGAGCTGGGTTTCTAACAAACTTTTTCCTGTTTTTTTGACTAGTTGAATATTATCAATATCTGCAATTTTCTTAGTTCCGCGTTCTTCAGTAATTTGCATAACTGAATCAATAGAAATCTCTGATAGATGTTCTCTGGCGCCACCAACAGTTTTGCTACCCATAGAGGTTAGTGCAACCTTTAGTAAAGTTTTCCGATCTTTAATGTCAACTGGTATCGAAACTTTATTCACAATTTCGATAGCCTTTTGTGCCGCTTTTCGATAACCACTCACTATCATAATTGGATGTATGTTCTGGTCAAGTAACTCTTCTGCTTTTTTAAGAAGTTCACTTGCCAAAACTACTGTTGAGGTGGTTCCATCACCAACCATATCATCTTGTGTTTTTGCTATCTCTACCATCATTTTTGCTGCAGGATGTTCAACATCTATTTCATCAAGGATAGCTGCACCATCATTTGTTATAGTTATGTCCCCTAAACCATCAATAAGCATTTTATCCATGCCTCGTGGTCCTAGTGTAGTTTTCAAAACTTCACCTATTACTTTGGCAGCAGTTATATTATTTCTTTGAGCTTCTTTTCCTCTGCTTCTAGTTGTTCCCTCTTTTAGAATTAATACTGGTTGTCCTGAACCTGTTGTTGTTAAATAAGCCATTTTTATATCACTTTTTCCCTTTTGAACCTTATTCTAATCGGAAATATGCAAAAAACCAACAACAATATAAACTTTTACCCTCCAATTTCTGAAGTGCATACTTGCATACTGCTTAAAAATATTGGAATATCAATAGTATTTGATTTGCTTTGACTATTTACTTGCTAGGTTTTTTTTATATAAAAACTATTGAATTCAATAATTATGAGTGTACATCAGTATCCTATTAAGCATAGAAGAATTGATAATTATATCTAATTAGATCCATAAAAGATTAATTATACAAAATTTCTTGTAGTTTTAGTGTTAATGTTGAAAGTTAAAATCCTTTTTTTTACTAGACTGAGAGAGATAATAGGAAAAAAAGAAGAAGTGATTGATTTACTGCCTGAAACTAAAATAACAATAAATATGATTCTTAGTATATTAACTAAAAAATATACTAATCCTTTTGAAGAATATATTTTTAATCCTAAAACTCGTCGAATCAGAGGTCATCTTCAGTTTCTTATTAATGGAAAAACTGTCCGTTCTGCTAGCGAGATGGAAATTGAACTTAAAGATGGTGATGTTTTAGCTATTTTGCCACCTGTAGGCGGAGGATAAAGATATTCACATTTGTATTTTTAGAAAGCCCAAAATGGAGTTTTTTTACGCATAAATGTTGTATATTCAATAATTAGTTCTTGTTCTTCATTAGATAGTTTGTCTATATGGTTTTTTAATAACATCTTTGTATCTCCTTCTGGAATCCTAACATATAAAATGTCTTCTTCAAGAATATGCCTGCCAAGAATTGGTTTATCCATTGATATGGCTACTTCCATCCCTTTTACTGCTTCTGTAACAACTTTTCCTTTATCTTGGATCTGCTGAACTTCTCCTAAAATTGCTCCATCATTCATTCTTATTAAAGAATATTTTTGCTTGATTCTGCCCTCAAGTACTTCGATTCCAAATATTGCTGGTTTTGCTCGCCTAAAAATATAACCTGGTAATACTCTTATTTTACCTGGTTTAGTTAACTTTTCAAATTCCTGTTCACTTCTAGATTCTTTTTTGGATCTCAGCCAATCTAAATAATTATCAATCAAATTATAGATTATTGGTTCTCTAAAAATCTTAACGCCTATGTTTACTGCACTATCTTCTGCATCTGGCAGAACTTTTACATTAAAAGCCAAAATAACTCCAAGTAAAGGATCATATGCTTTAACTATTGATGCTTCAGTTACATCCCGTTTTGAAACATCACCAACATCCGCCATCTTTATTTGAACATCATTTTGTTTTAGAATTTCTGATATTGCTTCTAGAGAGCCTAGTGTATCTGCTTTTAATATGACCCCTTTTGTTTCTGTAGCTATTCTAATTTTTCCAATTTCATCTGAAACTTTTTTTGTATATTCATTTGGATTTTCCCCTGGACGCACTGCATATAATGGTGCTCCTGCTAGAGCTCTTTCTAGTCCAGAGGCTACTATTTTTACACCAGAAGCTGCATAAACATGACTCACTGATGAAAATTTATCTCTAGGATCTCTTATTTCATCTAAGGGTTTAGGAATAAGTATAGCTCTAATATGAGTGACTATTGGTTTTTCTTTTCCACCTATAACAATTAGATCATCTTTTTTTAATGTTCCATCGTAGATTATTGTATTTAGAGTCAAGCCTAATCCTTCCTCTTCCTTAATTTCTAAAACTGAGCCCTTTGCAGCTCCTTTTGTGGTTTTTAATCTTTTTTTAAGATATATTTGTGCAAGACCAACTAAAACCAGAAGTAGTTCATTAAGTCCTTCACCTGTTTTTGCGCTTGTTGGTATTATTGCAATTGTAGACGCAAAATCTGTTATATGATCAAATCTATCCGAGTGTAATCCATAACGAGAAAAAGCTCCCATAATCTCATATAGCTTATTATCTAAGGTTTCTTTAACAAATTGATTTTGAATTGCATAAGATTTTACAAAAGGTGATAAGGGTTGAGCTTTCCAACCTGGGATTCTATCAATCTTGTTTGCTGCAACTATAAAAGGAGTTTTTCTAGTCTTAAGGATTTCTATGCATTCTAATGTTTGAGCTTCAAATCCTTTTAATATATCAACAACAAGAATTGCAATGTCTGCTACACTTCCCCCTCTTTTTCTTAGATTTGTAAAAGCTTCGTGACCAGGGGTGTCAACAATTAGAAGACCTGGGATCTTGATTTCACCTTTTAAGGATGAAAGCAATGGTCCTATGAGTTTTTTTATAGTCTCAACTGGAAAAAAGCTTGCTCCAATATGTTGGGTAATTCCTCCCGCCTCTCTAGCCTGGACAGTAGTTTTTCTAATTTTATCTAATAACAGAGTTTTTCCGGTATCTACGTGACCTAATACGCATACGATGGGTTGGCGGATTGCCATCTAAACTACATCTCACTTTTTTATTTCTCATAATATGGTTTAATCCAAAATAATACTACATTCTTTAATAAACAATAAGTAAAAAAAGCGTTTGATTACCTGGTTTATTCTTTTTCTTTTATGAGAATCATGAGCAAACCAAGAATCAAGATTACTATTCCTAAGAAACCAAAAAGACTAGTGAAAACTCCTAGAGTGCTAGTGCTTGTAAATGTGAAATAAAGTAATATACTTCCTATTATTGCAACCAAGATTCCAAATAGTTTAACTGAAATTGGAAACCAGAAACTTTCTTTTTCACTCATGTTGCTATTTTCCTTTATTGCCTGTGTGTTTCTTTAGTTAAAGAAATAGAGTTATTTTTAAATTTCTCTTCAATTTATTCCTATTTGAGTTTTGTTGGCAAATATTCATCTACAATATATGTTAAACCATAACGTGCATAAGCTTCTAGTTCTGCTTTACGTTTTATTTTTAAGAATGTTTTAATTTCTTTTTGCCAAAGTGGATCTTCTTGGTATCTAGGATCTTTTTGAAGTTCATGAAGTCTTTTTATGTCTACATCATCAAGAGGATCTGATGGCAGTTTATATTTCACGATATCAGATGCCCAAACTCCGCTCCATTTTGCGTCAGGAGTATTTAGATTTCTAAGATGAGCAGCATTTGCTGATCCTGATATTATTACCATGGCTATGTGCATTCCCCAAGGATCTCCATCAGTAAAAATGAATAAAGGAATTTTTAGTTCATCAGAAAGTCTCCTTAAAAAAAATCTTGTTTGCCTAGGGGCTTGTCCAGAAGTTAAGACTAGGATCGAATTATGTTTCTTATGAACATTCTCTTCGATAAATCTTGTAAATAGACCTCCTTTCTCTATTGCAATAATTTTATCCGCTGAAGTTTTAGCAAACTTTGAAGAGGTTAATGCCGGGCCAATTAATACCCCATCTGGATGTGCTGATAGATTCATTGTTTTTCCTTCATATCCGGGAACTGTATATTCTATAGTTAAATCACCAAAAACTGCTGACCGTTCTTCTGGAAATATGTGAAATTCTTCCCTTGAATGGCCAATAGCGGTTTCTAAATCTGTAATTATATTATTTGATTCTTGTTGATTTTTGAACGTCATATTATAGGCTTGTGCAGAATAATAGACATCCCTTAATGTTGAGGTTTTTTTGTGAAAAGTAAGTTCATTTGAAAATAATGCAGCCCAAGCTAATTGAGTGAAAGGCTTTAAGTGCCTAATGTTCCTTGAGCTTCTAGTTACTGTTTTTTCGCCTAATACGTACTGTCTAAGATTTGGATCATAATTAATATTATCAATAGACCGGCTAGGCATATTTATTGTTGGAAAAACTCCGTTTTCCAATTGATCATAGATTTGTGTTCCTAATCTCTTTAAACTACCTATTATTTCCTTATTTTTATCAGTTGAATTACTCTTCTTCGCCATACTTTCTTACACTCGCTATCAATTTCTTAATGTCAGGTTGTTTTTCCTTTTCTGCAAGATTTGTAGAGAATTCTGCTATTCTAGGCAAATATTTAGCAAAAACACTTATTCTTTTTCTTTCTCGATTAACATGTTCTCGTTTGGACATAAAATGATGAATCTTACGACTAATTTCTCTGAGTGAATTTGCAACTTCTCGTCTAACTTCTGGCCTATCCGAGATAAATTCTTTTCCAACCGTCTTATAAGGAACTTTCGTACTGCAAATATGAACTACTATTGCAATTGGCAAGTCAGGGGAAACCTTATATCTACGCCAATTTATGGAATTTATTACTTTATATGAGACATCACTTGCTTCATCATAAAGGAGCGGAATTTTGTTTGCGAATCGATAGATCTGAAAAGAATTTTTTCTTGGAATTTCTCCTCCATAAGCCATTCCCATTTCAATAATAAAGGGATGACCAGCATAAGTTGAAGGTTTACGTTGATTAACAACTATATATTCTGGGTTTAATTCTTTCATAATTCCAGCTTCAAGTAGATCTTGTCCCAAGGGTGATAGGCAACTAGCATCTGGAGGTCGAAATTCTTTAAATTTCTTCATGTTTTGAACAATTGTTACAATTTCTTCATGTGAAAGCTTCTTTGGTTTTTTTGTTGGACTAAGTTTGCTAAATTCTAAAAATTTTTGTGCTGTTATATTTCCAATTCTGTGAAAGTGATTTTTTAAAAATTCAAGAAGATTTTTTTCTTTAGTAACATAAATTAGTCTTTGGAAAAGTTCAACATCAACACCATAAGGGTGAGGTAGTGTCTCTTTTGGAGGATCAGGCATTTCTGTTGTAACTCTTGAAAATTTATATAATCTTCCTT
Source organism: miscellaneous Crenarchaeota group-6 archaeon AD8-1 (assembly GCA_001273385.1). Taxonomy (GTDB): domain Archaea; phylum Thermoproteota; class Bathyarchaeia; order Bathyarchaeales; family Bathycorpusculaceae; genus AD8-1. The sequence continues at coordinate 8,636 of LFWW01000028.1, read as the reverse complement.
TCGGATCAACGAAAGTAAGATTTGAATAGGGATTTACCATAGCAGTTTGTTTAAAATATTCTAATATTTTGGGCATAGCTCGTAAATAGTCTCCTTCAATGTAGAATTCAACTATTGTTCCACGCCATTTTTCTTTATTCACAAGTACTCTTCTATCCATTATGATTGGTCTGTTTCTTTGGATATCTATCATTAATTTGAATGCGTAAATCTTAGCTTGACCAGTACTTGACATAATAGTTGCTGGTTTATGAGTCATTATTTGTCCATATAAAACAGCCATCTTTCCTCCTAATCCAAAAGTTCCTCTCATTTGTTTGAGTTTATATTTTGAACCATACAGAACTTGTCCAAAAGCGGAAGGAATAAATCTTGGCTGTATGCCACAACCGTTATCTTCTACTCTTAATTTGAAAACTTGTTCATCTTTTTTATCTTTGCTTTGGGTAGAGAGTCTGATATAAATATCTGGAGGTATTTTCAAGCTTTCAGCTGCATCTAAGGAATTCTCTACAAGCTCTCTTATTGCTGCAAAAATCGCTCTTGAAGGATTAGTAAAACCTGCAATGTCGCGATTCCGGTAGAAGAAATCTGATGCGCTTATTTCTTGGAAAGATGATTGCGCCATTTAGTCTCCACCAATGTACAAGTCTATCATTTTTAATTTGTCTACGATATGTTTTCGGTCATTTTTTAAGTTAACTACGTCTTTAGAAGGTTTTTATCTTTTTTTAAGCTAAAATCTCTTTGATTTCAGGCTTATTTTGTTTAATTATATTTTCCACCAATATTTTAACCTAAGTGTGTATAATAATACTCTCCAATTTCTTTTTGGAAATTATCCAATTTTGAGCTTTCTTTGTTAACTCTAGGTCTTTTAGTAGTAGCATCTCTTCGAAAAGTTATATCCATATCTTTTAAGAAGTTGTTCATTCCCTCTCTTAAACTAACTGGAGGATTAGCTATACCTATTATGCCTGGATTCCCAGCAAAAACCATGATTCGATCTGCTAGAAAGTCCTGTGTTACCACATCATGTTCAACGACAAATGCGGGTATATTATGGGCTTCAACAACTCTTCTTATTATTCTGGCTACATTAAGTCTCTCTTCAACATCTAAATATGCACTTGGCTCATCTAATAAGAGCAAATCTGCTTTTTGTGATAAACAAGCAGTAATAGCCACTTTTTGTAATTCTCCTCCACTAAGTTCTTTGATTTCTCTATCAAATAGCAAATCAATTTTTAATGGTTGAATTATTTCTGTTTTATACCAGCTTGTCATAAATTTTTTTTTGGCTAAATTCATAAGTAATTCTTGAACAGTTCCATCATAATCAGCAGCAATGTATTGAGGTTTATAACTTACCTTTAATTCTGAGAATTTATTTTTATTTTTTATTTTTTCTAATCCAGCTAGAATTTTTATAAATGTTGTTTTTCCAATTCCATTTGGTCCAAGGATTCCAATTATCTCCCCTTTTCTAATTTCTCCAGGATTTGCTTTAAGTTGAAATTCTTTGAATTTTTTTTCAAAATTCTCCCACTTTAATAGTGGATCTCCTATGCTTGATGTTGATTGAGGCGGTTTAGTGTGAAATATTATTGGTTCTTTTCTAAAAAGGATGTTTTCATCTGGTATATATCCTTGTAAGTATATGTTTATACCTGTTCTTACTCCATGAACATGTGAAATAACTCCATAGACGCCCGGTTCTCCGTAAAAAATACAAATTTGATCTGATAAATAATCAATAATTGCTAAATCATGTTCAGCGATAATTATTATTTTTTGTTTTTCTTTAAGAGTTCGTATTGCTCTGGCTACTTGTAATCTTTGTTTTACATCAAGATAGCTTGAGGGTTCATCAAACAGGTAAACATCTGCTTCTCTACTTAATACAGCAGCTATTGCTACTCTTTGTAGTTCTCCTCCACTAAGAACATCTAATGACCGTGTCCAGATTTTTTCGAGTTCAAGATCTAACTTAAGATCTTTTATTATTTCTCTCTCATCTGTTTTTTCAAGCAGATCTTTGACTTTTCCAGAAATAGCTCTTGGGATTTTATCAACATATTGAGGTTTATGAATTATTTTTAGATTTTTTTCACTCATTTTCTGGAAATAATCTTGTAGGCTCGATCCTCTAAAATGCTGAATAATCTGACTCCAGTCAGGAGATTTTTCATATTTTCCAAGATTTGGTTTTACCTCCCCTGAGAGAATTTTTAATGTAGTTGTTTTTCCTATGCCATTTTTTCCTATTAATCCCAAGACTATTCCTGGGGAAGGAGTAGGTAATCTAAAAAGTTTGAATTTATTTTTTCCAAACCTATGACTACAATCTTTATCGAGTTCATCTGGAAGGTTTACTATCGAAATTGCTGCAAATGGGCATTTCTTTACACATATCCCGCAACCACTACATAATAACTCGGATATTATTGCCTTATTATCTTCGATTCTTATTGCTTCTAATTTACTGCGGACCATTGGACAAAATTTAACACATATTTGCCCACATTTTTTTACTTTGCATTTATCAGTTTCTAGTACGGCCACTCGGGTCATTGTAAACTCATTAAAGAAGTTGATATCTGAGTTATAAATATGGATCTGAAAAACTAAGTAAATCTATTCGCATAGAAAGAAATGAATTAATAAAAAAAATTTCTAATTTAATTGATTACCACTCATCCTCTTCCCAATCTTCATCTTCCTCATCTTTCCATTCTTCTTCCTCAATCATATTTTTCACCTCCATGAATTCTGAATAGATTTAATTAATTCGGTTAATCAAATATTGGCTACTGTATTTTCTTTTTAATGAAATATTAAAATATTAATTTTCATGTTATCCTTGAACAAAGATTATCTATTTTTTAGGAAGATTCCCTTTTCTCTCTTTTAAATTAAATTCTTAAGAACTATTATATTAAAGCAAAAGTTGTTTATTATTTTGGTATTTTATCTTGAATTAAATTTTTATTGCTAATTTTCAATCGATTTCTTATAGAAAAAACATAATCATTAAATTTGTTAATGGTGTTTTACATTTGGGATGATGTGAGGCGACGGCTTCGAGCATTTAGCTGTGAGAAAAGCCAAAAATCTTCGCTGACCTAACACAATTACTTTATCAAATTGTTTTTTTATTTTTTAGATAAAAGAAATATGTTTATTATCAGTATTGTTTAGAGGAGAAAATGAATTTGATTAATGATTTTAATCTATTAATAAGCACATATCGAGGTAATGAGGGACAATTATTCTCTGAACTGGAATATCTTTTTGAAGAAGAATTAGAAGTGGCTAAACCAATTATTGAAAGAACTGGAATAAGTGGATTGTTAGTCGCTAAAATATCTCTTGATCCCTTACAAATAATCGAAAAAATTCGTAAAATAATTCATGAGTATCCATATAAGGTTCGTTATGCTCTTAGATTTATTCCGATTCAAAAAGTTATAAAAACTAGCTTAGATGAAGTTAAGAAAATATCTTTAGATTTAGGTAAATCAATTCCAGAAAAAAATACCTTTAAGGTTAAAGTGGAAAAACGTTTTACTTCTTTGCATTCTAAAGATTTTATTGAAGCGGCTGCAAGTAAAATTGATCGAAAGGTTGATCTAATTAAACCTGATAACATTTTATTAATCGAAGTATTGGGTCCATTGACTGGTATTTCTCTTATTAAACCTAATGATATTTTAGCTGTTATTAAAGAAAAAATGCTATGATTTAAGATTTGGTTGAAAGAAGGGCTATTTTTTCTAATATTATGTCTCGTACTGCTCCATTTATGTTATCTTTTTTTATAACAGAAGCAATTTCGTTTTCAGAAATATTAAATTCTTTAGCAATCTTTTTTATTTTTCTTTTTGTGAGTTCAATTACAGAGTCATCAGGTTCTTTTCCAATACTTTCTGAGATTTCTAAAAGAGTTTCATCTATTTGATTCTCGTTTTTTCCAACCATAACTATGGCAATATCATCAGTTTCGTTTTTGAGTCCAATTATTTTAATTGCTTTATCGATTTGATTTTGAGTTGAAGCATAGAGCAAGGTCTCAATTTCCATACTTTTTGATATGTTACTGTTATTTTTAAAAGATAATTGGGCATTAAGTGTTGCAAAAAATAAATGTTCCCAAGTAGCAATTAGTGAAGAATCAAAAAACTGTATCCATATTTTTTGAGATATTTTTTCTCTTATTTTTTTTATAAAATCTTTTGCATTACAAATTTTTAAATTCTTGAAACCTGTGATTAGGATAAATTTCTTGCTTTCTTTAAAATATTTTTTCACGATTTCCCCAACTATTTTTTTAGAAAATATTTTGCGAGTTCTTTTGTGATATATGCTTCCTTCAATTTCAATTCTGTGAATTTATTTAATTTTGCCCCTTCATTTTTTTCCAATAGTTTTCTAGATGTTTCTTTTATCTCCCAAGGAAAAATTATCCAATTTTTTATAGTTTTTTCATAGTAATCTGGATCAATTTTACTTTTGTTTTTTTTATATATTGTAGCAATTTTTAATTCTACGTTATTTTGTTTTAGAATATGTTTTTTAGCTAATTGTAGGCTTTCTCCAGAATCAGCAACATCATCAACTAGTAGAATTTTTTTTCCTGAAATTAGAATTTTGAGTTTTTGGTTTATAATTGGTTGGTTCATTTTTGTTGCAATATTCGAATATGATTTTATCCCTATTGTCGTGATATTATGAACTTCTAAAAGATCTGACAATAATCTAGCAGGAATCCATCCTCCTCTTGTTACTGCGATTATAATATTCGGTATAAAGTGATCTGAGAGAATCTTTTTTGATTGTTTGATGAGCATTTTATGTATTTGTTTCCAAGTTGGCATTTCAAATTGTGCATATTCTGCCATTTTTTTTATCTCTTTTTTTACTAATTAATAATCTAGGATTAGCTGACTTTTTTCTCAATCTTTTTATTAGTTATTTTTTTTGCAGTTTAGGATTTCTTGGGTTAATAATGGTAAAAATGTTCCTATATCTGAAACTAGCCCTGCTGCTTGAGTTGATCCTCTATCTAAGAGTTTAGTAACAGATGCTGGATTTATATCCAGACAAACTAACTTGACTGTTGATGATAACATATTTCCGACTCCTATTGCATGTAGAGTCGATGCTAGCATAAGAACCATTGTTACATCTTTTAGTTTTTCTTTGTATTCTTTCTGTGCAATTACTATATCTGTGATCACGTCGGGAAGCGGACCGTCATCTCTGATTGATCCTGCAAGTACATAAGGGACTCCTTTTTTTACACATTCAAAAATAATTCCACTTTTTAAAACTCTTTTTTTTACTGCCTCTTTGAGATTTCCTGATTTGTAAATCTCATTTATTGCTACTAGGTGATTTCTACATCCTCTGATTGCAGGAGTAGCCTTTTTTAGAGATATGCCAAGTGAGGTTTTCATTATATCTGCTTCCACATCATGGACAGCAAGAGCATTACCTGATAAGAGAACATCTACAAAGCCTTCTCTAATCAAAGTTGCCAAAGCTTGGCCTGCTCCTGTGTGCACAATAGCTGGTCCTGCTACAACAGCAATTTTTCCACCAGATTTTTTTGATTTGATTATGTCTTTTGCGATTTGTTTGATAACTGCCATTGCAGGTTTTTCGCTGGATGATCCGCTACTCATGAATCTAAATATTCCAGTGTTTTCTCTTGATCTTTCTGGAGGTTTGACTTGTATTCCATCTTCTCCAACAACTATCAAATCTCCTTTTTTTACTTCTCTAATAGGTTTACAATGGGCCTTGTTGTTTTTAGGATCAACTACTATGACCTTATCCATCATAATGCCTTTTACTTTGATCCAATTTTTTTTATAAAAAATTTGAGTAGGATTGTTAGTTGTTGAGTAAAAATTATCTGGAAAAATCATATTTTCTGGGGCAGGCATTAAGGCTACTTCATTTAACCTGAATGGAACTGCTCCTAGGGGGATAATCTCATCTAAAATGTCTTGTAGGTGGGTTTTGTTTTTTCCTTTTACTAGAATTCTTGCGTAACTGTAGCTGCTTTTATGTTTGCCAGCTTTGAATTCTAAAGTATCAAAATCGCCTCCTAGCTCCATTATTCTGCTCCAGATTTTTGTTAGAATCATGGAGTCTATTAGGTGGCCTTCAACTTTGATTTCTTTTTGATTTATGCTGTTTTTTTCTTCTTTTGTTGTTATTTGAGATCTCCCTCTTTTTTGTTTTTGTTTTTATTTGAATTTGTAAACAAAAAATGTTGTTATTTTATTTTTTGTTTTTGTATTGGAATCGTGATGTATCGGAATCAAAAATAGCTTTAAATGATTTATTATATATCCTAAATAATGTGTCATAAATCGTAATATAGGTTAAATCTTTTAAGGTAAAACTGTGATATTATAGTAAATAATAAGATATGAGTTGATTAAATTGAGTAAAAATGGAGATGAGGGGAAGGTAAAACACATTTTGACAGATCCAAAGCTTTCACTTATTAAGAATATGCTTGAAAAAGATCATGCTATTGATTGCATGTTTCTGTTGCATATTAATCGCGGTAAGTGGAAGGATGCAAAAGATTTTATGCGAAATAACGAGTTAACTCTTAGTGATGGCACTTTTCGTGCACGTATGATTGAGATTGAGCAATTAGGTCTAGCAAAAAGTGTAAGAATCGATCCTTTAAAAAAATATTATGTCATTACCGAGTTTGGTGAAAAAATAGCAAACCTTCTTCTTGGTTTTTTTGACGAAATTGATGTATAGTTTTTTTGTCATCTTTTTCGTTTATTTGTAGTACAGCTTCGTTTTTCTACATTTATGAATCCCAAAAGGAGGGATAAAAGAGAAAAATGAAATTAAGAAAAATAAGGAAAAACTCTAAAGCACTAAGCCCTGTAGTCGCTTCAATCATACTCATCGCAGTCACGGTTGCAGTAAGCATTGCGGTAGCCGCATGGATGGGAGCCCTAACAATTGGATTCATGGACACGGAAGAATTAAAAATAGTAAACATGGAATTTGCTGCTGGTCCCCCTGAAACTATTGACCTTGATGTGAGCAATATTGGAACATCACCTGCAACCGTAGGCACAACTGTCTATGTCAATGGTGATCCTGTATCACTTGATGCCACTGTAACAATAAATGAAAATGCACAAGCCAGTATAAGCGTACCCTATGACTGGAGCCAAGGCGGTAACTATCAAGTTAGAATAACTACGACCACTGGTAACAGTTTCACATACACAGCCGTAGCACCATCATAAATTTTCCCATTGTTTAATGAAAAGTTAGGGATTGGGTTACATACCCATTCCACTCTCCCCCTCTTTAGTTTCCTCTTTGGAGGTGTGAAAAGAAAAATGGTAGTTGAAATAAAAGAATATGAATCAGCGGAAGAAATAGAAAAAACTCTGGATAGAGATATATCAAATACAAAAAGTACTCTTGGTGAGTACTTGCGAAGATTAGATGAGATTCGCTCGTTAGCCGAGAAATCAAAGAAAATCCGCGAGGTTGTAATGAAATTAGCTGGAAAAAAAGCTTCAGATGAAAGCTTAGGAGAAATTTCCATGGGAAATCTAAACATTGTATTAGATGCTAACCCATTTGATGAGTTAACAGCAATAGAATCTGTTGTTCGAAGTCATCAAGAAAGATTATTAGTACTCCAAAAAGCTCGCGAATCATTGAAGTGGCTAGATCAACTCGGGGATACTGATGGCTTAAGATACTTGGTTGTGGAAACTGAAGGCGTTCCAGAGCGTATACTATTTAAAATATCCTAGATTTCAAATCAAAAAAAAATGGTTAGGAGCCAGAAATAATGAGTAGCACGGTCTATGCTTCAGCTTTAAATAAAACTATGGATGAAATCAGAAAAATATGCCCAGAGGTAATAAATGCCTTTGTCTTTAGAGGTGAAGATCTTATTGCTTCGGATACTTCATCTAAAAAAACCACCCCTAAGGCTGTTGTTGAATTCAATTTGATAGAAAAAGAGGCAAAAACAGTTGGTGGGTTAAGATCGATTAGAATAGAGAGTGACAAAGGAAAAATAAACTTAAACTGCATGGAAAACTTCAATTTAGCAACAGTATTGTCAAATAAAGCAGATGAAAATTATGTAGACACACTAACTAGCGTCCTGGTTCCTACAGTAATAAAATTAGCAAGTGAAATAAAAGTTATAGAAAACGAAGATGAATTAAAAAAAGATGCTAATCTGGGAAAAGAATCTTCAAAGGAAAATATTGAAATAAAAAAGCAAATTCCAGAGGAATCATCAAATAAAGAATTGTCTCAAACTGATTTAGTCGAACCTCCTGCAAACGAAGAAGTTGAAGTGATTGAAAATCAAGACATTGAGCAAAATGTAACAGAAAACTTGAATACCCAAGTATTAGAAGAAAAATCTCCAATTCAATTAGAAGAGGAGGAATTTCTAGCTGAACCTCCTGTGACTCAATTAATAGTAGAAACACTATCAGGCTTTTTAGTACCTTCAGATACGGTGCGAATTGATAAAGAAATAATTGAAAAATGGAACGAACTCTATGAAGGTAAGACCATATCACTAGTTCATATTGAAGCTGTTAATGGAAAAA
>LFWW01000027.1 GCA_001273385.1 miscellaneous Crenarchaeota group-6 archaeon AD8-1 | reverse complement strand
TGTCTTGAATAACTAGGCAAACATCTTCACATTTATCAGTAATTCCTTCAAGAAAATCATAGATCTCTTTCATTATGATTATTTTGACTGGATCCTTTTCTTTATACAGTTTAACCATTGTGCTATCATGCAGATCATCTGCTATGTTCTCTAGGCTGTGAACTTTTTCGAATCTTTTTTCCATTTCTTCCTGCTTGAGTTTGCGGACATGCTTAAGGGCTTCATTTACCTCCATGACCTGTTTTTCTATTAAATCAGCGAATTTTTTAATCACTTCGTCGGGTTCTTTTATTTCAAACATGAAGATTCGGTTTGCAACTGAGTCAATGTAGTCTAGGACATCATCGTAGAGTGAGGTTAGGTTTGCTAGATCTTCTTGGTCTATTGGTGTGATGAAAGATTTATGTAGTCTGTGAATCATCCGGTGTACTATTTCGTCGCCTTCATGTTCTATAACTTTCATTCTTTTGATGTTTATGGCATAGTTTTCTGGCTCATTTAACATTTTTTTAAATAATATAGCGGCCTTGAGAACTAAATCTGCTTGTTCTTCTAAAAGGTTAAAGAATACTTTGTCTTGAGGTATAATCCATTCTTTAAAGCCCATAATTCTCTAAAACTGTTTCCAAGATATTTATTGTTTTAGTATATAGTATCAAGCAGTTTTCTATTTTTTTATCTGGGATACTTCAAGTGTTATTTTTTTTTATCTTTTTTGTTTTTGATTTATTAATTGAATAATTTTTCCCAATTTGAAACCAAATCAAGAACTTCTTGAGCTGGTTTCTTGCCATAGTTTTTTAATCTTTTACGGAGATCAAAATTATTGATTAATTTCTTTTGAAAATCTAGAATATTTTTTGCACTTGCTGCAAAATATAAGATACCATCAATCCCTGTTCTTGCACAACGTACACTATTAATTAATAATTCAGTAGCAGATGGAATATCTTCTGTTTTGTCTCCATAAGCTGAAACATACAAACTAATATAAACTGGTTTTTTAAGAAGTTTTTTAAATCCTCGAGATAGCATCTCCCAGTACCAAGGTGTTGCATAACTTTTGCTTAGCATAACGATATTAAATGCATCAGCATACTTTGCAAGATCATCAAAATCTACTCCATAACGTTCATAAGCGGTTATCGGATCAGGTTGTAAGCACATAACTAACTCTTTTTTTGTATTTTCTCTAATTTGGGCAATATAATCAGTGACTTCCTTTCGCCTCCATTCTAACCACCCAAGTCCACTTTTTTTCCAATGCTTGACACATCTTCTACAGATACAATGACCATGATCTGCAAAATATTGGCTATTTAACCAAATTCCGGGAGAAAGCCGATCAACTTCTTGAATATAATTCAGTTGCTCTACTCTATGTTCAGGTTGGGTTGCACAAATAACATTCCAATAAATATTATAATTATTATTTCCAAATTTAGCAGGACCAAGCAATGATTGGGAAATCCACTCAGGATTTTTTCCAGCCACATTATCAGCAAAAACAGCTATGTTACTTGCCATATCAGAAACTGGGCTGATCCTTTTCCCCGTTTCCTGTTTCACTCTTAAAACATGAAAATCAAAACCTTCAGCTTTTTCCGGTTCATAAACAAATGTTCCAAATTTCACTTTCAGCACCTTCCAACCAGAAAAACTATTTAATAATTATAATGTTTCGGATAATTCCTCCAAAATATAACGATTGTATAATTAACCAATTTTTAAATTTATTTTGGATAGATTCTCTTATCCAAACCTAAATAACCGTTTTTATTAACATTGATACTTACTAAAAAAATAAATCACTAACTTCATATTATTTAAAAATTAAAAAACTGGATATTAAATAAATTAACTAATCTCAGAAGTATTTACCTATTCTCTGCTAGAGAGAACAATTATGTAATCAGCTGTGTCAGCACACATATCTGCAGCATGTTCAAGAAACTCGATTAAATCGTCAAAAATAACTAACGCTCCCGGATTCATATCTATACCATATTTCATAAACAACTTTTTTGCGTTCAGATATTCTTTATCTAGCTCTGTTTCTGTTATAGCTACTTTTTTTGCATCTTTTATTGCAGTATTAGGATCTGCATTTATTTTTTCAATACTCTTGCGCAATGTTTGAGCTGTGTATACTAATTTTTTTGTCATTAGCAGCATTTTTTCACATAGTTCTTCTGGCAATTTAGTCTCTAATAACATCTCTAAACATCTAGCTGCATCTTTTGTATGATCAGCTAATGTATCTAATCTCTTCACAAGGTGTAACAAATCTTCTCTGTAATCAGAAATAAGAGCTGCACCTTTTGATAATTCTGTAAAAACAATTGTTCGCAATCGATCTACTTCTTCTTCAGTATCATAGAGTTTTTTAATGTTTTTTTTTGTTTCTTTTTTGTTATTTTCTGAGAAATTTATTGCAGCCTTATTTAATAATGTCACTGTATCAAATGCTTTTATTATTTGATCATGTGCTAATTCCAATCCTTTTGTTCTTCTTCTTCTTTCAAACCAACCATAATTTCTTCCTTCCAAAATAGTATCACCATGAAATTTACTTTCTAGAAATAATAACTCCAATCTAAAATATTTGCGTGATTATCAAAATAATAATATATCCAATAAATCCTTCAAAAATAATTGTTTGTTTTCATTTGTTGAAACAATTATTCTTTTTATTTTTTTACGTTATCTTTTTCTGAAACCCAATATTCTGTTTGCCTTCCATTTAAATTTTTAATAAATTCTTTTTTAAAAATTGGAACCTCACGTTTGTATCTCTCTACTGCCTCATTTAAAACTGGAAATACATCAGTTCTATGAGATCCGGCAACAGAAACGTAAACAAGAGCATCTCCCACATTAAATTCTCCAATCAAATGATGAATCTGAACATTTACTATTCCATTTTTTTTCGACAATTCTTTGCAAATATCATTTAATACCTCATTTGCTTTTTTTTCATAGGCTTCAATTTCTAGTTTTTTTACTTTTTCTCCTTCGATAGTGGCACCTCTGACAACTCCAATAAATTGGGCAATAGCTCCAGCTTTAAAATAGTCTTTGTTTTTAATCGTATTTTTAATTAGATCTGAAAGTGAAAAATCTCCTTTCTTGTGAATTCCTGTCTGATAACCCAATGTAATCACTTTTCTCTTTAAAATCACATTTTTTTTAGCCTAATCTCCTCTAAAGAAGTTTCGCAAAAAATTGATTAAAAATAATAATAGATATTGAATAAGAACTTATGACACTTTTATTAAGCTTCAATAGGTTCCTCTAAATCTTGAATTGGCTCTGATAGCAATTTGGATTTTCTAATACCAACATGTCTTAAAGGGGCGACTTTTTTTGCCTCATTATAAACATCTGAAGCGATTTTTCCCAGAACTACCTCTTGAACAAATGAATCTAGATTCAATTCTGCTGCTTTCTCTTTAACTGTTCTATCCATTATTGTTCGAATTATCTTTTCTTGAGATGTTTTTATTCTGGAAAGAGTAAGAACCGATACTGAAATCCTGAGTCTGTAACCATCTTTAGTGGTTAAATTAAAAAGTCCATCTACTTTTGTAGTTCTTCTTCTAACTAGGCTTCTCATATAATCACGAGAATATTCATGACCTTTGAAAATCGTGTGAGCAACTTTTCCCTCAAGATTACTAATTTGGAAGAACATTTTCAAATTCTGATGAGAAAAATCACTTGTAATATCATAAAGTGTTGCTTCTACAATCCTGCCTATTAGCTGATCAGGATCCGCAGAAGGTATTGTGCCTAATTCAACATTTCCAAAGAACGAAGGAGCTAAAGTCATGTACCAAGATTTGCCTCTCCATTTATCACGAACGTGTCTACTTCTCTTCTTTTTTCCTTTTGAAGACAATTTTATCCTCCAAATGCGCCAACATCATTCTCAAAGCTGTATTAAAAGGTTTACCGTTAAAGATTTATCTTCTTTATGTTGCCCATATATTCTCTGAGAACTTCAGGAATAATAATTGATCCATCCTCTTGTTGAAAATTTTCTAATATCGCAACTATCATTCTTCCAGTGGCTATTGCTGTAGAGTTTAGCGTATGAACAAATCCTTTTACTGGTGCCCCCTCTTTTTCTCTGTATCTTATATCCAGCCTTCGAGATTGATACTCAGTACAATTACTGCATGAAACTATTTCCCTATAGGCGTTTTGAGCTGGCATCCATACTTCAATATCAAATTTTTTTGCTGCAACGGTCCCAATATCTCCAGTACAAACATTAACCACGCGATAGGGAAGACCAATTTTTTTCATTATATCTTCGGCATTAGACAAAAGTTCCTCATGGAGTAGCCATGATTGCTCTGGAGTGCAAAAAATAAATTGCTCAATTTTATTGAATTGATGTGTTCTGAAAATTCCTCGGGTATCTTTTCCATGAGAACCAGCTTCTTTTCTAAAACAAGGACTAATTCCTGCGATTTTAAGAGGCAAATTTTTCTCTTCTATAACCTCTTTCATAAACATGGCCACCAAAGGATGTTCAGAAGTTGCAATTAAATACAAATTTTCATTTTCAATTTTGTATAAAACATCCTCAAAATCTGCAAGAGCTGTTGCACCTTGATATGCTTCTCTCCTCATTAAATAAGGCGGTTCAACAAGTTCAAATCCTTTATTAGTCATTTCCTTGATTGCAAAATTTATTAAAGCCAAATCTATTAAAACACCAGAACCTTTAAGATAAAAAAACCTAGAACCAGCGACTTTCCCCGCTCTTTTTATATCAATAATTTGCAACTTTGTTCCTAATTCAATATGATTCTTAATTGCATAATCAAAATTTGGAATTTCTCCCCATTTCTTTAATTGAACATTTTTATTCTCATCCAGACCAATAGGTACAGTTTCATGCAATAAGTTTGGGATTTTTAATAGATATTCCTTTATTTTCTTTTTTTCAACTACTACTTCTTTCTCAAGATTTTCGATTAATCCATCAAGGTTTTTTGCTTTTTTAATGCTATTTGATATATCTTTATTGATTTTTTTTAACGAAGCTATTTCGTTTGTAGCTTTTTTTCTTTTATGACGAAGTTTGTTTAATTCGGTTAAATCTAGTCTCCATTTCTTATCTAAAGCAATCAACTTATCCAACATTTCAATAAATTCAGGATTTCCTCTTCTAGACAGATTGTTTTTTACAAAAGTTGGTCTTTCTCGGATAAGCTTTATGTCCAGCATATGTTTCACATGATATCTACTATTACTTTGAATTACTTTTAGCTATTATCTTGTTATCAATTAAATATAGAGAATTTATATTGCTAAAAAATAAAAAAATAAAAGAAAATTGGTGTTTGGTTAAATTTTTGTCTATATTATTTGGTAGTTCATGCTGTTTTTGTCATTGTTATTTCCATCGTTGAAACCATTCTGGATTTATTTTCGCCTTCCCTAGCTGGCATCTCGGCAGTGCCAATGGCTATCTTTGTGACTTTTAAGTCTTTTATAAATCGATTACGAGTAATTTCTGCAACGTCAACAGCTGTGGTGATTGCTTGACCGCGTGCTTTTAGGGTAATTTCTTTTAGATTTCCCTGGGAAAGGCTAGTAATAATTGCCAAGACATAACTCATTGGGGGTTTATTTCCAACGAATATAACATCTGTATTTTCTGTCATTTTCTCTCTCCTTTTTTGTTAACAATTTTTGTAACGTTTTCTTCATTATGCTTATGTCTTTCAAAGCACGTTACTGCCTCCTATTACTATGTTCTTACTTATAAATTCGTTGAACTATAAAATTCGTTATGCGGAAAAATTTATTTAATTGGATTATTGAATGCGTTTTTAGCCATTTCATTATTGCCAAAAAGAGAAAATTTCTTGATTTGCATTATAAAATTTTTTTGACATAGTCCATGCTTAAATAATAACTTATTATATAGCTTACTGAAAAAAATGTTATCTAAATTAAAACAAAAACTTCAATCTCTTTTATATACTGAAGCAAAAGTCGCTCATAAAATAGGTTTAACTCCAAACATAATTAGTGTATTTGGTGTTTCATTTTCCACATTCTCTGCAATAACATATGTGATTTCATCTAATAATTCATGGCTTCTCTTTATTGCTGCATCTTTACTTCTAGCCTCAGGTTTTTGTGATGTTCTTGATGGTATTCTGGCGAGAACATACAATCAAGAGAGTGTTTTTGGAAGTTTTTTTGACTCTGTTTTAGATAGATATTCTGATGCTGTTATTTTCGTTGGAATAATTCTTGGAGGTCTTTGCAATATCTTTTGGGGGCTCTTTGCTATTGTAGGATCTTTACTAGTAAGCTATACTCGAGCTAAGGGAGAATCCTTAGGAGTAAAAATGGCATCTATAGGTTTGATGGAAAGAGCTGAGCGATTAATCATACTGATAGTTTCTAGTATTATCGCTTTTTTTTGGTTGCCTGCATTAAATATTGCTATTGCGTCTTTGGCTATCTTAACAAATTTCACTGTTATGGAACGAGGATTTTATATTTACCGTGCTTTAAAGAAAAAAAATAAATAGGTATTTATTATCTCCGTCTTCTACTTCGTGTGTGTCTATCTGATTCAGATCTAACCTTAACAATTCCGCGATGCACTGCACAAGATATGCAATACCATTTTGTATCGCTCCAAGAACCTAAATAAGTTCCTGCAGCTCTAAGCTCTTTTGCCAATTGATGTTCTACAAGAGAAACTCTGCGAGTGGATCTTTTAGCCTTGTCTCTTGGTACAACCTGACCACAACTTCCACACTGCACTGTAGTTCCGCTTCCTTTGCTGCCTTTTGATCTACCGCGACTTTTTCGCTTAAATGGCATTTTTTTTATCCTCTTTGTGCTCTGATTTGAATTAGTATTTTTCCTACCTTATATATCTGATCGTAGATTCAGGAGATTAGCAATGTTAGCACTTGTATTAATCTTGGGAATTATTTTTCCTAGAGAGGACGTCATTAAACTTGTAATTCCCGGTCCATGACCAGCCGTTATGCAGTTCGAATGTACGACTATTCCTATGGAAATAGCACCCTGATGATATATGCGACCAAACGAATGGTCAGCGTTTGAAATAGCTACTATATCTCCTATTCTTAAATCATCTAATCCATATTCCTCTACGCTTTTCTTATCAAACATCTGCAAATCATAATCTCCTGAATAAACTTGGTTTTTTCCTATTCCTGAACCCATAAACTCAGCAGGAATTACATGTGTAACAGGGACCTGCAGTTTATCTTTAATCTTTTTTAGATTCAATACTTCTAGAAACTTGGGATCCATGTTCATTATGATAACGTCAGGATAGTCTATTAATTTTAGTCCAACTCCGAGAGCTTTGATTAATATCTTGTCTCCGGGTATTAATTTCTCCAAAATTTCTGGTTGAAAATCGACCAAAACATGTTCAATACCTCCATGCTTGCCTGTGACAACACCAAAAGAACCCTTTGCATCTCCGCTAACAATTATTGCTTGATTCCCAATACAAGAGAACACATTAAGAGCTGTATTTGCTGCGTATCCAAATGTTAGATCATTTTCCTTATTTTTGATACTTGCGCCTGGTTCAACATGATCTGCTTCCCAACCACATGCAAAATCTCCAACTCTAAGATTGTAAGTTATTCCTCCTACTCCTGGCAATATTACTGGCTTTCCTTTAGTTGAAATTGTATAAACTAATCTATTAATTAGAGGATTTGATATTTCTCCTATTACAGAGATTTTTATGAGTTTGTTAGCATTTGTTTTTAACATAATTATCTTCCATTTTTGGATTTTAATAATAATATTTTATATAAATTCCATGTTTAATCTTTAATTATTTATTCATTAAAGCCAACTACTAGGAACTCTTAAATGTGCGATCAGGGCTTTTGACTTGTGAAAATAAAAATTTGAATAAATTTGTCGGAGATAACCTTGCTATGTCTGATATTGGATTAACTACTAAAATGTTCGTAAAAGATGTGATGACAAGCCCGGTTGTCACTCTAGATGAACATGTTACTTCAAATGAAGTTGCCAATGTAATGGCTGAAAAAGCTCTTGGATGTGTTATAATCACAAATAAAACCGGTAAACCTCTAGGAATAATTACTGAGCGGGATCTGGTGCAAAGAGTTTTGGCAAAAAATCTAGTTCCTAGTAATGTAAAAGCTAAATTGATTATGACTTCACCTTTAGTAACTATTTCCCCAAACGCTACAGTAACTGATGCTGCAAAACAAATGAATAGTCTAAATATTAGACGTCTTGGTGTAGTTTACAAGGGGTCTCTTAGAGGAATAGTTACAAGCAAAGACGTTTTAGGTGTAATGCCTGAATTAATAGAGATAATTCAAGAGAAAACTATGATCAGTTGTGTCACTGAAATTAATCAAAATCCTGATGTTGATTCTTCTTTATCTGGATATTGTGATCAATGCGATGTCTATTCTGAAAATCTAAAATTGGTTAATGGGGAAAACATTTGTGAAGAATGTCAATCAGATTTAGGTGATTAATATCAAATATTAATAATATTAATTTTAGATTGAATTAAAAAAATACTTTTTTATTTCTAAATAAGTCGTTAACTAGCAGAAGAGAATTTACTGTGATTGTTGATTCTGTTTTAACAAATGCGAAGGCATACATAGATAATGAATTGAAAAACTGTAGCATTGCTATTGATAATGCTAAAATCTTCAAAGTATCAACTGAAACTCACATGCCCAAATCAGACGAGAAAATTAATTTGAAAAACTTTCTTGTCTTTCCAGGGTTAATAGATTCACATGTTCATCTTCGCGATGAAGAAAAATCATACAAAGAAGATTTCTACACAGGAACTGCCGCAGCAGCTGCGGGCGGATTCACAACAGTTTTGGATATGCCGAACAATAGACCTACGACTCTAACTGTAGAATTGCTTAGGAATAGGATGAATCTTGCACAAAACCGCATTTTAGTTAATGTTGGTTTTTACTCCGAATTTCCTAATGATCTAGGTGAGGTTCCGCAAATAATTAGGCAAGGTGCAGTAGCTTTCAAATTATTTATGGCTCATCAAATTGGTGGATTAAATATTGATAATGATGGGCTGATAAAAGAGGCTCTTATGAAAATTAAAGATTTAGACTCGATCTTAGCAGTACATGCAGAAGATAAAGATTTATTGATGAAAAATGAACAAAAGTTAAAAAACCAAAATAGAGCTGACTTAAATGCTTTTTTTCAGGCTCATTCTGAAGAAGTTGAAAATATAGCTATAGAACGCATGTTGAAATTAAACAAGGAAATAGGTGCACATATACATTTTTGTCACTTAACAACAAAAATTGGGTTAGATCAGATAATTGAAGCTAAGAAATCTGGTTTGAGAATAACATGCGAGGTAACTCCTAACCATCTTTTTCTTACCCAAAATGATTCTAATTATTATGGATCATTAATAATAATGATGCCTCCTTTGCGTAGCAAAATCAATGTGGCTGCTTTAATGAAAGCAATAAAAAGTAATCAAGTTGATACATTAGGTTCAGATCATGCTCCACATACTAAAAAAGAAAAAATAGGTATAAATGTCTGGGATGTTAAAGTTGGTCTACCAGGCCTTGAAACAACTCTTCCTCTTTTATTAACAATGGTGAACGAACATCAAATATCGATTGGTGATATTGTTAGATTACTTTCAGAAAATCCAGCAAAAATCTTCAAATTATCTAATATTGGATATATTAAAAAAGGAAAAAATGCTGATTTAACAGTCATAGATTTAAAAAAGAAATATAAAATCGATGTCTCAAAATTTCACTCAAAAGCTAAATTTTCTCCATATAATGGATGGGAAGTTAAAGGCAAACCAGTAAAAACTTTTGTGAATGGATCATTAATTATGGATGAACAAAAAATTATTGCTAAGATGGGGTCTGGCTCTATTTTAAGGAGAAATTAGAAATAAAGTTTATTCTCGATGCTATGCTAGGAAAATTGGTACATTGGCTCAGGATTTTAGGTCAAGATGTTGCTTATTCAACAAGATTAACTGATTTGGATCTAATATTAAAAGCAAAAAATGAAGATCGCATTTTAATTACTAAAGATTTCAAACTTTATCAAACATCTGTGAAAAATAAAATTAAATCTTTTTATGTTTCTTCTCAAAATCGAGCTGAAGTTCTTGCACAAATTCAAAAAACATTTGGGCTTTCTTTAGATATGGACCCAACAATATCTCGTTGTCCTCTATGTAACTGTGTGCTTAAATCTGTTACAAAGCAGTATGCTGCTAAAAAAATCAAAAATAATACTCTGCTTTACTATGATGAATATTGGTCTTGTGCAAAATGTGAATCAATCTACTGGCATGGATCTCATTGGAAGAATATAGCTTCAACTTTGGAAAAAGCAAAGAATTTCGTATAAACTTTAGTTATAAAGCCATTTCAATGGTATGTCTTGATAAGTACCTTCAGGTAGGGTTCTTCGTATTGTTATAGGTAAAATTCTGGCTTCGAACTCTTTTAAAGCAATATCAATCGGATTTGTGTCGCTTTCACTCGCTGCAATTAATATTGGTGCTCCCATTGAAATTTGAAGGGATCTTGCCCCAACTATTCTTGCCTTCTCAAATCTTGTGACTTTTGGAGGGCCTATAAAGATTTTTTCTTTTTCCGACATATACTCTAATACTCTCCGACATCAGGATATCCTCCACCTGGGCCTCCTCCAGGTGGTGTTGGTGGAGCTTTCATTTTGCTAGCTGCGATTACATCATCTATCTTTAAAATTAGCGAAGCCGCTTCAGTTGAAGATTTTATTATTTGCTTTTTAACTGCTATTGGTTCAAAAACTCCTACTTTGGACATATCCTGTACTTTGCCAGAAACGACTTCTATTCCAGCCCATTTTTCTCCTTTCTCATGCTTTGATCTCAATTCAGACAACACGTCTATAGGATCTAATCCTGCATTTTCAGTTAATGCTAATGCCACTGATTCAAGAGCCTCAGCAAAAATTCTTACTGCTAATTGTTCTCTTCCTGGTAGGGTTTCTGCATATTGTTTCAACACACGGGCCATTTCCAACTCAGGGGCTCCTCCTCCTGCCAGAATTTTTGGCTCTTTTAGTACATCTTTTATTACAGATAATGCATCATGTAATGAACGCTCTGCTTCATCTGTTAATCTTTGAGATCCACCTCTAATCAGAATTGTTACCGATTTTGGATTCTTGCAGCCTTCTATAAAAGTCATTTTGTCCTCTCCAATTTTTCGTTCTTCCACTAAAGTTGCATAACCAAGATCTTTTTCTGAGAGATCTGCTAAATTGGTAATTATGGTTCCTCCGGTTGCCTTTGAAAGTTTTTCCATATCTGATTTTTTCGCTCTTCTAATAGCAATCAATCCCTTTTTCGCGAGGAAATGTTGAGCTATATCATCAATTCCTTTTTGGCATATTACAACTTGTGCTCCGCTATCAGTAATTTTTTCAACCATTTCCCGAATCATATTTTCTTCTTGTTCAAGAAAAGCATTAATCTCCTCTGGGTTTTCTATGTTTATTTTTGCGTCAATCTCAGTTTTTTTAACTTCTAAAGCTGAATCAATTAGAGCAATTTTTGCATTCTCAAATCTTTTTTGCATACCAGAATGAACAATTTCTTTATCAAGTATGATGCCATTTATCAGAACTGTATCTGTCAAAGATTCTCCATTTTTCTTCTCTACTTTCACATCTTCAACATCTACATTAAAAATTTCGCCATCTTTTTCTGCGACTGCCAACATTGCTTTTACTGCAATTTCAGCCAAGAAATCTTTATGATCGGCAACAATTTTGCTTGCCATAGATGTTATTGTTACTTTTTTAAGGTATTCTTTATTTTTTAAATCTACGGGGATAGCTATTTTCTCAAGTGTTTCTAGAGCCTTTGAAGCAGCTTTTTTATAACCATCTATTATTATTGTGGGATGAATGTTTTTTTCAATAAGTTCTTCAGCTTTGCTTAATAGCTCACCAGATATTATAACAACTGATGTTGTGCCATCCCCCGCCTCATTATCTTGCGTTTTTGCTACTTCTACAAGCATTTTTGCTGCGGGGTGTTGAATATCCATTTCATCTAAAATAGTTCGCCCATCACTAGTAATGGTTACATCTCCAAAATTGCTAACTAGCATTTTATCCATCCCTTTAGGTCCGAGAGCTGATCTTACACTCTCTGCAACGATTTTTACGGCAGTTATATTTGCATGTTGAGCATCTCTCCCGCGGGATCGATTTGATCCTTCTTTTAAAACAAGAACTGGAATTCCTCCAGCTTGATCAGATAAAGCCAAATTCTAAATCTCCTATATTGCGCAAAACAACAAAACATAATTCCAATATAAATTTTACTAACCTAAAAGTTAAACATCAGCAAGCCTTTATCCCTAAATGCATCACTCTTATTCTATTAGTAAAGAGCTAATTTCGCCACACCGGATATTTTTAACAATTCCGGTATCAAGTTTCCTGGTATTTTTCTTTCAACTATTATTGTAAGTTTTGGTGCAGGAGATAATTCAGGATCGTCAACAATCGCTTGTCTAATACTTAGATTGTTTTTTGTTAAAATCATTGCAGCTTTTGCCAAAATTCCAGATTTGCTAGCATCAGATGAGGTAATTTCAACCACTCCTAATTCCAAGTGTTTCGCTATTCTCCTTAAGGAATGACCTGCAGGTCTTATTTCCTCAAAGATTAATCTAAGTTTTCTGTTACTATAAATCATTTTTAAAGTCTGAGTCACTGTTCTTCTATCGACTTTAGCGACGCGAGCAATTCGAATTGGTGGAATTTCAATTTGATTAAGATATATCTTATTTTTTTTTACGCTTAATCCGTTTTCTACTAAAATGCGAGCTACAGAAAGTCGTTCTGGATATTGCTCTAAATATTTTTTTATATTATTCCACATAAATTTTCCTTATGTACCTTTTTGAACATCTAAGTATAAATATGCTGTTTTATTTTGAAGAGCTAACCAAAATATGAAAATTTATTCCTAAAACCCCGTGATTTGATGTATTCATGTACAAAAATGTACACAAGACTTAATATTTCAATCTTCTAGGAAGTACATTTTATATTTAGGAGAAAATTAGTATGCTCAGTAGAAAAATACTTCTAGATGAAACTCATATCCCTAAAAAATGGTATAACATAACACCAGATTTGCCTAAACCCCTCCCTCCTTTTATTGATCCATCCACAAAGGAACCAGGAGTGGGGATAGTTCCAAGAATATTTCCAAAAGAAATTATTGGTCAAGAAATAAGTAAAGAACGCTGGATAGAAATCCCAGAACCTGTAAGAGAAGTATATAGTTTGTGGCGTCCAACGCCTTTATTTAGAGCTTTAAACTTAGAGAAGGCACTAAAAACTCCTGCCAAAATCTATTATAAATATGAAGGTGTTAGCCCTTCAGGCAGCCACAAACCTAACACTGCTGTTCCACAAGCTTACTATAACATGAAAGAAGGTACAGAAAGGTTAACAACAGAGACTGGTGCAGGCCAATGGGGCTCTGCATTAGCCTTTAGCGCTAACGTTTTTGGTTTAAAAGCCACAGTTTATATGGTTAGAGCTAGTTATGATCAAAAACCTTATAGAAGAATTATGATGGAATCTTTTGGTGCAGCATGCTATCCTAGTCCTAGCAAACAAACAAATGCTGGTAGAAAGATTCTAAATGAAGATCCGACAAACCAAGGCAGTCTTGGAATAGCAATCAGTGAAGCTGTAGAAGACGCGCTTGTAAACGAAAAAGAAGCAAATTATGCTATAGGTAGCGTTTTTAATCATGTTCTATTACATCAAACTGTTGAAGGTTTGGAAGCCAAAGAACAGCTTGAAATTGCTGGGGATTATCCAGATATGCTTTTTGGATGCATTGGTGGAGGTAGCAGTTTTTCAGGATTTTTCTGGCCTTTTTACTATGATAAAATTACAGGCAACGCACCAAAAGAAACAGAATTCATAGCAACTGAAGCAACTGCTTGTCCGAAAGTTACAAAAGGGGAATATGTTTATGATCACGGTGATACAGCTGGAATAACTCCTCTAGTTCCAATGCATACTTTAGGTCACGATTTCATACCAGCACCAATCCATGCTGGTGGTTTGCGTTACCACGGAATTGCACCGACTATCAGTGTTTTAAAATCAGCGCATCAACTAGAAGCAAGAGCATATAATCAGATTGAAGTTTTTAAGGCGGCAAAGCTTTTCATTGAAACTGAAGGAATTATTCCTGCTCCAGAACCTTCTCATGCAATTAAAGGAGTGATTGATGAAGCTCTAAAGTGCAAAGAAACTGGAGAAGGAAAAACAATTGCCTTTGTCTTATGTGGACATGGACACTTTGATATGCAAGCATATGACTCTTTTTTGTCTGGTAATCTACTTCCTTATGAATATCCAGCTGAAAAAGTAGAAGCAGCAATGAAAAAACTAAAAGATATGTATCCTTGGCTTGACGAAGTAAACAAGAAATTTATTTAGCAAAATAAACTAAACTTGTAAAAGTTAATGTTTAAAAATTGCATTAACTTTACCTTTTAATGGTCCCTATTTTAATATTAAAACTTGGTTTTATTGTTAATCCAATAGCTGGAATGGGTGGAGCAGTAGGTCTCAAAGGAACTGATGGAAAAGACATATTGAAAAAAGCAATAGAATTGGGAGCACAAAAGGTTGCTCCAAGGAAGGCGAATTCTTTTCTTTCTGAATTAAGAGCTATTATAAATAATGTGAAACTTGTTGTCGGAGCTGCTTCAATGGGGGAAGATTCAGCTAAGGAATGCGGTTTTAGATATATTGTATGTAGCAAACCTAAACGAATTACAAGTTCAAATGATACCAAAGAAATAGCATTAAAAATACTTGAGTTAGAATTACCCCTAATAGTTTTTTGTGGAGGGGATGGAACAGCAAGGGACATTGAAAAAGCTGTCGATCTGTCAGTGCCTGTGATAGGGGTTCCTACAGGAGTCAAAATGCATAGTGCTGTATTTGCTATTAATCCCAAAGCTACAGCTAGAATTGTTGCAAAGTTTTTAACAGGAAAAATACCAGCAAAAGAATCAGAAGTTATGGATGTTAATGAAAAAGCTTTTAGACAAGGCCATCTTTCCGCTCATCTTTACGGATACATGTTGACACCTTATGAACCCATGCTATTACAAGGTAACAAAATTGCAAGTCCAGTCACTCAAAGTGAATTGCGAAATCAAGCAGCCCTAGCTCTTTATGTTTTGGAAAAAATGGAAAAGGATGTTATATATATTGTTGGACCTGGAACAACAACTAGAACCATTGCAGATCTTTTAGACGAGAAAAAAACCCTCTTAGGAGTTGATCTTTTCTATAATAAAAAGATTATAGGATATGATGTTACAGAAAAGGAAATATTGAATAAAATACGAAATAAAAAGGCAAAGATTATTTTAACACCTATCGGTGGCCAAGGATTCATATTGGGAAGAGGAAATCAACAGATTAGTGCCAGAGTTGTAAAGAAGGTAGGTCTAGAAAACATAATAATTATTTCAACAAAAAATAAATTATCTGGTTTCCAGCGATTAAGAGTAGATACAAATGATCAAAAACTGGATGATTTGATAAGATCTGATAGATTAAAAGTAATAACTGATTATGGCATTGAGGTATTATTAAAAATTGAATAATTATATTGTTGCAGTTTATTTATGAAATAGCTAAAACTAATGTATTCATCGGAAAAAATAATAATTTGAGGAAGTTATAAAATTTTGATTCCTATCAATTTGCCTATTTTAGGGCAAGAGGAAATAGACGCAGTTACTTCTGTTTTAAAAAATGGACCGTTAACTAATGCTTTAGGCATGGGACCAAAAGTTACTGCTTTTGAAAAAGAATTTGGAAGATTTGCCCAAGCCTCTTATGCTATTGCTGTTAGTACTGGTACTTCAGCTCTACATTTGGCAATTGCCTCGACAGGAATTAAACCTGGGGACGAAGTAATTTTGCCAAGTTTTACTTTTGTAGCAACGGCTGAGGCAGTAATAATGGCTGGTGGAATCCCTGTTTTTGCTGATATCGATCCTAATACTTTTAATATTAATCCTGAAAAAATTGAAGAAAAAATAACAGATAAAACTAAAATTATATTACCTGTGGATCTTTTTGGTTTTCCTGCTGATCTTCAATCTATTAGAAAAATTGCTTTATCGAAAGATGTATTTATAATCGAGGATGCAGCTCAGGCTCATGGTGCAAAATATTTCGGAAAATCTGTAGGAGTTCTTTCAGATGCAACATGTTGGAGTTTCTATGCCAGCAAAAATATGACTACAGGTGAAGGTGGCATAATCACTACTAATAATAGTGAATTGGCTGACATAATGAAAATGTTACGAACTCATGGAGAAAAAATGAAGTATTCTTCAATTTCGCTTGGCTATAATTATCGTATGTCGGAAATCCAAGCAGCTATTGGTTTAGTTCAATTAAATAAACTTCCAAAATTCTTGTCTAAGCGAAAAAAAAATGCAAATAAACTAACTGAATTGCTTTCAAAAAATAACCGTCTAGATTTGCCTAACGAATCAGAGAATATGATTAGTAGCTGGAATCTCTACACAATAAAGATTAAAAATTCAAACGAAAAAGAGCGAGATAATATTGTCGATCTTCTTAGGAAAAAAGGGATAGGAGCTACAGTTTATTATGTGAATCCAATACATCTAATGCCATACTATAGAACAAATTTTGGAATCTACCATCTTCCTGAAACGGAAAACATTGCAAAAAGCGTATTTTCTCTTCCTATTCATCCTAAAGTCACAGAGTCTCAAATCGAATATATTGCTCAGACATTGATTAAAATATTATAACTTCGTATCTTTAAAATAAATATTGTCAGCTTGCAAAAAATGCAAGAATTAAATACTGCCCTAAGAGTTTATGTAATTCACACGAGCAATTAAATATTGTATTTTGTTTGAGGAATAAAAATTGACTCAAAAAACAGATATTTCTAGAATAAAAATTCGGTTCTCAATTGTTGGATTGGGAATAGCAGAAGGAGAGTTTGTAAGATTTTTAGCCCCAAGATCAATAGATGCGATTATCCGCAAGTTACCTGTTGAAGGTCGAGCTGCTTTATATAAAGAGGAAGTCTATTTTGAAATACCAGTTAGACTAGGAAAAGAAAAAGCAAAATCAACGCTTGAGGAAGGTACTATAGCTTTTTGGCCAATGGGTAGTGCGTTATGTATCTTTTTTGGGAAATCTCAACCTTATAGTCCTGTAAATATTTTAGGAAAAATAACTAAAAATTTGAAAATATTCAAAAAGGTAAAAAGTGGCGATACAATAAAGGTTGAGTTAATATCTTAATATGCTAAAGAGGCCTCTTCCCACATCTGCAATAAGCGTTTGCACTCATTTTTAATAGCTTTATCTTTGCTTTCTTTCTTTAATACTTCTAAAAATTGTATTCTTTTTTCCACAGAACGTTTTTCCGCTTGTCCACCATAGTATTCTTTACCTTCTATGTATTCTTTCATATGGTTTGTTTTTTGAACAAACAAACTTGCTGCATCAACTGGATTTTCAACTGCAAATTTATTTGCCCATATCACGGCTTCTGTTTCTCGAAGCTGGGTTAATCCGTCAATTTCAATTATTTCTTTAATATACGTGCTTACTAAATCGAAATATTTTGAAATTCTTAGTAATTCAAGGGCTTGGTTAACTTTATTTTTGAATTCAGGTGTTCCCTGCACCCTTAATTCATGTTTATAACCTTCATTAATCAGTTTCTTAGCTTTTTCTACCTCTTTTTCAGTATAGACTTTTTTTGGAAATTTCAATTTTATCTCTCAAACATTTAAGGATTAAAAATAATTTTTGCTATTTTTATTATTAAGAAGCTATTGGTTTGTATATTTTTATTGTATGATTACCTGATACTAGTTCTATCGCTCCAATCTGCTCTAATTGTTCTAGAAAATCTTTGGCTGCACTTATTCTTAAATTGAATTTTGTTGAAACTGCAAAAGGTGTCAGAACTTTCATTTTCTTCACTTCATTAACAATTTTCATGTCTTTTATACTTGGAGGAAGAATTCCAATAATCTTTTCTTTAGTAACTACTTTTTTCTCTTTTTTCTTTTTCTCTGTCTTATCTGCTTCTGTTCTTCTTGCTTGAGCTCGTTCAATTTGTTTTAAACTTCGTTTCTTTTGGCCACCCATTTTGTGTCTTCCTTGTTTTATTTTTAAGGATTAAAATGGCTCAGTTATTTCAACTTTATGCCTACTTTTCCATTCTTTAATTGGTATTCCCATTTTCATCTCAATATTGGGTCTATGAATCGAATTCATAGTACAAAATGGAATTATCCTTCCATCTGGTATAGCATAATGTATTACACATCTTTGAACACGTTCTAGATCAAAATTATATGGATCCATAAAATGCATGGCTGATAGAAGAATAGTCTTTCTTTGCAAATCACCCAATGCTTTATAATCCCCCTCTCTAAGAACTGCCCATAAATATTTTCTCAGAAAACCAAATTTTACATATCTTAAAGCTGTAATTAACCGTAGTTTGGCTTTATTTTTACTTCCTTTTTGGGCTAAGTCGTGAATTTTTTTCATATTTCCTATAAATTTCTCAGTATTAGCATACCGTGTTATTGGAATTAATTTTCCATCTTCCACAAAAAGGTACGTAGCCATTCCGCAATGAGGGTGTGCAGTAAACTCAACATAACGTTTATCTTTCAAAGCTCCAATAGCTTTTGAAACTGGAACAACAGTTGGCACAGGATAGAAATCTGAAACTTTAATCTCTCCTTGCGTTTGTTCCTCAACAAGTTTCATAAAATCTGGGATAGTAATTCGCATTTTATCTCTTTCTTCTTGAGGAAGCCGTCCACAAAGAGATACTGGTTGAACATTTACACATCTTATTACATCAAAATTATTAGCTGCAAATCTTATAATTTCTCCTAATTGACTATCATTAACATCTTTTACGAGGGTAACAACGAGTACTAAACTGTGAATTCCAGCTTTTCTGCAATTTTCAATTGCCTGCATCTTTTTTTCTAAAAGATCAATCCCGCGAATAAATTTGTAAACTTCAGAAGTTAATCCGTCAAATTGTAGATAAATTGTACTGACCCCCGCCTCCTTTAATTTGACGCAGAAATCCAAACTTTGGGCAAGTCTAATTCCATTGGTATTTATTTCCACATGACGGAAACCGATTTCTTTGGCTTTTTTAATCAATTCAAATAAATCATTTCGAATAGTAGGTTCTCCACCAGAAAATTGTAATGCTGTAGCAGGAACAGGTTCATTTTTTCGAAGGTTTTCCAACATATCTATAATTTGAGTTTTAGTAGGTTCATAAACATAACCAGCAGATGCGGCATTAGCAAAACATACTGGACAAGTAAGATTACATCTATTTGTAATATCAATTATGGCAAGTGCCGTATGTGATTTGTGTTCGGTACAAATTCCACAATCATAAGGGCACCCTTTTTCTTTTTTTGTGTGAGGATTATCTAATCCTTCACCATCATATCGGAACTCTTCAGCTCGCATATATTGTGTGTAATCTGACCAATATAGCTCTTGAAATGGACCATGTTTGATACAATGCTTTTTTATGTATACCTTGTTGTTTTCCTCAAAAATTATAGCATCTATTGGTTCTAAACATTCTGGGCATATGCTTCTTGTGTTCTTGATTTTATTCAATATAGCAAATCCTCTGGTAATTTAGCGTTGAAACCTTAAGGATAAAAGACAAATAATAATATTTCCAAACAATTACTACGGTTAATGTGGGGTCTTTATTTGTCTGCAAGTGATAAAACCCGAACAATTATGAAAGAAATGGGATTAAATGCTTATGAAATAGAAGCTATTTTTGTTCTTTTAAAAAATGGGCAAATGACTGCAATGGAGATAAGTCAAAAATCATCAATTCCATACTCAAAAATTTATGATGTGTTAAACTCTCTCAAAGAGAAAGGATGGTTGAAAATTTCTGAAAGTCGTCCTTTTAATTATATTCCAGTTCCCCCTCTTGAGGCTGTCCTTACTGAAAAGTTACGGTTTGAAGATAAATACCAAAAGTGGAAGGCTATTATTTCTGATGAATTACAACCAATATACGAAAATCGACAGTTGATTGAGCACCCTGAAATGTTAATTTTACGTGGACAAGAAGCTGTAATTACAAAAATCGAAGAGATAATAAAAAGAGCAAAAAATGAATTAATGATAGCTGCACCTGTTTTTGCACGAAATATTATTTCACTTTTAGATCCAAGAATACTGAGCCTTAGAAAAACAATTATTATAAAACTAATGGTGGCTGGAAAGATTCCAGAATGGATCTTTCTGAAAAACAAATTTGGATTACACAATTTTAGAATCAGAGATCATATGTTTGGTGGAGGAATAATTGCTGATGGAAAACAAGCCATGCTCTTTTTAGGTGAGGATAAGCCTAGTCTAGTTGTTTGGAGTGATCACATAGGCCTAGTCAGTTTTGCTCGAGAATATTTTCAATTCCTATGGGATTCTTCAAAAATAACTTGATCATTTTATATTCACAATAAAAAAAGAAATGGGGAAATTAAAAAAAACTTATTTTTCCATAACTTTTTTTGAGGCTATTTCGATATCTTCTGCTTTTATTGTTTTTCGCCCTGCATGCATCGCGAAGTCTAAAGCTTCTTTTGCTATTTTAATTCCAATACCTTCTAAAGCTTTAGCAAGTTCTTTTGCGGCTGCCTCACTTACTCTATCTGCTCCAGCTTTTTTACAAAGTCTGTGCATGGGAGCTACAGCTAATTCTGAATTGGTCATAAAGACTTCTCCGTCGCCTCTTTTTCTTTTTAAAGCTATATTTAACCTTTTTTATTGTTTTTTTATTCAATTTTTACAATTTTTCTCTCTTTTTTGCTATTCCTAAAGAAAAACGATAAAGTTAATTTTAGAAAAAATAATCATTAAAATTTTTTTATATTTGGATATAAGGGTTGTTGAAATCGAAATAAATTATAAAAAAATCACTGACAATTATCCAATTAGACTTAGGAGCTATTAATACCCTTTTTCTTCCTAATTTATTAGCTTTCCTAAGATGATTTAAATCATCCTGTTTTTCTATTTTTAAAGCATTTGTCGAATGAAATAAAAAAATTAAGCGTAAACTTAAATTACGTCTCCCCTTCTATACGAAGTTACGATTGGATTTTCGAACTATGGAGGAAATACCGCAAAACAAATGGAGGAATCCCTACATTTGGGAAAAGTAAAAACAGAACACATAAAGAATTTAGCTAAAGAATTAATGGAACTTTATCCAGAAACGTTTTCTACTAGCTTTGATGAAAATAAAAATATGGTAGATAAATTAACTGAGGGTACTACAACAAAGGTCAGAAATAAGGTTGCTGGATATATAACTAGAACAATTTCTTCATCTATTTCCAAATCTTCTGATGAAGAATTAGATGATGAATCGATACTTTAGATTTTATAAGGAATTATACTCCAATGATGGATGAATATAGAAGAGGTTGGGCATTAAGATACTTGCGTGAAGCAAAAGCAGAATTAAAAGCAGCCAGAAAGGTTCCTTATATGTCTTCAAGTTTAGTACTTGAATCAATCAGGAAAGCCCGAAATGCCATATATTACAGTTTAGGAGAACCGGCATTTATTGAAATTCTTTTACGTGAGGAAGCAGAAAATAGCGATTCTTCCAATGATTCAGTTCTGCGTTTTCTAGTAGAACTTGAATCTGCTGTTCAGCAGTTAGGACACTTAGAAGAATTCAATAATGATACAATTATGACTCAAGCTGATAACTTGGTTCATATTGCCACTGATATAGTGGAGACTTTTACTGGTGAAAAGATAGAATAGAGAAAAAGATTATTTAATCTAAATATTAACCATAAGAATCATTGTTATTGTTAGTTTGGAGGTTTTTTAATCTTTAATATTTAATGAATTTATAGATAGATGTTAAACCATGGCTCTTATAGTCAATTTTATTGGTTCTCTGCGCAATTTTTTTGAAAAAGGCATTATAACATTCAATTATGAGAATGAAACATCAATTAAAGACTTAATAAATCTCATAATTAATATAAATCCCAGAATAAAGGATATTATAATCTCTTCACAAAATAATGAATTTCATTTAAATTCTTTAATTCTTATTAATGGTGTGGAGATAAGTGTTTTAAATGGTTTAGAAACCAAGCTTTCTGATAAAGATGAAATAACTTTCATTCCCATTATTCATGGAGGCTAAGCACAATTATTACGTTAACCACAGATTTTGGTCTCCAAGATCCTTATGTTTCAGAGATGAAAGCAGTGATTTTTAAAATTTGTTCAAATGCAAAAATTGTTGATATCACTCATAATGTATCTAAATTTGACATTCGTATGGGGGCATTTATATTAGCAGCAGCTTCAACATATTTTCCTGAAAATACAATTCATGTAGCAGTGATTGATCCAGGTGTTGGAACTAAAAGACGAGCTTTACTAATAGAAACCAGCAAGAACTATTTTATTGGTCCTGATAATGGACTTTTAGTTTTAGCAGCGGAGAAACAAGGAATAAACCAAATCTATGAGTTGAAAAATTCAAATTTAATGGAAATTCAAGTTTCCAATACTTTTCATGGAAGAGATATTTTTGCTCCAGCTGCAGCTCATTTGCAAAATGGTGTTAATCCAAATCTTTTTGGTTCAAAAATTAAAGAATTGAGGAAACCTGATTTTACCCAAGTTTTTAAAAGTTCCAAATCTTTAATTGGGGAAGTGTTATACATAGATAGTTTTGGGAATATCATAACCAACATATGTATTGATGATTTTATTCAAAATCCATTTGGAAGAAATCTAACTATCAAAACAGCAAATTCAAAATACACTCTAAAATTCTGCAAGTCTTATTCCGAAGCAAAAAAAGGGGACCTCCTTATTCTATTTGGAAGCCATAGCTTTCTTGAAATCTCAGCTAATCAAAATAATGCTGCAGACCTAACAATGATTAAAATTGGAGATAAGATTGCTATACTCAATCCATAAATCTGAATTAAAAAATCTTGTAATAAACCTATCATTAATATCAACGATATAAAAAAAATCAACTAAATAACAATATTAATCTCTTTTTAAGATAAATTAGTCCAATAATTATTGATATTGGATCTAGAATCATAAACTCTTTAAGTATAACTCATATACGTATTTGAAGGTTTGAGCTGTCTTGCTGTTTCAAGACATAAATGAATGGATGCAAAATTTTGCAACTCAATATGGATATTTAGGAATTTTTTTCATAAGCCTGCTAGGTTCTATGTCCGTTTTTGTTCCCATCCCCTATACTATTATAATTTTTACTATGGGTGGTCTTCTTAGATTTGAACCTTTATGGATAGCGATTGTTGCAGGTTTAGGATCTTCTGTTGGTGAGTTCTCTGGCTATCTTATAGGGGCAAGTGGAAGAAAAGCATTTAGTGAAAAGAATAGAAAAAAAATTGATTTTTTAATGAAATTATTTAACAAATTTGGATCTGCAGCAATTTTTCTTTTTGCATTAACTCCTCTTCCTGATGATCTTTTATTCATTCCATTAGGAGTAATGCGCTATAGTCCGATTCGTGCGTTTATTCCTGCATTTCTGGGAAAATTTTTATCAAACTTAATTATTGCTTATGCTGGTCGGTTATCTATAGAAATTATAAGTTCAATTTTTGGATTAGAAGGTGGAACAGGTTCAATTCTTATTGGTACAATTATTGGTATAGTCCTAATGATAATAGTCATTGTTATTATGTTTAAAGTAGACTGGGAAAAGCGATTTTCTAAATATCTAGATGATAAGGATATACAAGAAATTGAAAAAAACAATAAATAATATATATAAGCAATTTTTCTATTTTTTTCATAAAAATATTTTTGAATTTAAACTTTCCTCTTCTTATTTAGGATAGAAAAAATGAGGGTATTCGCAGATCTACACATACACAGTCGATATAGCCGTGCTACTAGTCCAAGAATGAATTTGAAAGAAATTGCCTACTACGCACAACTGAAGGGACTGAATTTAGTGGGTTCAGGAGATTTCACTCATCCAAAATGGTTCAATCAAATAAAAGAGATTCTGATAGCTGATCCTAATACCAACCTGTACAAGGTAAATGGAGCTATAGAAAATTCTGTACAATTTATGCTTACAACTGAAGTATGTACACTTTTCAATTTTAAAAATTCAATTAAAAAAATTCATCATGTAATATTCGCTCCTAACCTAGAAGTTATAACACAAATAAATAGTGCTCTCGAAAAGTACGGAAATCTAAATTCAGATGGAAGGCCAATTTTAAAAATTTCATGTGTAGATCTGGTAGAAAAGATAATGGATGTTTCCAAAGACAATTTGATCTTTCCTGCTCACATTTGGACTCCTTGGTTCGGAATTTTGGGTGCTTTTAGTGGTTTTAATAATATTGAAGATTGTTATCAAGATATGATCAAATACATCTATGCGATAGAAAGTGGTCTCTCATCAGATCCTCCTATGAATTGGCGATTAAGCAATCTTGATAAGTTTACTTTATTATCAAATAGCGATTGTCATAGTTTTTGGCCGTGGCGTATTGGAAGAGAAGCAAATGTTTTTGATCTAGAAAAACTTAGTTACCGAGAAATTATTGGTGCTATTAAAGATAAACCAGCGCAAAAATTAAAATTCACTATAGAAACAGATCCGGGATATGGAAAATATCATTGGACTGGTCATCGCAATTGCAAAATATCCCTATCTCCCAAACAAGCAAAAAGATTCAATAATATCTGTCCAGTGTGTAGAAAAAAACTTACAAAAGGTGTTGAACAAAGAGTTGATGAACTTGCTGATCAACCAATAAATCGTAAACCTAAGAATGCTCCAAGCTTTTTGAGGCTACTTCCTTTATCTAATATTATTACTGAGGTCCTTAATGTCGGATCTCCTTCAACTCAAGCTGTTTGGAAAATTTATAGTGAATTAATAAGAAATTTTCATAACGAATATTTTGTCTTGATTGAAGCTCCAAGAGATGATCTGCTTAAAATCGTAGATTTTCCAATTGCAAATGCTATTTTAAAAGTCCGGGAAGGTGATTTTGAGGTTATTCCCGGATTTGATGGAGTTTATGGTCAACTTGTATTAGATACGGATACCAAAAAAATAAAATTACCCAGATCAAAGGTGTCACAAACTAACATTCATGATTTCAATAAAATAGAATAAACTACTTTCTCAGAAATTAGATCAAAACGATTTTATTACTTCATTTTGTACTCTTATATTAAATCTAATTTAAAGGTTGACTATTATTGGATGATACTCTAGAAAAAATTACTGACATAGCAATTCAAAAATTCTCAGCACAATACTCCGAAGTTAGAGCTCAAAAACTAACAAAAACTTTCCTTACTGTTAAAGAAGGCCGAGTTGAAGCAGCAAAGCAGGGTATAGAAAAAGGGGTCGCATTACGCGTATTAGTTAAAGGCGCTTGGGGCTTTTCTTCAGTTGGATCTTTTGACTATTTAGATCTGAAAAAGCAATCAGCAAAAGAATGAAGAAACCAATCATACTTGCTAAAACTAAATCTATTATTGATAAAGTTGGAGTAGAAACTAAAAAAAATCCAATTAAAATATCTATGGAGCAAAAAATAAAAGATGCCTTATCAATAAATCAAGCATGTTTAGGCTTTAATAAGCAAGTCAAAAGCTGTACTATTGATTACTTGGATCTTTTTGGAACTAATTATTTTTTGAATAGTGAGGGAACTAATATTGAACAAGATAAGTTATATGTTTGGTCTAGAATAACCTCTTCAGCTTCTAATAGAGGAATATTTTCGTTTAGTAGGGAGGAAATAGGATCTATAAATGCCAAACCAGTCAAAGGTGGCACCTTTCCAGTTATCTTAGGACCTAATGTTGTGGGTGTTTTTGTACATGAAGCTTTTGGACATCTAGCTGAAGCTGATTTAGCTCTATCAGGTGGTATTTTGTCAAATAAAATAGGAAAGAGAATAGCATCAAATGTAGTTACTCTTTATGATGACGGGACTATTCCAAATGCTTTTGGATCCTTCAAATATGACGATGAAGGTGTACCAAGTCAAAAAACTCTTCTTGTAAAAGATGGAATAGTAAAGGGTTTAATGCATAATCGAGAAACAGCCCAAAAATTTAGAATGGAACCGACTGGAAATTCGAGGAGTGAAAGTTTTAGATTTGAGCCAATAATAAGAATGAGAAATACTTACTTGGATCCCAAGGATCAATCTTTTGAAGAATTAATTGAAGGTGTAAAGTCAGGTTATTATATGAACAGCTTTCGAGGAGGGCAAGCAAATATAGATGGAACATTCCAAGTTGGAGTGCAAGAAGCATATGAAATAATCAAAGGTGAAATAGGTGATCCAGTTCGAAATGTTTCAATTAGCGG
>LFWW01000078.1 GCA_001273385.1 miscellaneous Crenarchaeota group-6 archaeon AD8-1 | reverse complement strand
CAACACGTTCTCAACCATGGCGATTTGTTGTTGCTATAAATCCAAAGTTTAAGAAAAAACTTGTACAAACTACACTTCCAATCTGGAAACATGGCAATCAAAGCATGAAGAAAGCCCACCCAGAAATCTATGAGATGGGAATGATACTCTATAATGCACTAGATGAACCTAAAGATCCAGTTTACTATTCCGCGCCTGTCATCATCTTTGTAATAGGACCAAAAAGTAATGATATGTGTTGTTCACTTGCATGCGAGAACATGATGATTGCTGCAACCTCCCTTGGTCTAGGAAACTGCTATGTAGGATTTGGAGGAATGGTTAAAGGAAATTCTGAAATCAGTAAAACACTAGAATTGAAAAAAGATGAACGAATATACGGACCTATATTGATTGGTTACCCAAAAATAAATCCAAGCGAAGCCTTAGACAAAGCGCTAGAAAATATTAAACCAAATAAAAAAGAGCCCACAATTAAATGGATATAAAGAAAAACAATGCTTTTTATCCAAATTTTCTTGGGCAGAACAAACACATGATCTTTAGAAATTAGCTGTTCACTAATAGCCTGATGAAGCATACCATTTATTCAATTCTCTAATCACTTCATCAGAATAACCTTGTTTTTTTAGCTCAGTGAGCAAAGGTTCCGGAATAGATATCTTATCCATATTATTTTATGCCTCTAAGCAGAAACTGCAGATAAAAACATCTTAAATTATTTGGAAAGACCGTTTCATAACATTTCTTTAATTTATTTCAAAATTTGGATTAGCAACTATCAATAATCCTAATTTTACAAAATTGAGATTTTCAGTCAGACAGGCCTAACCAGTGACCTTTGAAGATTCATCATGTGGATCGATGTAAGTTTCAAACCAGAGCTCAACATTAATGATTCTCCAAAGTATTTGTGCGAACCTCCAAGATTCTCCTTGGTCAAGTTTGTTCTGTCGTAAAGAAGCGAACACTCGCATAATCTCTTCTGGATTGAACATGTGCCTTTCTCTGAATGTTTTTGATTGTATCATTTCTGATATTTCTGGATGGAGATTGACTAACCACTCGACAAAAGGTGCAGCTGTAGGAAATTTCCGCTTAGATTTACGAATTGATTCTGGAATCAGATTCTTCATTGCATTTCTTATTACATATTTCTTAATCCCCCGTCTTATCTTTTGGTTTGACGGTAGCAAAAGCATAAGTTCTGCGAAGTCTGAATCTAAAAAAGGATGACGCACTTCTACAGAAAAGGAAGAAAATAAGCGTTCCAAAGCCCCAGTATCTTTGGTTGCTCTTTTTGTCACTTCATCCATTGGAGATTCTTTCAAACGAGTAAATCTGCTCATCAAGTATGTCTTGTCAAGAAGACGTGCAAATCGATCAGTTAATCGAATTCGATCACCAGATTCCATTTTTGACCCCAGAAAAACACCTTTCAATATTCCTGCCAACATTTTAACCAGATTAAACCTTTCATATAAACTCGAATAGTCTTGTTGTACCAACATGCCTGCTATTTCTACAATGAAAGTTCCAATATCTCTGTTTTTCCAAAGAGATCTCAAATAAGCTACTCGATGCTGCTCGAAACCCCATAGGAATCCATCACTTCCGTTTCCCGTGAAGGCTATTTTGATTTTCTTTTTCTTTAATTCTTTAGCTACACAATAATGAAGATAAAAGTTAAAATGGTTAAAAGGTTCCTCCAAATGATAAACATAATCTTTAACTTCCTTCCATTTAGGCGAGATAGGAAGATAAACAAAATTGATCTCAACATTTTTAAACCTGCTGAATTCCTCGATATATGGTCTCTCGTTTTCCATTTTTGATGAACTGATAGCGGAAATTAGTGTATAATTGCGTTTGTTGCTATTTTTTGAGAGTTCATCAACTATGGAGGCAAGGGAAACACTGTCAACGCCTCCACTAAGACAAATCGCAAATTTTACTTCTTCTGGTAACATTTTCTTAATGGTGAAGCGAAATATATTCAAGAATTTGTAAGCAGAAACACCTTTACCCTTTGTGAGAAATGGGACCTGTGGAAGATGCCAATATCTCTTCACTCTAAATGTATTTGTTTTTAAGTTTAGCGTTGCATAATATCCAGGCAATAATTCTTTCACTTTAGCGAAGAAAGTGTCGCCATTTTGGTAATGATCTCCAGTTAGCAGGAATCTACGGATCATAGAATCATTAGGTACACAACGAACATTTGCGTCAGCAAACATGACTTTGATTTCAGAAGCAAAAATGTATTTCCCACTAATTCCATAATAATACAATGGTCTAACGCCAAATCTGTCTCTTGCACACAAAACCAACTTTTTAAGAGAGTCCCAAATACAAAAGGCAAAGATTCCATCTAGTTGCTTCAAGCATTTTTGACCCTTTTTTTCATAAATCTTTAGAACAAGTTCAGCATCTGAAATCATTTTAGAACTTTCGTAGCCCAACTGATTTTTCAGATGAGCGCTGTTATAGAGTTCTCCGTCAAAACAAATCCAAATACTTTCATTCTTATTGCCCAAGGGTTGAGTAGTCTGTTTGAAAGGGTCTTTGTGTGAAGCAACATTTCCGAGCGCTATCTCTTCCCTCACGAACCAACCCGATTCATCAGGTCCCCTTGCGCCCATAGCTTTGCACATTTCTTTAACTAATACAGTAGAATTCATTAGCTCGTAGCCCAGGAGTGCAACAACGCCACCCAAACAGTTAGCCCCAATGTATTTTCTTCACTCTGAATTAAAAATTTTTCATCAAAACAACGTATTGAAGCAAATCTGCCAAATAATTCTAGCAATTGAGGTTCCAAACACGAATTTTATGTAATCAAGAGAAGAGAAATCCACTCAATTATCTTTGAACTTTAATCTTTAGAAATAATACCCAGCTTTCAACTGTCATGAAAGATTTTTGCGTTTTCCAAATTAAGATGTTTAAGGTATTTTTGTCAAGAAACTTTGACCAAACACATTGTTTATAAACGGAAGCACGAAACTATTTTCTTACATATTTAATAAACTATTATGGCTGAAGATCCTAAATTAAATAATCTTTTTAATAAACTTGATAATAATAGAAGAAAAAGAGTAACTCTCCAAATAATGGTATGGATATTGGTCTTTTTTTTATCTCTATCAATTAACTCCTATTGGTATGTCAATCCCATAATAGTTATTATAGTATGGTCAACTATTGGAATAATTGTTACTTTCATAATCAATTATTATTATAAAAAAGAAGAAATCCAAATTCTAATTCAAATTAAACAATCAGCTTTATTTAACAAGAAGGATAAAAAAGAAACAAAAACAATGTAGAGCTAAATTTTATTTACTCAAACAATTCTTTTTTAAGGTATTGCGTGGTTTTTTAAATTTTTTAAATTCTGAAAAATATATCATCAAAGGAAAGCCAAATAAATGAACTATCAAACTTGTAAAGAAATGCTGTGTATTCCCAAAAATGCATTAGTGAAGAAACCTAATTTCATATTTACAGAACTATCCACTTAAAAATATGGAATCATAGGAAAAAATTTATTTTATAATAACTATTCAAGATTTATTGTTTTTAAAGCTATATATTTTATAAATTTTTATTATTACCGTTTTTTTCTAAATACCATTTAATAAACTTAAGAAAAGCAAGTGCCCTATGTGATACTAAGTTTTTTTCAGGAATAGACATTTCTGAAAATAACTTTGAATTTCCTTCAGGTTCAAAAATTGGATCAAAGCCAAAACCATAAAGAGAATTATCACTTATCTTTTTATATGTGATTTTGCCTCTTACAGTACCCTCAAATAGCTTAGGTTCATTCTCATCACTGTAACAGAAAGCAATAGATGATTTGAAAAATGCAGTTCTGTTTTTGACATTTTTCATTAGTTTAAGTATACCATAATTACCAATAGTTTTATACACATAAGCAGTATATGGACCAGGAAAACCATTTAAAGAATCAATAAACAATCCTGAATCCTCAACTAAAATAGGTATATTGTATTTCTTAAAGAGTTCAATAGCTATACTATATGCAATGTCTTTTAGACTTTCACTCTGAAGCTCGTTTTTTTTAAGCCGTAACATGATCATTGCGATATTATATTTTGATAGAATTACACGAGCTTCATTGAACTTGTGAATATTATTTGTTGCAAAAAAAACAATTCTATCGTTTATTTTAACCAAATTTTTATTTGACTTTTCTTTCTTCAATATAACGACCTCTTCGTTCTATTTCTTGAATCTTTTTAAGAATAACTTTTGCATAAGACTCGCCCATAATGATTGAATATCCTTCCATTATTTTCCTAAAAGAATCCTGAGCATAATTATTGTGGGTACTTTGCAATCCACGTTTCATAAGATGTAAATCAACTCCTCTAGCTTCTAATTCAACTTGTTTTTCAGCCAATCCGAAATCAATGAAAAAAAGTCTATCATTAACATCTAATATAATATTAGATGTTGTTAAATCTCCGTGAATTATGCCATAGCTATGGATCTTACCTATGAGTTTACCTATCTCTAAACATAAAGTTCTTCTTTTAGATAATGGTAAATTACTTAAAATATGCTTGATCTGTTTTCCAGAAATAAATTCCATTATGATAGACATTTTTTTAATATCAATCTGAAAAATTATTGGAGTTGATACACCAACTTTTTTAGCTTCATTCATCAATTGTGGTTCGTGTATCGTCCGATATTTTCGGAGCTTGTCATCTAAATTTGGATGACGATATTTTTTTACTTTTCTTGATTTAATAACAACTTCTTTTCCATACCAATGAGCTAGATAAACAGTTGCCTCTGCTCCTTTTTTCAGTATTATTTTTTGTTTATCTATTTTATCCAAGGAATATCAACCTGATCTAACCGCCACTTCAGTTTTACCATACTATCCTCAATAGGGGTAATAATACCATTTCTGTATGCTAATAAACCCGTCCAAGCAATCATTGCACCATTATCATGTGCAAATTCTGAAGGAACTGTGTTAAAATTAACTGAGTGATCTTTAGCAATTGAGCTGATCATATTTTGCAAACGTTTGTTTGCTGCTACACCACCAGTTAATAATATATCTTTTTTTTCGGTGTGTGTTAAAGCTCTTTCTGTTACTTCAGAAACCATTGCAAAAACATTCTCTTGAATACTATAGCATAAATCCTGTAACCTATACTTATTTTGGTGTAATAAATCAATAGCTGCAGTTAGTAAACCACTAAAAGAAACATCCATTCCTTTGACAACATATGGCATCGAGATTAAGTTTTTTCCATCAATAGCCATTTTTTCCAATGCAGCCCCAAGAGGAACACCTTTTTTGTATTTTAATCCAGCTTCTCTTGCAAAAACATCTAAACAATTACCAAGAGCTATATCTAAGGTTTCACCAAAAATCCTATATTTACCTGAATCAAAAGCTGAAACAATGGTGTTTCCTCCTGAAACATATAATGTCACGGGGTCTATCGCTTTTGTTTTTAGTTTTCCTATTTCTATGTGTGCTACAGAGTGGTTTACTCCAACTAATGGAATACCTAAATAAGTCGCCATTGCACGAGCAATAGTTGCTCCGGTTCTAAGACATGGACCTAGTCCTGGGCCTTGTGCAAAAGCTATAAGACCTAAATCGGATGGGTTTATTTCAGCTAGAATAAAAGCTTTGTTTAGAATGTCAGAGGCCACTTTTGCATGATGTCTTGCAGCCTCCCTTGGATGTATCCCTCCTGTATTAGGTATGTAGGCGTCCGAGATGTTTGCTAATATTTCTCCTTTTTTATCTGATATACCTACACCAAAATCATCTGCTGTTGATTCAATGCCTAAACAATAAATTTTATTTGGAGATTTTTTCATTGTTTTTTTTCATCTTCTTAGGATACATATTTTATTTGGATCTAACGCATATATTAATGGATATTTGGAACTGAGAAACCATGCCAAAACGTAATGACTTAGAACAAAAAGCTCTTCAATTCGTAATCAACACGGGAAGTAAGGGGGTTCTCCAATCGGAATTATGGAGAGAATTGGAGGCATCCAGTAGAGAAGGATCTAGAGTTGCTATCAAACTTGAAGAAAAAGGTTTGATTCAACGTGAAAAAGAATTGCAAGGAGGAAGATGGACTTATAGGC
The DNA here is from genome assembly GCA_001273385.1 of miscellaneous Crenarchaeota group-6 archaeon AD8-1. Lineage (GTDB taxonomy): Archaea > Thermoproteota > Bathyarchaeia > Bathyarchaeales > Bathycorpusculaceae > AD8-1. The sequence continues at coordinate 1,386 of LFWW01000078.1, read as the reverse complement.
TTTTCCCCAAAAGATTACCATCATCAATCGAATCCATAGCTGATTGCCCATGTTTATTATGTAAAGATAATCCAAGATGTGACCCTACCACAACCATTTCTCCGAAAAGATGTATTAGGCTAACAAATTGGATATTAAATTTAGATAATGACGGCCAAGCAGGAGAGGAGGAAGAGGTTAATTCCGAAGGCTTGGAATCAGAATAGAAAACAAGAATTCTATTATAGAAAAGCAAAAAGAGAAAATTATCGTTCGCGAGCTTCATATAAATTAGCTCAAGCGATAAATAAATATCATTTTATTAATAGAAACGACATCGTGGTTGATTTAGGTGCAGCTCCTGGAGGTTGGATTCAGGTTGCAAGAAAAAAAGTTGGAAAAAGAGGGATTGTGCTGGGAGTGGATTTAAAACCTATTGACCCTTTTAAGCAAGAATACATTAGAACAATAATAGCTGATATTAATAGTCCCTCAATAGTTATCCAGATTCAAGATTTTCTTCCTAGGAAAGCAAATGTAGTCATTTCGGACGCAGCACCAAATATCTCTGGTATTTGGGAAGTAGATCAAGCAAAGCAAATTGATTTAGCGGATAAAGCCTTGGAGATTTCCTTAAAAATACTAAAACCTTCAGGCAACTTTTTTACTAAAGTATTTGAAGGTGCTATATTAAATAATTTTATAAAAAAGGTAGAGAAATATTTCACATTAGTTAAATTAATAAAACCGAAAGCAAGTCGAGCAAAGAGTGCTGAGATGTATCTCTTAGCGATAGATATGAAATCAGAGAAAAAGGTTGAAAATAAAAACAAAGAAGAAATCCTTTATTTGGCAAGAGGGGCTTCAAATTGATATGGGACTTTTGGAAAAAATATTCGTATAAGCGCAAGAGAATACTATCAGTTATTATAATATTAATAATAGCTCTAATGGTAACAGCTACGGGTTTGTTAGTATCAATAAATTTAGAGGAAGCAGAATCTATAAAAAAGAATCTCAATCAGACTATCAATTATTTAACAGAAGAAGGGGGAATTGTACAATTTATCTTTGGGAATAATTTTATGATTTGTTTATTAATGTTTATTCCCATAATTGGTCCTATAATAGGGTTTTACGCTTTATTTAATACAGGAATTGTAATAAATGCTATTGCTATAGTTGAGGGATATCCCACATCATTAGTTTTTACGGCACTTTTCTTAACTCCTGTTGCTTGGATTGAATACATAGCCTATTCAATTGCTATCAGTGAAAGTGTTTGGCTATTTAGACGATTCACACAAAAAAGAGGGAGAAGTTGGCTTAAAATTACGAGCATATTTATCTCGATTTGTGCAGCATTATTAGTGTTGGGTGCAATAGTTGAAGCTATAATAATACTTG
>LFWW01000077.1 GCA_001273385.1 miscellaneous Crenarchaeota group-6 archaeon AD8-1 | reverse complement strand
AACTCCTAGTCCGACTCCTATCCCAACTCCTAGTCCAACTCCTACTCCCACACCAACGCCAACTTCCACATCATCTCCTACAATATCACCAACACCAACTCCTACTTCCACACCAACCCCAACTAGTATACTACCCCCTGAGCCAACTCCATCTCCGAACCCAGAATTTATTTTCCCAACAGCATTTGTAGCAGGGGGAATTATTGCTGGAGTAGCTTTTGTTATTGTAGTGGTTTTCTTGCTAAGAAGAAAATAATTAAATTTTTTTCTGAATTTTATGAAAAGAGCTATAGAACCTATTAAGGCGACAATCACAATTATTGGAACTATTACATTAGACCCAATAGTTAACCCATCTGGAGAAGGTTCTGGTGTTGGAATTGGCGAATATGTGTTTTGTTCAATGATTATTGTATAATTGATGACGTTGATATTTGGATTAATTTTCATATAAAAATTGCCAGCGTTATCCTGAATATAACTAGTTCCACCAACAATATTACGAGGGTTATAAATGGAAGAGAAATTTGCATATATAAGATCAATTTGATCAGCATCTGATCCGTTTGGAAAGGTTCTAATAGTAATAAAAGTAGGTCCTCCTAAAGGAAATAGAGAAGGCACTAGATAAGCGATATATTTAATTCGCCACTCAACATGGTCACAAGTGAAAGAATCTGTAATAGCATAACTACAAGAGCCAGAAAATCTTGCCACCTCACTCCAGTTACCGTGTGTTGAGGTATCTATTGGAACTGTGTTTTTTGGAATATAAAGAGACCAAGATGGGTAAAAATCATTAGGTTCATCCCATATTGTTGCCACTTTTTCATCAAGTAATGCTTTATTAACATTCAAGTAATGAGTGGTGTTATGATTAACATAAGCTATAGCATTAATTCTTCCAACGGCATCAAATCGATATGTATCACTAATATCTAGAACAACAATTTTGCCAGAAGTTATTTCACTTAGATAAAAAATTGCATCTGATTTGTAGTCGTTTGGTTTTATATCGGCTAATTTGATTTCTCTTTCTTCATTATCTACTAGATTATCTACTACTACCAGAGTATCTCCGTTGTAAACATATGTAACTAGAGCGCTGGAAAATTCTGCATTTACATTAATGATTAGTGTGGTTGATAATGTGAAGAATAGAATGATCGCAAAAAAAGTAACCGGTTTATTCATGGTTATTTTTTCTCTAATTTTTATTTAACCCTAAATTATTCTATTAAATTTTATTCAATTTGCGATTAAAAATAAATTATAAATAATAAATTCTGAAAAAATAAAAAACGCCAACAAAATTCATTCTCCGTAGATGAAAACCCAAAGGTAGATTCAATAAACAAAGCAATGAGTCTCCAAATTTTATTGGATCTACCCTCAAAATAACTTGTTGAATGGATCAAACATGTCAAAGAATACAAAGAAAAAGTACCATTGAATTTTTTTAAGGATTATATAATCGTGGACCAAATAATGAGGAACTAGAGACATTCATAGAATATATGCAGACAAAAAAGAGGGGAAGTTGCAGATCCTATTTTGATGTTGTTTATTTTTTGCCTACTTTCCAAAGAATCAGCACGCCAATTATGATTACTGCTGCTAGAATAGCAATTCCTATGCCCAAGGTATAGGTACCCATTACATCTTCAGGTAGATGGGTTGGTACGGGTGTAGGTGTTGGTCCTGCTTGATCAACAACAAAGGCTGTCTCTGCATATGAAGCATAGTAAGCTTCAGATCCTTCAAAGGTTGCAATAACAGTGTATTTGCCGTAAATATTAGGCATCCACTCTAAACTGTAAAAGCCACTGGCATCGCTTGTTGCAGTTCCAATATTTCTAAAGTTGCCGTTAGCATCAATAACATCTATTGTAACTTCAACACCAGTAGCATCTATTGGCATTTGCTGTTGTTGATACAGATATTCCATAAATCCGCTTTGACTCTCATCAGAAACTGCTGGAACACCATTTGGAAAACGGGAAAGCAACAAGTTTGATCTAGTACCTGGAGATACATCAGTAACCATACCTGTTATTATTATACTCCTTCCTTCAGTAACAGAACCTGGATTAGCCTCAACAGTAGTTTTGGTTGGACCTTTATCATAAGCATAAATTTGATTGTCATAACCATTTACCCAGATCAAAGTACCATCAGCAATAGCTGGTGAACCAACAATATCAAATGATAATGAGCTCCAGATTTCTTCGCCAGTTTCCACGTCAATACAGTAGATTTTTCCACCCTTCCATACTGGTGGAGTGTAATCGTGGCCGCCACGAACATAGAGTTTACCATCAGCTAAAACATAATGATCACCCCAAGTGCCAAGAGGCCATATACCATAAGGAGTATCAAGCCCTGCTTCACCTGGATCAAACTTCCATAAACGCTCTCCAGTATCAACATCATATGCATATACTCCTCCGCCAAAACCAAAAGAGTAAGCTCTGCCATACCCCATGACAATGCCTTTCGCATAATCGTAATATCCCCATGGGCTGTCTTCAGGTTCTGTTGTCCATAATTTTTGTCCTGTGGTAAGAGAGTATGCAGTGTATGTGAATTCGTTTCGGTTGTATTCAGTGTAAATTCCTTCTCCTGCGCAACCTCGAGTAACAAGAGCTGTAAACGGCACTAAAGTTCGATTTATTGGACCCCACAACAAGGCTCCTGTATCTGCATCATAGCCAGTATCAACTCGCCAGCCTGTCTGAGCACCGCCAGGAACACCAAATGCGCCTCCTTCATCAAAGCCTGTTTGTATCACTCCTTCAGCTACAGTGTTTATAGCTCCTGGACCTGCCATTGCTACACTCCATTCATATCCTAGATTCCAGTCAATTGTTACATTGTATGGAGGTCTCCAGATCTCTAAAGGTGTATAAATTCTAAATAGTTGATCCCAACCGTTTTCTTGTATACATTTGCTCATATTGAAAAGCGAGAGCATACCTCCTCCTGCATTGTAGCTTAATAATTCTCCGTTTGGTCCTGTTGTGAGAACATTTGCTGAAACGTTGGCAATATCTAAAATCCAGCTTCCATCCATAGCATTGTACATTGACCAGACTGGAGGTTCATAGATATTTGTGTAGAATCCTAGCTGATCAATATTTGATGTGAATATGTATGGTATGCCTCCGTATTGGTCACCAGTTTTGAAGTTGTATACCATGCCAACTTTTAGGTTATGATATGGGCTTCGCATCTGGCTTGACCAGATTTCTTCGCCAGTTCGCATGTTTACTGCTTTTAGTGTTCTTGGATTGTTGCCCGCTCCAGTGACTTCGGTGTAATATAAAATGCCGTTAATTATTATGGCACCAAATTTTGCTTCGTAAGCTGTTCCAGTATAATATAGTTCTGTATCTTCGGGTCCTAGTTCGCCTCCTACTTGGCCTCCTGGTGCAATTGGTTTTGTCCAAATAACATGTGCGGTTTCTGGAGCTGTGGTGTAGGGATTGTAATTGGTGTGGTGAGCATACATTCCTGTGATGCCAAAAGCAGTAGATCTAAGTCCAAGCCAGTTGCCTGCTATGGATACCCATTCTCTGTTCATTGAACTTATGGGTCGTTCCCAATATTCTGTTGGAAGTGGTGCAGCTCCGTATTGAATCTCTATGGGTTCTTCTTGAACTGTTAGTGTTGTGCTTGCACTGCTTGGCAAGTACGTATCGTTAACGTAGGCTGTTCCTATGAGATAGCTTATGCCTGGATAGGGGGTTGTATTTACGTCCTCTATTACTTGTCCTGGGAATGTGAAATCGAATTGGTAGGTTCCAATTTCGCTGGGGGTGAATTGTGTCCAGGCTCCGCCTACTGAGTCTGATTCATAGGGGCCAAGAGTTTGAGATGTACCGTCAGGTTTTGTTATTTTTACTGTAAAGTCTTGCCATCGAGGACCCCAAGGACCTGTTGCCATTGGTGGAACTTTATCGATCCACATTGTAACAAAAACAGGCTGATTTACACCGATAGGATTAGGTTCTACAGAGATGTAAGCCCAAGTGTCAATTTCCCATGGTGGATCGTGCGCGTAGGCTATCGGTATTATTGCTATTGTTAAGCTGAAAAGTAACAATAATATTGCTGCAATTGAAAGGATTTCTGTTTTCTTTAATTTCAACTATTTCGTCTCCAAAATTTATTGAGTTAAAAACTCTATATTACAATTTTTAGCAAGTTATATTTAATTTTTAGCTAATTATTTTTTTTAATACTTTAATGAAATCTGAATTAGACAAAATCGTATTGAATATTTTTTTCTTCAAGAATCTTTAGAATAATGACGCATTTTTATTTCAAGGTTATCTGCATATTCAAATCAGACATTTGTTTTTTTAGGATTAATAAGAGATTTTTTTTGTGTGTTAGTGCTTATAAGATCATTTTTGGTTTTGTTTGTTTGTGCCAAATCATCAAACTCACGCGTTTATAGATAGGCTTCTTTTCAAGAGGAGTTTTTGGAAGCTTCATGATATGATTGACTCAGCGTTTTTCACACACGGTAGATGGCATAGGCGCTATTATCATGATCCGTTCAGTGCAGAAGTTATTGCAAGAACTATTTATCCCAACAATACAATGGCAGTTGAAGCAGCTTTTATTCACATCTTGCTTGATGATTGGTGCAGTTATAATCCTGATATTAAAAAAATGCTGGAAAAGCAAGCAAAAGAGTACTATAGGAAAATGAGACTTGCAAAAAAGCAGGATAAATTTAGTAAAGAAATAAAGATTTCTGGTCAATTAACTATGCTAGTTTATGACCTTAAAAGAATTTTACAAGCAAGAAGACTATATAACCAGTTTAGATTCGGATGCTAATTCATTGTTTTGTAAAACCAAGAATTATTAGATTAAGCGGATTTTGGTTTGATTAGAAATAATAGAATATTTTTGAATAATGAATTTGTTTATTGGAGATCCTCCGTGCTTTTAATTTTTATGTTTGTACTCTTTTTTGGGTGTGGTGTTGTTTTTTTGGGTTTAATAGCTTATTTAGGTGTTAGAGAGAGATTCAAGATTTTCTTTATAGAGCTTGTTGCTTTTGTTTAAGGAAATTGTGGAGTGAAGATTGCTGTTTTCTTGTTGGCATTTAGCTAGTTTTTGTTTCAATTCACAGATTTCTACATTTTGCTTTTGCACTAGATCATTTAGTTTTCTGTATCCCTCAGTAACATTATTTACAACAATAGGGAATATTTTGTTTTTTATGTGGTCTACTATTGGTTTGATATCTTGGGGGTCTATTTGTGATTGTGAAGAATTGTTTTTTCTTTTTTGCTCTATCCTACTAAACCAGTACTTTAATGCAATAAAGTCTAAAGGGGAGCTGTTGACTAGCAGGTTTTCTACAAAATCAGCAAATTCTATTTTGGTTTTCTTGGCATTTATTTGAAGTTGCAGCTTTTCTTCTTGTTTTTGCAAATTGGTTATTGCCTGGTTTTTTTGTGAAGCGTAGTCTTGGATTCCAAGCATTTCTTGGGTTTGCATTCTAACATTATAGTTGTAGGCTTCTGTTTCATCAATTGCTTCTGATAGAGTCTGCAGTTTGGATTCTGCGGATTTTATATTAGTTTGGACTTTTAGAAGCTCTGTTTGTTTTACTGATAAGGTTTTGTTGGATGATTCAACATACATTTGAAGATTGTTTAGCTCTGATTGGTGATTTGTTTTTTGTTTGATGAATTGGTTTTGTTCTTTGCTATTATTTTGTTTAATTAACTTGTTTATGTTTAGCAAGTTGTTTTTTATTGTTTGTAGTTCTGAGATTTGTTGTTTTATTGAGCCATATTTTTTTGTGAAGGCAACAAAGTTTTTTGGATCTTGGTTTGTTTCACGCATGTTATTTAAGTA
>LFWW01000026.1 GCA_001273385.1 miscellaneous Crenarchaeota group-6 archaeon AD8-1 | reverse complement strand
TGGATAATTGATATTTATGCTTTTGATTTTGAAACTGGTAGTTATACTTTTGATATGATTTTCTCTTTTTTTTGGAATGACCCAAACATTGATACAATCAAATGGAATCTTATGAATGGAGCACCAAGTTATTCGGGAGCTTTCTATTTCCTTGCCAATGGAACAGAAACTGATGGGACTAGTTGGGAGTTTTATAGAGCTACAGCTGATCTTAATACAAACTTTAATGCTGATGATTATCCTTTTGACGTTATTGAGCTTCCAATTTATATAGAGATTCTAGGTCAGGGCATTCCCATATCTTTGAGTTGGATAGAAAATGAAGTGGGCATAGATCCTGGATATCAACTTCAAGGGTGGAGTGATCCTGACTTTGAACTTCAAATCTTGAAACAAAATTATCCCTATAATATTGAAGTGGAAAGAGCAGAAATGATTGTAATTCACGAAAGGCTAGCTGTATCCTCACGTAGTACAATGATTCCTCCTTTAGTGTTTGCTATTGTTTCCGCGTTTTCTTTTCTGCTTCGTATGGACGTAGAAGGTGGGATTGGTATGAGAATTGGCTTGAACACTTCGATGCTTATTTCCGCTGTCTTATACAATATTAGTGAAGATGACAATCTTCCACCAAGTTCAGGATGGACTTTGTGGCACATATTTATGACGTCAATTATTGTTTTTATTGCTTTGAATACTGTTGTTTCTGTTTTAGGATATTTGGAGTTCACAAGAAAGAAAAGAGCAGATAGATTAAGGTTGCTTAATAGGATTGGATTTTTTGTTTCCTTAGTAGTACCTATTGTGATCTTCCTAGTATCTTACTATTTTACTTAATCACTTATTTCAGAGATTTGCTATTTGCCTAAACTATTTATTCTAATTTATAATTGAAAAACCATCTATTAGATGATATTTACTTCCAACTTGATCTATTCTGATCAGAACAGTATACGCTTTGGAAATCTGATGAAAAATATATTTTTTAATGAAAAAATTGTTTTGAGTTTTATTTATATATTGAAATTAGATTTAAGTTGAGTAATGAACTTTGGAAAATATGTTAAACCAAGTTTAATTGCTCTATCTTGTCTAATTCTATTTTTTGCAGGTTGTTCTGTTCTATTTCTAACCGAACTCTATGTTTCGATATCTGCTCTATCTGTCGGTTTGTTTACTATAGTTTTGAGCTATAAGAACAAGAATGTGTTAGGTGGATTATTCTTGGGAATATGTACTACCGCTTCTTTTTTGCTTGGTTTATTTTTGATGACAATAATTTTTGAGGTGAATATATTTTTCTCCACAGGAATAGTTGGTGAAGTTCCTGGATTCTCTTTAATCTTAGGTATTTTGTCAAGGTATGGTTTTGGAATGGTATGGATGTTTTTGGCTTATTCAATTACAGGTCTTTTTTTTGGTTTGGTCGGTTATATATTTGATAACACTTTGCCAAAGATTGTTGAATCAAAACAACTCTATCTGTACAGGGATTATTGGTCTAATGTTCTTGGTTTGGGTAAAAATTTTAAGGGTGATTATGCGTATCTGGATAGAAAATTTAGTCTTCGAAGATTATTTCAGGAGAATATTGAGGAGGCAGTAGCACAAAAAGCTATGGAGCCAAATCCTGATCTATTTTTCACGCAAATATCAAAAAAGAACTCATCGGGATTATTTCGTGGAAATGTGGCTGATCTTCAATCAGGACAAATAATAGGTAAAGCTGTTGTTAATCCTTATGATTTAGCTTCAAAGTATAAACCCTTAGTAATTAAGGTCGCTGGTTTGAGTAGAACACCTAAAGGTGTTAGAGCTCCGGCGTTTGAACGGCTTTTATCTAGGTTTCTTAATTGGTTTTTGGCTTCGTGGTGGTTTTGGTTTTTCTATCTTAGTCTCTCAGCCATTTTTGTTCTTTTTGTATATTTGAATCATCCATCTGATTGGCAGATCATTATCCGAATGATTTCTATCTCAGCTGTTTCACTTTTTTTTGTTTGGCGGTGGCAGGTAATCTCAAAAGAGCTTTTTGTTAGAAGACCTGATGAAAGAGTTTTGATCTTTCTTGTATTAGTTATCTTTACTTTGGTTTTTGGAGTTTACTTTATGTCTGTTAATAATCTTCCTACAAGCCCTGAAACTTGGGGTGAATATTGGTTTGATTTGATCAAGTGGATGTTACTTTTTTCATGTATTCTTGGATTTGGTTATATGTTTATTCATCGTGATTATGAAACGGTAAACATCTATTTTTATAAAAACCTTAATGGAGAAAATGAATCGAGTAAAATTTCAAGTTATCGAGATCCTAAGGATGAACCTTATTGGATAAAAAAAGAAAATGTGAAAAATTACTGGGTTTTAAGGTTCATGTATTTTTGGAAATCTGAACTTACCCTTAAAACAAAAAAAATTACTCGGCATTCTGATTGGGAGAGAATTGAAGTATGGATAGATGCTCAAACGGGAAATCCCAAATGGGTTGTTAGCGATTACCACTATAGGGAGCTATGGTATAAGGTAGAGGGTGAACTTCCAGTGCTTTACACTTCTTTCTTTTTAAACTTTCATACACCTATTCCAGTGACAAATCAAAAGTTGGCATCTTCCATTTTTCAAAACTTTAATAAACCAACAAAAGAACTACTTAAAACCTCAATAACTGGCAGAGCAGACAAGCTTGTGGAAGATCTACGTGAATTCTTTGAGATGTTTTCCGAGTCTTGGAAGAATTTACATCCAAAAGAATGGGTAAGCAATTTTGGTTTATCAGAAAAAACCGCAGCTTTTGCTAGCGGATTACCCTGGACTTACTGGAGATACCCAGAAGGAGTTGAAGAAAAAGAGCGCTATCTTCAAGAAAATATTGGACGATATGAGGATCAACCACAAAATAAGCAACCTAAATAGTATTTAGTAAAAAAACAATATAGTTTAGTATATTTGCACTTATCTTCAAACTATTATCTTTGAATATTATAATTTAATTTAAAAAAATGATTATATGTTTATTGTTTTTTGAGTTTTGCTTTTTTCCAATTCTTGTGTGATTTCTTTGGTTATATTAGAACTTAAATCGAATATTTTTTCAGGTTTTTTCACGCGAATAAAAAAACTATATTTTTTTGCGAGATTTGTAAGTGAAGTCTGCTCGTAGGTTGGAGTTTCAATAACTTGATCTTTGTACCGGTTGGCAATTTTTTCTAAAGCGCTTATAATTTCCTCGGTTGAAAATGATTTTTCAAAAGCTAATTCAATTCCATATCGATATGAAGCTGTCTTTTCTGTTTTAATTCGATAGTTCTTAATTTCTTCACCTAAAACCTCTAAGTTACTTATTATCACCTGGGTTTTATCTGAGGTTCTGATCTTTGTGTAACTTATTGTTATTTCCTTTACTATTCCTTCAGTGCCTCCTGATGAACCTAAACGAATATAATCTCCGACTCGGAAAGGTCGAGTAAGTATTAAGTAAATTCCGGACACAAAGTTTCCGATAGTTTGTTGAGAAGCAAATCCAATGGCTGCTCCAATAATTGCTGATAAACTAACAATAAATTGTGAGGAAACACCCAATGCCGCTAATATAATAAAAAACCCTCCTGCCAGTGCTCCTAGCCGAATCACAATCATAAGTCCATTTTTTGCTTCTGGGGACATATCAGTTCTTTTTGAATAGTTATTAAGCCATCTTACAAATAGCCTATAACCAATAAACAAAGCAACAAGAAGAATAATGCTCCATACAATATCAATCAATATATCTAAGTTTAGGTTCATAGCCTTCTGCTCCTTTGTTTTTACATTCTCGATTCTATATATTTTTCTAGTAATTATTTGCTTCTTTGGTTTTTTTCCGTTGATATATACATTATGCAAAATAGACTCTGAAATATGATCTATGAAAACAGAAAAAGAAAAAAGGGGAGAATTAGGTGTATGTTTTGATGCTTATTTTTTTCGAAGTATAAAAAATGCTGCGATTCCTATAGCTGCAATTATAGCAATTGTTGATCCCAAAATATACATGCTAGTATTATCAGATGGTGTGGTGCTAGGTCCATTTCCATCCGTACCTGAATCTGACTCCACAACTCCAACATATGTTGATGTGTGTGAACCCCAGTAAGATTCAGAGCCTAAGAATGAAGCAACAACCATGTATTTGCCTGGAATTTCAGGTTGCCATAATAAGCCGTATTTGCCTTCAGAGTCAGTAGTTGTTCGACCAATTTCATAGAAGTTTCCATTAGCATCCAGAACCTCTAAAACAACCTCCACACCCATAGTGTCCATTGGCATGGGTTTTTGCATATAGACATATTCCATCCATGCACTCATGCTCTCATCAGCAACAGCTGGTACACCACTGGGGAATCTTAATTGTCTGTTAGAGTCTCTAGCTCCTGGCGATTGATCAGTGACACTTCCAGTGATAACCAAAGAGTCTCCTTGAGTAACTGCTGTTAGGGGAGCTTCAATAGTTGTTGCACTTGGTCCTTTTCCTATACAATAAACTGAATTGTCATAGTAGCTGTAGTAGCTAAGAAAACCATCTGCAATCACCGCAGTAGAGGTGCCTCTTCCTCCTGTTTGACCAGCCCAACCAAGCAAAGTCCACAATTCTTCACCTGTGAAAGCGTCAAGGCATCTTACTTTTTCGCCTTTATAGTAGGGAGAGTTTGGTGAGTGTTCATTGTTAAATACATAGACTTTTTCGTCAGCAATGCCAGCTATGAATATTGGGTAGTTTCCCCAAATTGTTTCCACTCCACTGTTAGTATTGTTGTATTCCCATAGCAAGTCGCCATTTTCCATATCATAGCAGTGAATTTCTCCGCCATAGCCTTGAACATACAAGTTTCCGTAGGCTTCAAAACCTTTTTGTCCTGCTCCTTCTCCTCCGCCGTAATATTGCAGGGCGTTGAAATCATCATCTCCTGAGGGTCCCCAGATTTGGTTGCCAGTATCCAAGTCATAGCCAACCCATTCAAAGGTTTCAGCATATGATAAGGTGAATACTCTTGCTTCTTCTGATAAGGGACCTAAGGTTACTGTTAGCATTCCGTCTGGAGCAGGATAGTCTTTGATCCAAACCAATCGACCTCTGTCTGCTGGTTTGTCGCTTAAAGCCCACATTGTGATTGTTTCTTGTGGTTCTTCACGTCTGCCTCCCAAGCCTGGGAAGCTACTGCTTCTACCTAGAATAATGTCTCCTGGAATTATTCCTACGATAGCTGGGCTTGAATCTCCGGGTAGATCAGGTATTGATACGTTCCATGAGTATGCCATGCTCATATTGACTTCTTTTCCTATTGGTCTCCACTGATAGGCACTGCTTCCTGTGCCTAAGGCGCCGTGTAGTCCAACTTGGTCTTGTGTGTTATTCCAAAGAAGTAGTCTGCGATCGCCATAGTCCAGTACATATCGAACTATCTCACCTTTTTTGGTATAGACTTCTGTTCCACGTGGAACATCTGTTAGATTGTAGATTGGTTGACCAGTGTAGGCATCATATGCTAGCCAGGTTGTTCCTACTTCTTCCCAGATTGTTCCAGCAACAACTCCGTGTTGGTTTAGTGATTCGTAATCAAATAATTGTCCTTTGACTAGTGGTCTTCCGCTTGCTTGAGTTATTTGATTTGACTCCCAATTTGTTTCACCAGTACGCATATCAACTGAAAGATATCCACCTGCTGGATTTCTTGAGCCTCCTGCATGGTTTAGAGGGGTCATAAAGTAAACGTTTCCATACATGCTTAGTGCATAGGTGAATCGTCCTTCGTATGAGCCACCTGAATAGAATGTCATTTCTGGGATTTCTGTTGTTCCACCTACAACTCCTCCGAATTCTATTGGCATTGTCCACATTACATGGGGACTATTGGGTGCTGTGCCATCGTTTTGGAAGAGGTCGATTGATCCTCCATAGACATATCCGATGTGTCCTCCTCCAAGCCAGTGTGATCCTAGACTTGCCCAAGCAGTGTTTTGTCCTTCGATTGGGCGGATCCAGTATTCACTTGGAAGGGGGTATGGAGGAATTTTTTCGATTGGGTCTTCTTGGACGGTTACTTTTACTGAGGTGCTGCTTGGTAGTAGAGTGTCGTTTATGAAGTTGCTGTTTTGTCCTGGTAGTCCATTTTCAGGGTGGTAGAGTGATATTACTTGTCCTGGATAGTTTAGAGTGAAAGTATGTTCTCCTATCATTGTTGGTGTGAATGTGGTGTATGTTGATCCTGTAGCATCTGAGATCATGGGTCCTAGGGTTTGTGTTGTGCTGTCTGGTTTTGTCACAGTTATTGTGAAGTAATACCTGTCTCCAGCTATGCCGCTTGCTGTTGGAGGTGCTCCGTGTATCCACATTAGCAGCATTAAGGGTTGGTCTACACCAACTGGATTTGGTGATACTACTAAGTATGGATATGTTGGAATCTCTAGGGGTGGATCATGAGCACTAACAATTGGCAATGTTGTAATAGCTGCCATAATAAGGATTAGAATTATTGTAATTGTAGCTAAAGCTGATTCTTTATTTTTTTTCATAAAGCAATTTTTCTCCTTTTTTATTGAACAATTTATCTGATAAGCCCTAAGAATATTTATAATTTTGCTAAATGTCCAGAAAATTTTTTATTTTGGAAAAAAATTTTTTTAATCTATAATATTTGTTAATTTCCTAAAGTTTTTTACTAATTTGACATACAAAAGAAAAACACTTTAAAATACTAAAAAAAATGGGTGTGTAATTTCGTTGCTTGCTTTTGAATCGGTATGGACTAATGATTTTTTATGTTGTAGTAGGGGTTGCTGTAGGTGTGGTTGTTGGTGGTTGGGTTTGTTCTATTCTAATAGAAAAGAATGCTATTGTAAGAATTAATAAAGCAATCCAAAGAACTGCATAACCAATTAGTATTATTGTTAAAATAGCCCCAATTAACATTAACAATCCAGCAGTGCCAAATAATCCAACTCCAGTCTTTTGTGAGAGAGAAGTTAACGATTTTCTGTAAAATATTGCTGCAATAACTATGAATGCAAAGAGGATAACCAATCCTATTAAAACGGTTGCACCATGTACCCAGAGCAAATCGAGGTTAATTGCTGAAAAATCAAGGTTGTTAATAGCGTTTGGATCAGAAACTAAGGTAGCTAAGTCAAGTCCTAAATCTGTTAATAATCCAACTGCAGCAATAGCAAAAGTAGCTGTCACAATTACTGCTCCTATTATTGTTAAGATAATACCATAAAGAGTGTTGCTAAAGATGCTGCCTTCATTATAATAGTCAGCAAGTCCTTTTACTGCTATCAATACTAAAATAAATCCGATAAGTCCTATTATGCTTCCGAAAATACTCAGGAAGAAACTTGCTAAGGGCGTAATAAGCAATAGTAATGCTCCGACTCCACCTATGTTTTTACTTGATTCCAGATTCATTGAATAAACACCATTGAGAACACTTTCTATTTTTTTTGAATAAAAGCTTTTTTATTAAGAAGCGCAAATAGGGAAAATTAGTATAAAAAAGGGGAGAGTTTTAAGTTGTTTGTGTTTCGTTTTCTTTTTTGTGCCATACTTTAAAGAATACAATGGGTAGAATTATTGCAGCTGGAATTCCAATGATTATGAGTATCCAGGCTAAAGTGTGGAACCATGCGTATACCCAGTATGAATAAGGATATGTGTCAAATGGAGTAAAAAGGTCTCCATTAAAGTACATGTAAATTGTATATACAATAAACATGAAAAATCCAAATCCTCCACTTTCAGCTGTTCCACGACCTTTCCATTTGCCTTTAAATTCTGCCTTTTCCTCCTCTGGCATATTTCTTCTCCAGAGATACCATCCCACTCCAAAAGCAATTCCGGCAGGTATTCCTACAATTAATAACTCCCATAATATTAGAAATATGAAAAACTCCCAAATCCAAGCTAACGTCCACTCTCCAATTGTTGCTGTTCCCATGGCTCCAATTGGAGAATTTTCAATGTACCAAAAAAGAACCATCACCGCTCCTATAGCAGCAAGTACACAACCAATAATAAAAACTACAAATGCTTTCCAGTGTTTTACAATTTTTCTTTTCCAAAAGTCATCATCGTTATTATGATCAATTTTTTCTCCAGTCATTTTCTTCACAGTTTCTTTTTTCTAGACGATTTATCTTCGTTGAATATTTAATATTTTTGAAATTTTTCTGAAAATAAAAAAGGGAAATTTTAGGATTTGTTTTTGCTAATTTTTTGCTTATTTTTTGCCAGTTCAATATTTTATTGAAATTTTTATAATATTTTATTCAATTATCGAATATTCAAAAATATAAGTGAAAAAATGAATTTTATAATATACTAATTTAGAAATTTATCATAAAAGAAACATTACTTTTTTTATGTTTAACTGCCTCTTACATATATTGTGAGAGTTTCGGTTAATGGATTGCTCATTTCCTGATAATTTAGAGTAATAGTGTTTGTATATGTTCTAGCCCTAGTGGGCGATATAACTTCTAAATTAACAATTGTGATTCCCGATGAAGCTTGTCCAATGTTTATTACACTTCCAGATATTTCATGGCTGGAAGATTGTACAATAAAATCTGAAAATAATCCATCAGTCTCTATGTATACATTGTTGGCAGTTAAATCTGTTGGATTATTAATTGTGAAACTGACGCTTAATCCAGAATTCATTGCGACTTGATCTGGAGCTGAAATGCTAAACGTAAGCAATGGATTTTGAGAAGGAGTTGAAGTAGGAGTAGGCGTAGGTGAAGAAGTAGGAGTTGGAGTTGGTGAAGAAGTTGCTGTTGGAGTGGGAGTTGCAGAGGGGGCTGCAATATTTGAGAAAGTATTAGCGAAGAAATAGAACACACCTCCAGCAAGAAAAAGAATGCCTATAAGAAAAGCAACCTTAACTACTGTGGCTCCTTTGTGGGTTTCTTTGCGAAAGGTTTCCTTTATTCGAAAAGATAGATACAAAACAACTGCTGAAAAGAAAATTATTAAGAGAATTATTGCAAAAACAACACCAATAACCGCCAGATCTAAGCTCATGATTTCACCTCTTTGGTTTCTCCCAATCCATTAGTATGTTTACTGATTCTTCTGTTAAACTCATTATTCGAATTCCATCAAGGAACATGTTATAGAAAAGCAATAGTGGTAATGCTAAATAATTACGTTTTTCAGATTTTGGTTCAAGACTTAATCCAATAATATTAAGTATTAGCGAAATGCCTAGGTATATTAGTATTCCAATTAAGGAAACGGTGAAATCTTTAGTGATCATCCAGGTTAGGATTGTCACAAATAAGAATCCTATATTAATAAAAGGTGTAATTGTGTCAAACCATAGGTTAGGGATACCTACCAAACCTGCAACGCCATATTTTGGAGTGAAGTACATGTCTTTGTGTTTATCAAGTACTTGAATCATTCCTCTATACCATCTTCTTCTTTGTTTGATTAAATCCTCAGTATTTTTTGGGGCATCAGTATAAGCTAAACTGCCTTCTTCATATTCGATTTTAAAACCTTTTTTTAAAATCTTGATTGTCATATCAAAGTCTTCTGCAAATGTATCATCTGAAAAGAGACCTACTTTTTTTATGATTTCCTTTTTAAGAGCTGCAATTGGTCCTGGAACAATCATCACAGTTCCAAGAACTGATTGTCCCTTTCTTACAAGATTGATTCCAGTGGCATATTCTGCTGATTGAATTGTATTAAGAATTGTTGGTTCTCGCTTTACTTTGACATTACCTGCTATTGCACCTAATTTACTGTTGTGGGCAAACCTGTTTGCAATTGATTTTAAAGCATCTTTATCCAATTCAGTATCAGCATCAACTGTAAGAACTATTTCTCCTGAACTTTGAGATATTCCATTATTTAGTGCTACTGGTTTTCCTTGGTTTTTTTGACGAAAAACCTTTACACCTTCAAACTGGCTGACAACTTTGAAAGTATCATCGTTTGAGCCATCATCAACTATTATTATCTCATAGTTTGGATAATCCGAATTTTGTAAAGATTTAATGCATTTTTTTATTGTTTTTGATTCATTAAAAGCTGGAACTATTATTGAAATTTTAGGAAAAACTTTTATTTTCTTTTTTATGCGAGTTAGATTATAAGCAATAGATAAAAATAATCTGATAAGGACTCTACAAGTTGAGACAATCAAAACAGCATAAAAAAGATAAAGAATAATGCTCATTGTAATTCAAACTCTAAATTATTATTTTTGATTGCCTAATTGTCTCTGATTTAAGATGAGCAAACTTTATGTTAGCAAGCTCAAGAAAAATATTTTCATTTAATTAGATGTATAAGTATTATGAATTTATAATAAAAAAACTAGACCAGTAGGATCGAAGTTGTTAAATATTAAAAATACAGAATAAAAGTGGGGAGCTCAGATGGCAGCTCAAAATTCTAAGATTCTGAAATTATCTAATATTTTAGCTTTTATTGCAACAGTTATCATAAATAGTTTGGCTGGAAGTACCACTCTTATAGGAGGAAAAAATACTGCTGAAATCTCTGACGCATACCCGACTTTAATAACTCCTGCAGATTACGTGTTTTCAATTTGGGGAATCATCTATATTTTACTTGGCATATTTGTAATATATCAAGCATTACCAAGAAATAATGATAAAGATTTCACAAAAAGAGTTGGATGGTATTTTGTTCTTAGTAGTGTACTAAATATTATCTGGCTGTTTCTTTGGCAGTTTGAATATCTTAGTTTGTCTGTAGTTGTAATGTTCTTACTTTTGCTAAGCTTAATACTAATTTACACGGCTCTAGGTATTGGAAAAACTAAGGTTGATTTACCTGAAAAATTGTTTGTTCATGTACCCTTTAGTGTTTATTTAGGCTGGATAACCATAGCTTCAATTGCTAATGTTGCTAGTGCATTAGTGAAGTTGGAATGGGATGCTTTTGGAATAAACCCAGAAATTTGGGCTATTCTAATTATCATAATTGCATTAGCAATAACTATGCTTGTTCTAATAACCAGAAAGGACATTGCTTATTCATTGGTAATTATTTGGGCTTTAATAGGAATTGCATATGGACAAAACTCAACCCAAAATATAGCGATTCTAGCACAAGCATTTTCGTTAATCATTTTGATTGCAATGGTTGTATTAGTTCTTATCAAGCGATTCAAAAAATAAGAATTTTTTCGTTTATTAAAATGCTCATATTTTGAATTGAAATTTCCCTTTCAAAGGAGGATATCCTGAATCATATTGCATACATAAAGGAAGAAGAAAAATTGAAATCCTTGTTAATTGTGTTTTCATATCATCACAATAATACCCAGAAAATTGCAGAAGTTATTGCAAAAATTCTTCATGCAAAAATAAAAACACCGGAAAAAGTAGAACCGGAAGTTGTTCAAGAATACACTTTGATAGGTTTTGGTTCAGGTATATATAGCGCTAAACATCATAAATCGCTAATTGACCTTGCTGATAAACTACCAACAGTTCACAATAAAAAAGCATTCATTTTCTCAACTAGTGGAATAACAGGAAAAGATAAAGTCATCAAGGATCACTTAACACTTAAGGAAAAACTTCAATCCAAAGGTTTTGTGATACTCGATGATTTTCAATGCAAAGGTTATAATACCAATAGTTTCCTGAGATTTTTTGGAGGAATGAATAAGGGTAGACCTAATGATAAAGACCTAGAAAACGCAAAAAATTTTGCTAAGAACCTAAAACAGAACTAAAAATGAAATAGATATTATCAAACCATTTTTAGATTCTGAGCATGTAAATCAAGATGATCCGTTTCAATTTCTACTAAAGCCTCGAAGAACTGTTTTAATTGCAGTTCAGGGGCTTCTTGTGCAAATTTAGCATATGCTTTTATAGCTCTATCCTCTCGTTCCCATCCTTCTTTAGTATTTTTTTTAAAATCTTCAGAGCAAGGAATCTTTTCTAAAGCAGGTAGGTTGATTTTAAGTAATTTTACTATTGCATCAGCGTGTTCATTTTCAACTTTTTTCAGAGCTTTGAACTTAGCAAAACCATATTCATCACCAATTGCCTTAGCCACGTTTGTTGCACAAAGATAAAATGAAGTATTGCTCAACTCCAGCTGTAAAGCAGCTTTTAAATTAGCTTTTGATACCTCACTAATCTCAAAAATATAATCAGATGGATTCCAATCTTCAGCAGGAACAAAAAACCATGCTGGTGCGCCGCAAAAAGGGCATCTTGATGGAGGCTCTTCTCCAATATACGGATCTCTACACAACCTACATCTAAACACTTTAACCTTTACCAATCTGTTCACCTAATGTACATTCAATTGAATAAAATATAATGGTAAAAGTAGAAAATAATGATTCCTATTTTTTTATTTCTTCAAGCATTGCAAATAAAGCACATATGACAAACTATAAACTAAAAGGAAGTTTTCAAGTTACTATCAAAATTGAAAATAAAAGGTGATTTACTATTCTTCTTTTTTATCTTTAATCGCTTGCATGCATTCAATAAATGCTTTTAGCTCTATTGCTGAAGGTTCGCGACCGTAAATTTCTTTGAAATATTCTTTAAATTCTTTTTTACTTTTTATTTTCAATATTTTTTGACCTAGTTCCTTAAAATATTAATTTAATTGAAGCATTTTCTAGTATAAATTGCTTTATTTGAAAATCGAATAAAAATTAAATATGTTATTTGAAAAATACTTATAGATTATCTTCCTTTGCTTTAGATAATGTTGCTTTCGTATACTTTGAAATTGAATATTGCCTTATTCAGCTTGAAGAATATTTAGGAGAATTAAATTCTGAGTTTTTTCGCAATTTTCTAATTAATTCTACTGTTGTTTTTCTTGATGGAAAAGAGATTGCGTTTGAAGGACAGATATCTTGGCAGCCCTTACAGAGGACTATGCAGTTGAATGGATTTGATGTGCTAGGTTGCTTTTTTTTCTCCAGAGTATAAACTCCAAGTTTGCAATAATTTATGCATTTTCCACAGTTTATGCATTTGCTGTAGTTTATAGTTGGGAACCAAGGAATTTTTTTTCTTGGAATTCCTTTGTACGTTTGTTGCTTCATATTCCACCCTTTTCTTGTGGGTTCTCATTGATTTATAACAATATTTAAATATTTATATAAATTACTTTTGATTTGAAATGTCAAAACCGTACGGGACTAAAAGATTTCAAGCAAAAATATTCAACGCTTTATCAGACCCAATTAGACTTGAAATATTGGATTTTTTAAGAGAGGGAGAAAAATGTGTATGCGAAATTACACCTTACCTAAATTTGCAGCAACCCCTAATTTCGAGACATCTAAAAGTGCTAAAGGATATTGGACTAATAAAAAGGCGAAAAAAAAGTACGTGGCATTTTTACTCCCTAACAGATAAAAGGATTTTAGGTTTGATTGATGCACTTTCAACTGAACTATTGGAATCTATTAAACTAAAAATAATCGAACAAATCGTATAAAATGGAGAAAAAGAATATGGAAAATGAAAAAGTTAAAGATTATGTGAAAAAAAGATATGCCGAAATAGCTAATGGTAGCCAAAATTGTTGTTCTTCTTCTTGCTGTTCCTCAAGCAAAGATATTTCTGAAAATATTGGTTACTCAAGAAAAGAATTGGATGATATTCCAAATGAAGCTGTTTTGGGTTTAGGTTGTGGAAATCCTGTTGCACTTGCTGGATTAAAACAAGGTAATATCGTGTTGGATCTAGGGTCTGGAGCTGGAATTGATGTATTTTTGGCATCAAAAAGAGTTGGGGTTTCTGGAAAGGTTATTGGAGTTGATATGACCGAAGCTATGATAAACAAAGCAACGACTCTAGCCAAGGATAGAGGACTCATAAATGTAGAGTTTAGATTAGGGGAGATAGAGGCTTTACCAATTGAAGATAACTCGGTTGATGTTGTTATTAGCAATTGTGTGATTAACTTATGCCCTAATAAGAAGAAAGCATTTATTGAAATCTTTAGGGTTCTCAAGGGCGGAGGGCGACTTGTGATTTCAGATCTGGTTACTAATGGCAAACTGCCAAAGGAAGTAAAGCAAAGTTTTGAGGCTTGGGCAGGCTGTATTGCAGGAGCCCTTGAAAAGGATATTTATTTAAAAATTATTGAGGAAGTTGGTTTTTCAAAAATTAAAATTATTAAAGAAATTCCTTATACATTTGATGTTTCCAAACAATTGCAGGGAAAAATTCTAAGTATAAGTGTAGAAGCGCATAAAATGGTAGCTTAAAATCTGAACTTTTAGGCTGTCCAGAAGGAGTAGGCTTTTATGTTTTCTTTTTGAAATTGATCCTCAAGTATTTTTTTAACTTCATCTTCATCAAGATGGAGAATTCCATTTTTGTCTCTATGAAGAGGTATGTTTGTCTCTTTTAATTTTTCATCTTTAGGAAAGTCAAGAAAAATATAATATCGCCTGTTATGAAGCATGATTAGTTTTAGTATTGTTAGTTCTTTGTTTGGAGAAAAGCCGTTTTGTTCAAGAATAAAAACTATTGAAGATGGTTTCTTTTCTTTAACTAATTGTTTGTATTTATCCCAACTTCTGATTCTGATGTGGCCTTCATTCATGGCAAATTAATTTCCTTATTAAAGTTATTTAATTTATAAAAAATTGTTACTTCTAAGTGTATGGTCTATTTTATAGGCTTTTTAATCCAAGAAAAAATGATTTTATTGATATTATTTGGTCACATTTAGTTTTATATTTTAGTTTCTATTTGATCCGTTTGGGTAATTTTGTAGTTTTATTAGGTTAGCTGCCCTTTTGTAATTATTTGCTTCTTAGTTCCATTTTGGTATTCAACTGTTATTGTGGGCTTGTTGATTAGCATATCCACATGGGACCTGATGTTTCCTAAAGCTAAATGACAGGTGCCTTTAATCTTTTCATCTTCTAGCATGTTTCCTGTTATTCTAGCTTTTTCATTCAGTCCAATTCCAATTTCTTCTAAAACTGTTGGTAAACCATATATTTTTTGAGAGGATAATATGTCCTTTTTTATACTATTTAATGCTGGATCTTTACATTCTAACTTTGTAAGAATTCCATCTTTAAAATGAGCTATTAAGGGTTTTTCAGGGTCAATTTTTCCTGTATATCCTCCTACAGTAACATCACAGAAAATTGTACCGTTTGCTACTTGTTTTAATGGGTAGGGTTGATTTTCTTTTCTTTTCGTTTTATTATTTAAAACTTGGATTGTTCGACTTTTTTGACAATGAAGTTCACCTACTGGCAGATTCCCAAATTTTCCAGGTTTACCATAGACATTGGGAGGAATTATTGTACAGTCCGTGTCAAATTTTATTTGTTGATTGGATTTGATTTCTATGTTTGTTCCTGCTGGTGCACTTATGTGGATTCTCTTTTTGTTTTTAAGTTGAGCGATAAGTTTGTCTGAATCTTTTGCTATTTGTTTGTAATTGCATTGCAAGGGTCCATTTATTGCCATATCCATTGTTATACCTGGTGAGTGCGCCCAGCTGATAGGTACTTGTTCAATGATTTGGTAAAGAAAATTTATTCTTGCGCCAACTTCTTTTAAATTCCAGTCCGGATTTTCATCATAATTAAAGAGGCTTATCCCTGCTTTAGGAGTTCTTTCTTGAAGCAAGTTTAATAATTTTTTAGGGAAAACCTTGTAGGGTTTTTTTGATAGAAGATCAAATCTGGCAGCATCTAATCCAAGATTTTCTGCTGCTGTTTGGGCAGCATTTGTTAACTCTGGCGAGAGCTTTCCCTTGATAAAATTAATTAATAAACTTAGGTTTTTTTCTATGGAATAGTCTATATTTTCTCATTTGTCTTAAATTTTTATTTCTTTGGAGTTTTTGGAAGATCAATAAATACTTGTTTTAGATTTTTTTTGTATTCTTTAAAAGCTTCTCTTCCTTTTTTTGTGAGTTGAAGAGCCGTATGAGGCTTTCTCTCTATAAATTCTTTTACAATATCTACATAGCCGGCTTCTTCGAGCTTGCTTAAATGTGATGATAAGTTTCCTGGAGTCATTTGCAGCTGATTCAATAGAAATAGAAAATCTGCACTTTCTACTACGTAGAGTTGCATCATTATCGTTAGTCTTGTCGGTTCATGGATTAACCGGTTGATTTTTTTTAGTTTTGCAGGATCATTTGTCACTGACTATTCCGCCATCTATGAGTGGATGCTTTTTTATGAACTGCCAAAGAAGGATAAATCCGCTAATTGTTATTATGGTTCCAATTGTGAGTAGAAAGTATGCGAATGGAATGCTTACAAAGTAGCCTGTTATGAAGATTATAAAAGTTATCAACCCATAAGCATAGAGGCGTTTTAAACCTGTTGAGTATGCAAATATACTGCAAATTGTTATTCCTGCAATTCCGATAATAATCATGCTGTTGCTGATTATTTGATCTTTTATTGCTACAGCCCAGTCAAGGTTTGATCCAAAAGAGACAAGCATAAACATTCCAAGACCGGCTACAGCTGTTCCTATAAATACTGCCATTATCTTGTTTGATCCTTTGTTTCCCATTTTAACATAGCCTATTCTGGGAATGGTTATTTTTTTCTTAGCTGACATCCAAATTGGTACCATTAATGCTGGAAAAATTGCTGGAATTACAAACCAAGTGCTAAAATCCGTTATTGTTTGAAGTAAAATGCCTATTCCAAAAAGAAGAATGTATGTGCCTATGAAAATGTCAAGTAGTCCGTCTTGGTGGTATGATATGTAAGTTCTTTTTTCAATGTCTTTTAAGTTTGTGTTGTTCATTTTTAGTTCCCTTTGGTATATAGATAACTTGCTAATATAAAAAGCTTTGTATTGCAAAGTAGTTTATAATATATAAAACCAAACATTATCAATTTTTTTTAATAATTCCTAAAGCATACTTTCTCTCAAAGAGCTAATTGAAGCAATTTACCAAAATTCCTAACCTCAAAACCATCTAACCCAGCAACCAAATTAAACACACGCGAGCTAGCTTCCGAACCTAAAGCTAAAACAACCGTCCCAAGATAAGAAACAGTAATAGTATAACCCTCATCTTTCAGGCTCTCAGACAATTCTCTTATCAACTTAACCAAATCCCTTAAGGAACCACTTTTGGATCCACTTTCCAAAACTTCCTTTAAAAACTTTTTATCAATTATATTCAGATCTAAACTTTTCTCTTTAAGACGTATTTGTACAGCTTTGATTTCATTTCTAGAAATTGTTAATGTTCCAGATTTAGCTAACTTAATCATCCAAGTTGGAAATTCCACAGCATCCCACTCAAGGGATATTCCTATTTCTTTTCGTCTACGTACACAACATCTAACACAATTGAACCATTTAGCTTTGCTTTAGCTGGACCTACATCAAGAGTTAGATCTTCAAAGCTTAACTTAAGATTCGACTCTTTTCCCGCAAGCTTATCTATCATTTTAAGCATTATTTCTCCAAAATCCTCTGACTTGTGAGACATTTTTCATCAACAATAAAACAATTAACTCTAGTTTATAAGCATATAGTTACCAAAATCTATTAGGAAATGTTTCACTTATAGATTTGATTATTTTCTTTTTAATCTTGTTTTCTACTGTAAATTATCATTTTTTAATTTTTTAAAAAGTTATAAGTAGATCTTATATTGTTTCATTGCAGGCAACAGAGGCTTTTTTATTCTTGAATTATTTTTTAAGTTGGTAAATACAAAATTGTTACTTTTTTGGATTTTGTGAAGTCGATTTGACTATTTGCTAAATTTTTTTTCTGAATAATGCTTAAATTGGTTTTAGAATTGGTTACGTTGAAATGATAGAAGTAAACTTGTGGAATTTATTGGAGAAATTCAAGTTCGGAAAGGTAACC
>LFWW01000025.1 GCA_001273385.1 miscellaneous Crenarchaeota group-6 archaeon AD8-1 | reverse complement strand
TACCTCCAAATTGGCAAATCTTTCTTTTTATCGGCATAAGTTAAGTTAACCTCAAGGAAAAGTTGATAAAAACTTAAATATTTATAACGTTTTATATTATAGTAAGTAGATTAATTTAAAAAATAATATAAAAAAATAATAACAAAAAATATCGTGAGGAGAAAATATAATTTGACAACTACAGGAGAAGTACCTAGAACCCTCTCTAAGGAACATTTTGATTTTCTTAATAAACAAAAAGAGGTTAATCCTCGTAGCATGTATAAATCTCCAGCGGTTCCACTTTCTTATTCAAAGAAACGCAGAGAAAGGGAATTAGCAAAAATTCGACAAAAATACAAGTATATACGTGATGTTGCAAAAAAGGAAATGGAAGATTTAGCAAAATTAGCTGAAATGTTACCAGAAAAACAATATGATCAACTTTTTTCAAATGAAGTTAAAGAATTTACTAAATTACTTAAAATTACACTAACAACGGGTTCCAAAAAAAATGATACTAACAAACTTGGAACAGCAAATATTTCAGAACATAGACGAATTATTATGTTGAAGCTCCTTGATTGGTTGCTTTGGGAAATTGGTGACTCCGCAAATGCAACTACTTTAGCAGAGGATAGTTATTCAACTTTATCATTTGCTAATTTAAATGAGCCTTTTAACAATGTTATGGGAATAAAAGCGATTCTTATAGAAGCAAATAGAATAATTGAAGACACCGTCTTTAAGAAGAAATTTATCAATCCTAATATCGCTGAGAGAATGGAAAGAGAAGGTAGGATCGGATTTGAATCTGGGAGGCCTTAAAATTATTGAATGATTTAAATAAAAATTCCACATGGAAAAAACATGGAGTTCCACGTGGAAAATATCACAACAAAACCGCAACTAAAACCACAGTTAGTCTTTATCTTAGCAGGAACTTGGTTAAAAGAGCCAGAAATCGAAAGTTAAATCTTAGTAGAGTCACAGAACAGGCTTTATCATCAATTTTGGACTATTTAGAACCGCAAAACAATCAAATAACACAGAATAAGCGCTCTATGTTTCTTAGCCCAGGTTCTTTTCCAAAGAAAGTGGAGTGGGCCGGGCCGGATTCGAACCAGCGATCTTCTGCACGTCAAGCAGATGTCCTAACCGAGCTAGACTACCGGCCCTTCTGTTTTTAAAGAGAACCCTTAATTCTTTAAGCTTACGGTTTAAGGTTAATTTAGTTTAATTTGATTTTCAATTCTTTTTATTTTTCCAATTTTCACATTCAAGTCCTGAAAAAAGCCTTTTCTTTCCAGTTCTATTTAGGAGTGTTCAATATGATGTTTGAGAAGCAACTTTTTTATTTAATTTTTACTTTATCAGGATTTCCATAAAAAGCATCTTGAACAACTAAGTGACCTGTAAAAACATCTGTTCACCATCCAAAGACTAGAATTGAATCAAGAAAATTTATTAAACTCACAAACAAAGAACAGTAAATCATATTATATTGCTGGCACCATCAAAATATAATCGAACTTTCTTAATAATAAGGACTGGAAAATTGCTCGATCTATTACTGAGCAAAAATAAAATATTTTAATTTTGGTTATTAAAGTAAAAAGGTTATAATCTTCATATTTGATTACTTAGATGATTTAAAATGACAATTACAGATGAACTACTGTATGAAATCTTAAAACCTAATAGTAATGGAAAAATTAGCTCTGATGCACCAATAAGAAAAATAATAGGTAAACAAGAAATTGCTTATAAACTAGAGAAATCCACCTCATATACGCAAAAATTTGGATATGGAGAGCAAAAAGAACTAGATATAGTGAAGATAACACCAGATATTTTAATAAGATTACCCTCCTCCAATAATACTCTGCAAAATAATCAAAATTTAAGCTCAGATTTCAAACAATTTGTAGCAATTGAAATTGAAAATGATATTCATTGGGATTTTAAAAAATCTTTAAGGAAATTGAAAAGATATAAAATTAGATTTCCAGACACAAGGGTAATTATTCCTAAGGATTACTCGCGTTTTTCGCCTTTTTACATAAATGAAGGAATTAAGGTATATTTATGGTCTGCAAAAAGAGTATGGCAATGTTTGAAATGT
The DNA here is from genome assembly GCA_001273385.1 of miscellaneous Crenarchaeota group-6 archaeon AD8-1. Taxonomy (GTDB): domain Archaea; phylum Thermoproteota; class Bathyarchaeia; order Bathyarchaeales; family Bathycorpusculaceae; genus AD8-1. Next base: position 14,042 of record LFWW01000025.1, on the reverse strand, counting down.
GAAACAGAAACAGTTATCGATGGATTAACTATACCAAAATGCTCAAAACCTAAATGCAAAAGCCATAAGCAAAATGAATTCAGATTAATCGGATTGAAAGATACTACTTTAATTGAATTGGATCAATAAAGAAAATAAATTTGCTTAAGGCTTGTTAGTTTTTATAAATCCTTTGTTTGCATTCAGGGCAAACTTTCTGTTTTCTATAACGCATTCTAATAGGAGTGAAAGGTCTGCCACATCTACAACATTTAACTTCAGGAGCTTTTTTGGGTTCAAGCATGCTGATTCTTTCTGTAATAGCATTCTTAATTTCTAAATCACTTTCTGAGTTTAATGCTCTCTTTAAAAGTTGCTTTGCTATCAATATACTTTCTTTGCCATATATTTTAGAAAAAATATTATGAGGAGTATCGTTTACTGTAGGTTTTTTTGGAAGCATACAAACAAAATTTGCTGGATAATGTTTTGATTTATCCAAATCAATCACAGCAAATCTAAAATATTGTCCTCTAGAATAATCTTTTAAATCTTCATTTTTCGTTATATGCAAACGTAATTTCATTCTAATCTATCCTGTGAGCAAAAGAGTATAGTTACAATCTTTAGAGAAGAGTTACAGATTTTGCTCATAACATCAGGCTTTTTAATGATCTTCTGTCATTTATTAATTTCCCATCATTCAAATAAAAGCTTATTATAAAACTAAAGAAAACGGCAGATCAAAAAGATAATGCAAACATAAATCACACTAATCTTCCACAAATATTTTAAGAAAGAAAAATCGAAAATTTCAATGCAATATCTATTAATAAAAATAAATTCTTTTCTGTTAATGACAATAATTAAAAATTTTGATGCAAAAAATCACTAAAATGTATGGATGGATAAATATTCAAAAAAAAATTAAGGGAATATTGTCAGACATTGATGGAACACTACTTTTCAAAGGAAATCCTATTCAGGGAACAATTGATGCAGTATCTAAACTTAGAAAAAGAAAAAAACTATTATTTCTAACTAATACAGATAGCAAAAGTCCGGATTCTATTCATAAAAAATTATCAAAACATGGTTTTCCAATTCAAAAAGAAGAAATATTTTCCCCAATAATAGCAATAAAGACTTTTCTTGAAAAAAATAAGGATAAAAAAATATTCTTAGTGACTACAAAAGAAGTTGAAAGAGAATTCAAGCAATTCAAAATTGTTAACAACAAAGAAATACCTGACTACGTTATTATCTCAGATTTTTCAGATGATTGGGATGTTCATAGACTTAATAATGCTTTTAAACACGTACTGAAAGGAGCTAAATTATTTGGTACCCAAGGAAACAGGTATTGTTTGAATAAATTAGGCGAACCAGTAATTGACACTGGGTCTTTCGTTAAGATGTTAGCCTATGCAGCAAATGTTCCTTACAATATATTTGGGAAACCTTCTAAAGACTTCTTTAACCAAGCACTTGAAAAAATAAATTTGAAGGCTGAAGAATGTATAGTAGTAGGTGATGATATTGAATCCGATATCAAGGGTGCAATAAATGCTGGAATAAAAACAGTATTAGTAAAAACAGGAAAAGCCTCGAAATATAAAAGAACAAATTATAAAATCCAGCCTCACATGGTCCTAGACAGCTTCAAAGAAATCTTAAATAAAGTATAATTAGAAATACTCTTAGACTATATCTAATATTAACTATTTATTTTGAAACCGCTTTAGACCTTCAGATAATTGGGGAGGCAAATTTACTTTTTGATATCCACGTTCATCAAAAGCTACGAAGGTAACCTTTGCTTTAGCAGCTAAAGTTCTTGCTCCATCCCTACTATTCTTCTTATAGAAACTATGAGAAAGTGTAAGAGAGGTCTTACCAACTCTTATTACAGAAGTTTCGACATCAATAAAACTATCAGCTGAAACTGGTGAAAAATATTCAAAACTTGCAGCTCTCCTAGGAAAAGAAATTCTTTGTGTTCTATAAAAATGCATGACACTATAACCTAACATTTCCATCAAACCCGCCTCACCTTCTTCACAATATCTCACATAAGCTATCCAATTTAATCGACCAAAAGCATCGGTATCATCGGGAAGGACTCTAAGATTATTTTTTTCATAAATCATTAAAATCAAACTTCTTTAGTTAACAATATTATATTGGTATTATAAGAAGAATTTTGAGAAATATGATTTTTTGATAATTTCTATATTAGAATAAAAAGAGCTGATTTAAAAAAAAAGGATTTAGTGGACATGAATTTTGAATTCATATTGATTGATAATAAGTTAGTTAAATACTAATAGACTACCTCAAGAAAAACAGGAGATGTAAATTTGAATAAAATAATCTCATCTAAAGAAAAAAAAGAAATGACATCGAAACTTGCTATTGCTTTTGGAAAAGAAATTAAAAATCTTTCAAAAGAAAACCAAGAAATATTACTGGACGATATCGTCACAGCATTCCAAAATAGAATTGTTGTATTTAATCGAACAATCTCTCAAGATAAGCTAAATACCAAAGATAATATTGAATTTCATTGCAAACCAGTACTTAATCATTTAAAAGAACAATAAATTAGTAACTAGGTGTTTTTTTTGCGACGTTCTAAACTCGAGATGTATATCGATGTACTTACAGTGTTATCTCAGCGAGGACCATTAAAATTAACGCATATAATGTACAAATCTAATCTCAATTGCAGTGTTCTCAAGGGATATCTAGAATTCCTTATAAAACAAGAACTAATTGAAGAAAGAATAATTGGAAAAAGCAGAATAATTTATGCAATAACGCAACGAGGCAAAACTGTGTTAAAAGCATTTACAGAACTAAAACAAGCCTTACCGATCATAGAAGAATATGAAACAACAAAACCGATTCTTTACTAATTAAAATATCAGAGAATCAGTAATACAGCCATTACCAAAAGTTTTCCAGAGAAATAATAGGAAATAGCATTTTTCTGTATTAATTCTTCTCTTGACCACTTATTTTTTAATAAAAATTTAATAAAAATAAGAAAATCACAATTCAAGAATATCATAGATCATATGTTAAATGTTTTAGTTACCAAGCGTCAGGATTGGTATATTTTACTTTGGGACCTTCATTTAATAATAAATCATGAATTTCCCAAAATTCTCTGCTACTTAATCTATCTTGATGTTTAACTTTTTCAAGAACAGTTTGATCTATCTTGAATAGCTTTTTCTTTCGATTTAGAATTTTGATTAATTTTTTTTGAAAGAAGCCTCTCCCCTCCTCTCTATCTAGTAAATAGAAAAAATTGGATATAAGAGAAACTCTGAAATAGGAATATTTCGTATATCGGAACTTATGAAGTAAATTTAGAGGCTATCACATCACCAATCTGAACTATTTTTTTGATTAAAAGATTAAAATCTTGTTTTTTACTACGATAGTTGAAGTTGGCAGCTCTCATAACATATTTACCTTCAATTATTGTCCATGAAAGAACGGCAATTCCTTTTTCTTGAAGCGCAACCACAATTTTTTTGTTAATCTCATCTAAATTTATAGGAGAAATTCCTAAACGAAAATAACGAAAACATACAATATTTAAAAAGACTGGAGTCATTAGCTCTAAATTAGAACTATCAACTATAAGAGCAGCTAAATATTTTGCTTGATTAATATTTTGTTGAATTAATCGACCATATCTTTCCATACCGATTTCCTTAATTGACATCCAAGCTTTAAGAGCACGAAATCCACGTGATAATTGAAAACCAAAATCACTAAACCATTCTAGGTTTCCTCCGATCAAACCACCATCTTTTTTGCTATGAGATAGATAATCTGGCATCATGCTAAAAGTTTGAAGATGGCTTTCCTTGTTACGAATTAGAACACATCCTATTTCATAAGGCATATACATCCACTTATGCAAATCCAATGCTAAAGAATCAGCTTTATCTAATCCAAAAATATTTTTCTTCAAACTAGGAACTAAACTAGCCCAAACTCCAAAAGCACCATCGATATGGAACCAAAGGTTCTCTTTTTTGCAAACCTTATTTAAAGCATCAAGATCATCAAAACTACCAGTGTTAATTGTTCCAGCACCCCCAACAACGCAAAAAGGCTCATAGCCATCTTTACGATCTTTGATTATTCTATTTTGTAAAATATCTATATCTACTTGAAATCGATTATTAACTGGAATTAAATGAAGTTGATTGCTTCCCAAACCTAGTATCTCGACTGCTTTTTTAATAGAACTATGAATTTCTTGAGATGCATATACAACTAAAGGAGCGGAAATTTTCTGAAGACCATTCTTTCTAATATCAAAATGTGTTTTAACATTTCTAGCAACAATTAAACCAATCAAATTTGCAGCAGAACATCCACTTGTTAATAAACCACTAGCTGATTTTTGAAATCCCATTAATTCCTTAATCCAATTAATAACCTGATGCTCAACAAGAACAGCTCCATGATAACCTCCACCTAAGTTGGAGTTCATTGAAGAGCCAAGAAAATCCGCCAAAGCTCCTGTAACCGTTCCAGGACCTAAAGCCCAACCCCAGAAGCGAGGATGGATATTACCCATCGGATAAGGAAGTACATTATCAAAAAATTCAGAATAAACTTCATTAAGGGATTTTCCTTTTATTGGAAGGGGAGAATCAAAATACCTTTGAATTTGGGTTGGAATATTTTGCCAAACCGGTCGAGACCTGATGTCTCTAAGATAATCTAGCATATCATCAATCATTTGATGAGCTAATTTACGAGTTTTCTTCCAATCTTCAGGATCTAAAGTCTCTGAGAAATCCTGTTGTGTTTTTGAAATATAATTTCACCTTCCTAGAACAAAAAACTATGAAGACTTTGTTTATATTCTTAATCCTTGACCCAAATGTTTCGATTTGATTTCTCTAATTTCTTCAATATTGTAATAGTGATGTGTTATTTTTGAAAATCAAAAATTGGAATATTTATGGTTCATTCATAAATTCAATGAAAGCCTCTTTTGATCGAGGTTTTAGGGTATAATTTGTTTTTTTTTCTTGACTAATAGTTGAAAATTTGCTATTCCCATAGTCATGACCAGGATAAATTTCAACATTATCATAAAGTTTAAGAATTTTATTAAAAAGACTATCATATAATTCTTCAGAGCTTCCTCCAGGCAAATCAGTTCTCCCGCATTCTCCTACAAATAAAGTATCTCCAGTAAGCAATTTTTTCTTTCCAACAAGAAGCGAGATACTATCTTTAGTATGCCCAGGTGTATAAATTACTTTTATTGATACTTTTCCTATTCTTATAGTATCACCATCATCTACTCCGATATCAAAACGAACTTTAGAATATCTATATGCAATAATTTTTACGTTTGCCTTTGATCGGAGTTCAGCATTACCAGCTATATGATCCGAATGTCCATGTGTGTTAATAACATATTTTAGAATTAAATTGTTATGATTAAGAACTTGCTGAATCCTACTACTATTAAAACTAGAATCAACAACAACTGCTTCCCCTAATGATTTATCTCCTATTATATAAGAAAAATTGTCTCCATGCTGCTGGATTTGTTTAAAAAACATTGAAATCAGCTGCTAAAAAACTGGATAAAAACAATAAAAAGTTATCTCTCAAAATCTAATCTTAGAACTACCAATATAAAAAATTAATCTGAGCAATTCATATAATTCGTATTTAATCCTTAAATACTTATTATGAAAAGTTAACCCTGAAAAAGACTTTTATTATCCTAGTTGAACCTTGGAAAAATTTTCAAGTTTAAGCAGATTTATCAATAAAAAAACGTTCGCAAAGAGTAACAACACCAACTAGAGAAACTCCAATATAGCAAATCCTATATTGCTGACAAGCAAAATTAAACAAGTTACCGATAGCTATATCTTTCAATGAATTGTATCCAAAACAAGAAAATTGTCGACTTCTAGGAAGAAGAGATCCAAATTGTCTGGTCAGTATGAGATAATCGAGGCATTAAAAAATCCAAATACTTATGAAAAAAAACCCAAAAAAATTGATTTAATTCAGACCCATATATCATTTATTTTTCTTGCAGATCGATTCGCATATAAGATAAAAAAGGCTGTAGAATTTGGTTTCCTTGATTTTACTACGCTTGAAAAAAGAAGAAAATTCTGCGAAAAAGAATTAGAAATAAACAAAAAATTAGCTAAAGACATGTATCTTGAAGTGGTTCCAATCAATAAATTAGATGAAATTAAGATTAAAGGTAAAGGAAAAACAGTAGAATATGCTGTTAAAATGAAAAATATTTCCCAAAAAAAGTTAATGAATAAGCTACTTGAAAAAAATAAAATAACCAAAGAAATAATTGATCAAATCTCTAGAATTATTGCTGATTTTCATGCAAGAATTGAATATAATAGTAATTTGGGGGATTTTAATTATAAGGTAAAATTAGATCCAATAGTTGAAATTAATTGGAAAGAGAATTTTGAACAAACTAAAGCGTTTATTGATAAAACAATATCTTCAGAAAAATTTTCCCTAATTAGGAAAAGTATCGAGAATTTTATAAAAAATAATGAAGAATTATTTAGAAACCGGATGAAGAACCGAAAAGTAAGATTTTGCCATGGCGATATTCATTCAGGGAATATTTTTATTGCTAACAAGATTTATATTTTTGATGCAATCGAGTTCAATGACAGGATAAGATATTCGGATGTAATATCTGATATTGGTTTCTTAGCTATGGATTTGGAATTTAGAAATAAACCTAAACTTGCTCAATATTTAATTGAAAAATATATTGAATATTCAAAGGATACCAAATTAAAAAAACTCCTTCCATTCTATAAATGCTACAGGGCATATGTAAGAGGCAAAGTTGCTAGCTTAAAACTAAATGATAAAAATATTGATAAAAAGGAAATAATGAAAGCGAGAAAAGAAGCCCAAAGTTATTTTGATCTAGCAGTAAAATATACTTTAGATTTCTCAAAGAATTTCTAGAGTAAAAACTGATCAGCAACATAAAATGGAACATTCACAGTTCCCATAATAATAGGTTTTTGATGACAATCGCTTCCGCCTGTCATAATTAGATTATGCTTTTTTGAATAACTAATATAGTGATTTGTAGTTCTCTCATCATTTCTGGAATGCCAACATTCTATTCCATCAATATATTGTAGGATTGAATCATCGATTATCTTTGTTTGTTCATCTAAGGATCGTGTTAATTTAATTAATGATGTTCCATAAGGATCATTGGGGTGTGCTAAAACAATTTTACCCCCTGCATTTCTTATTAAATTAGCTGCATCCTTTAGATACAGGGGATACTTGGGAACATTACATTTTACCAGATAACGATTAAAAGCTTCTTTTCTATTTTTTACAATTCCTTTTTTAACTAAATAATCTGCAATATGAGGCCGACCAAAAACTCCATCAACTGAGTTCTGAATTCTTAGTAAATCTTTTTTATCCAATTCTTTGATTTGATTTTTTTTTAACTCTGTGTTTAATTTTATTAGTATATTTAATGCTCGTTCATTTCGATATTGGGCTATTTTTTCTAGTTTATTTTGTAAATCTGTATCTTCTGAGTTAAAATTGTAACCCAAAAAATCTAAAAATATTGATTTTTGAGTCAGGTCTCGACTAGGACTGAAGGTCACATTTAACTCTACACCAGAAACATAATTAATTCCACTTTGTTTTGCAAGAATTGAAGCTTGTTTTTGATAAAAAATTGAATCATGATCTGTAATTGATATCATAAAAATATTTTTAATTTTAGCAAGTTTCATGATCTCTTTTACTGAAAGAACACCATCGGAGTTTTTTGAGTGAATATGCAGATCAATTGTCATGATTAATAATTACCTAAACTCGCTCCAAACCAATAACATACCATTTATCTGGAGGATCATATTCTGTATCAACAATAAAATGAATTATACTTAGATTTGGGAACAAATTTTTTATATTATTGATGTTGATAGGCTCGAATTTCTTCTTATTATGTTGATAAGCTTCTTCTGTTAATGCATTTGACTCATATTTCTCTTTAGTTCGCTTCAAAATTCTATTGAGAGAGGATTTCTCTGAGCAGCTAGTCTGGAGTATTGTGAAGACCATATCATTATTGGCAGCTATTCTTGCTGCATTTTTCCTCATCTTTTGAGTTACAAATGTGGCATCTAAAATTACACTCTTTTTATTTTTGATCACGAATTTTTCAGCTCGGTTAAATAGTTCATTATAAACAGCCATTCGTTTATTCATATTTGATGCTACTTTGGGATCAAATATATCTTCATTCTTTAAAACCTCTAATCTAATTAAATCGCTTCTAAACACAGGAATACATCTAAGCTTAGAAATTTCTGCAGCAGTTTCAGTTTTCCAAGTGCCTGGAAGACCGCAAGTTATTAAAACAAAATTAAAATCTAATTTTCTTTTTATAAAATCACCAAATGGTTCTCTCAAGGAATAGCCCCAAAATATCATTAAAATCAAGAATAATTAAATCTTATTAGCAGAAAGTTATGTTTATTAAATTACTAGTCTAAAGAAACTAGTATGCATTCCTAATTCTTGATAGAAATAAAAATATTAGAATTAGAGCAAAAATTAAAACCACAATTTCTAAGGTAAAAAATGAAAAATTTATTACACTACCCACCTGATATTCAAAATCATATTCCTCTATCAAGTTATCAGGCCCAATCACAGAAACTTTACAAATAACCTTGGTCCCTTCAGGTTGTTTAGGAATAGTAGCTTCATAAAAGGAGTTAGTTTTTTCCATTTCCAACATAATATTAACATTATCAATTGAATATTCCAAAGATACTTCATTAACTGTTCCAAAAGAATCAGTTATCTCAACTTGGACTTTCACTTCATCTTCAGCTTGGGGATATTTTGGACTATATTCAACTGAAATTCCTGAGATACTCAAGATATAGCTTATCCAATCTCCATCACTATAATCTGGCGGTGTCCAGCCTAAAGGATTTGCTTCTCCAGTAGCTTCAACCCAAATCCAACCATATTCTCTATCATCATCAGGAATATCCCAGTAATAATTGGCATTATCATATTCAGGAAGCCAAATTAATAGTGCAACATGTGCCGCAGGTGATACAAGGGCAACATCAAATCCTGCTGAGACATATAAAGTTGCACATAAGAAAGACATATCCTCACAATCTCCTATTGCTATTTTGTTTTGTGTTTCATTGAACATGTGAGCCATCTCATCTGCATTCCAAGCCCACTCTTCTTGCGGAACATCATCTCTAACTACATTATCAGCATCGTATCCATAATCAGTCCACCTTTGAACATAATCTAAAATTGCTTCAGCCCTTTCAACTCTTTGAGGATAATTACTCATAAACCATAACCCCAAGCTATAGGCTAATTCTCTTTCAGATCCCAAAGACTCATATGCTATATTTGGGAGATAGCCATTTTCTCCCCAATACACATTTCGATTAAAATCCCAACTATCAAACCAATACCCGTTTCTGTAATCAAAAGTTGGAGGATATTCTCTTCCACTTGGAAAGCCGCTTACAATATTTGCCAATGAAAAAAGAAATAAGAAAATCAGTATGCAAAAACTTCTTCGTGTATGAGACATTTTTAGATCTCTCTTAACCAAGAGGTATCATTAAACTTCCAAATATCAAAAGTCCCAAAAATACTTCATAACCAAAAAGAAAAAAACCTACTGCAACTGGAGATTTATTGATATCATCTAAATCCACTCCAAATGGAGTTAATTTTGCGAAAACTGTATAAAATAACCAACCAAAAAATAAACTTACAATAAAACTAAGACCAACAATAATTAAACGTTGCAAATTAAAATATGATTCAAAAATTATGTTTTGTCCCAAGAAAAATGGGTTAACCATAGAACCATATACAACTAAACCTGCGAATATTAGAAAACCTCCCACAAAAAGGCTTGTAGCTAAAGGGTCTCCTTTAATTGTTTTAAATTCCGAAATTTTTTTAGTAATATGAGTTAAACTCTTTATACCTAATAGACCAATACCTAAACAAATTATGCTTGAAACAAAAGCGCGAATAAACCAAAGTAGAACTGCAGTGATAAATTCTGAAGGTACTGCCATCAAATCACCTTATAAGGCATATTTTATTAAAAATAGATATAAACACTTTGTAATATTAATGAAAATATTTTTTTTAATAAATCCTTGTTGTATCAAAAACTATTTCATTCAAAATTCAATGAATCATTCCAGTAATGTATTTTGTTATATTTATTTTGAATTGGGAATCTGGGATCCTCATAAACAATATCCAAATTAAATCCGTGTTCATTTAACAAAATTTGAGTAATAGTCCATATCTGGGCTGATATATCATCATATCCCCAATATCCCCATATCCTATCCTCTGGATTTCGATATCCCCATCCATAATCCTTAGGTAAAACTAAAGCCGTATCCGCATTAATACTCCCATAATCTTGTGGATTTTCTAAAACATAATTCCAAAAAGCTTTCATAGCAATAAAATGTTCATCCAAAAGTATTCCATAAGGATTATCTTCTGGATGAACTGGATAATTGAATATTATGGTATATTTTGCTCCAGTTTGAAATGAAATTTTCATGTCTTCAAACATTTCAACTCCAGTTTTGTATGTACCTGAAGGATTGATACCCTCTTCTCTGCTATTCCACACTATAATTGTCCCCCAATCTTTATCTTGAGCATTTGCTGCACCTCTGCAAAGACCAATGTGTTTAGCTGTATCATGATTCCAACCTATTTGAACAAAAATAGTATCATAACCAGCTAGATAATCAAACCAATATAGGGCGTAATCAGATGTCATAGCATTAATTGATCGATTTAAAACTTCATCTATCCTAAGATCGCGCTGAATATAGTCGATATGTCTTTTTGTTGCTTCAGAATAATCTCTCAGAGCAGCCATAGTTGAATTCTCCTCAATGTATGGTTCGATTGTAGAATAAAATTCTGGAAAAACATTCTCTATAAAGTGAAAAGTTCTTGTCCAATTATGATCAACTTGAATACCGCCAGGTTCATCATAAAGATAAAGCCCTAAAAATCTATCATCCCAACGAGCTATGGCTTCATCAAGCCAAGGAACTTGCCAAGGATAATCAAAATCAAACCAACCCAGAAATACAATGAAATCAAGATCAGCACTAACTGCATAATCACATATTTCGTTGATTGCAGTTTTATTTTTGCTTATTGGACCAGATTGAAGCACAAATAAATTAGTATAATCCTTTACTTGATCAATTAGAAGTTTTGCTTCCCGAGTTGTATTGCCACAAAATGCAACTCCAAAGTAAAATTCTTCTTCTTTACTTGAGATTTCGCTAGAAAAATAATAGCCAAAAGTTAGAAGAAAAGATAAAATAATTGTTATAGTTAAAAAAACTGGGAATATTTTTTTCATATATTTTTACCGCACCAAGAAAGATTGCAAATTAAAATGATTCCAATATAATAAAAACATCTCATAATTTTTTTCAAAAATATTAAAGGAATAGAAGATATGCTTTAAGTTTTAAATGAATAAGTTTACATCAGATTCAGATGCAATATTTAAGAAGGTTGCAGCCCCGACCATACTATCAACCTCAGGGATTAGATCTTCTTTTTTAGTTCCAAACATTTGCATGGTTGGAGTACATGCATATATTTTGCAGAGGTTGGATTGTTTCAATCTCTTAAGCATTTCATAGAGAGTAGGATAATTCATTTTTTTTAAATTTTGCTTCATTGTATCTTCAAGATCTTTATAATCACTTGGTAATGATGCTTGCTCCATTGCTCCCTTCTTTAAACTCATTAATCCCCAAAATGTGAAATATAGGTGCGCTTCCCAGTTCATCGAAACAGCTGTTGAGGCTAAAATAAAAGCACAGTAAAGTTTGTCTATTGTACCGCTTTGAATAACAAGAGCTAATTTTTTCTTTTCTATCAATTTTTTAAACTCCTACTAAAGATAACTAATATTTTTATAGAAATAATATTTGTTTTTAAGAATATAAATATAACTTTGTTATATAGCTTTTTTATTTAGAAATCATAAAAACGGAAAGAGAAGAAATTACTTAGATTTTGTCTCCTCATACTCTTTAGCACAGTTTTTGCAGCAGAAAAGATGCTCTTTTCCATCAATAACTGCACTATAAGCTGCAAGGTCACATTTTTCAGAAGGAATATTCATGTTACAACATTCACATTTTACAAATTTATATTTCATTTTTACTTCCCCTTTTTTTGTTTTTTTCCTTATAATCCTCTATTGCTGCATGCAAAGCATCAGCAGCTAAATTCGAACAATGCATTTTTACTTTAGGCAATCCACCAAGAGATTCAGCAACACTAGCTCGAGTGATGTTCATTGCTTCCTCCAAGGTTTTTCCCTTTGCTAGTTCTGTTGTCATACTACTAGTAGCAATAGCAGCGCCACAACCAAAAGTCTTGAATTTTATATCTTCTATTCGATTTTCTTTAACCTTTATATAAATCGTCATTAGATCTCCACAGGTTGGATTTCCAACAGTACCAACCCCATCGGCATCAGGTATTTCCCCGGTATTACGAGGATTTCTAAAATGATCCATAACCTTATCTGAATACACTATCTTTTCAACTCCTTTGGAGTCAGAGGAGACATACTCCTCAACCTCTCAATTATAGCAGGCATAATTTCTTTTATATAATCAGCATCCTTTTGAGTATTTTGCCTGCCTAATGTAATCATCAATGAACCATGTGCTTCCTCATGTTTTAATCCCATTGCAAGCAGAACATGTGATGGCTGCAAAGTCTTGGCTGTACACGCCGATCCTGAAGAAGCAAACACACCAAACATAGCCAAGCTCAGAAGTATTGACTCACCTTCAATAAAACTAAATCTTAGAGAAACATTATCAGGCAAACGCCTAATAGGATGACCATTTAAAAAAGTATAAGGAATAGAACCCATCAATCCGTGAATTATATCATCTCTGATCTTTATCAATCTTTTACCTTCAGATTTTAGTTCCACTCTAGCTATTTCAGCTGCTTTCCCAAAACCTACAATACTAGGAACATTTTCAGTTCCAGATCTTAATCCACGTTCTTGTCCACCACCATGAATTAAGGGATCAATTCGAATTGATTCTTTTATATAAAGAGCCCCCACTCCTCTAGGTCCATAAAAATCGTTACTAGAAATTGTCATCATATCGATTCCTTCTTTTTGAACATCAATTTGGATCTGACCGCAAGCAGCAGTCGCATCAACATGCAAATAAGCATCTTTTTTATGAACAATCTCACTAATTTTTTTAATTGGTTGAATAGTACCTATTTCACCATTAGCATAAACTATGCTAACCAATTTTGTTTGATCATCAATATTCTCTTCAAACTTCTCTAGATCCAAAAATCCGAAAGAATCTACTGGTGAAAATGTGGTTTGGAAACCTTGACGAATCAACGATTTACATGAATTTATTACTGATATATGTTCTACAGCTGAAGTTAATATTTTATTTCCTTTTTTTCTATTGCGAGTTGCTGTACCTTTTATAGCTAGATTATTACTTTCTGTGGCTCCTGAAGTAAAAATTATTGTTTCCGCTTTTTCTGCTCCAATTAGGTCTGCAATTTTCTCTCGGCTATTATCTAATGCTTGTTTAGCTTCTTGACCATATTTATGAAGGGAGGAAGGATTTCCGAATGATGTCTTAAGATAAGGAAGCATGGAATCAACAACTCTTGAATCAACAGGTTTACCAGCTGAGTTATCCAAATAGATATTGCTTGTTTTGTGAACTGGCAATTGTTTTCCTCCTAATCATCTTATTTTTCTTATAACTATTTTAACTAGGTCGTCTTCTTCAGTTATGCTCAATATCTCATGTCCCAAATTTTTTACCAAGGTTTCAATATCAGATTTAGCAGCAGGATCATCTGCAATAACTTCTAGAGTTTCTCCAATTTTCATTTCATCTAACTTGAGA
>LFWW01000024.1 GCA_001273385.1 miscellaneous Crenarchaeota group-6 archaeon AD8-1 | reverse complement strand
TTCAATATGTGCGCTGTACTGAAAAACGTCAAACCTCAATCTTAGGAAAAAACGAATCAGTACAGACTAAAGCTCCGGTAGTATAGTCCGGTCAAGTATAACGGCCTCTCGAGCCGTGGACCCGGGTTCGAATCCCGGCCGGAGCATTAATTATCAATTACAAAAAATACAGCAATCCGCTTAATTTAGTTGGATATTTTTAATTTTTCAAAAATTAATCTATAGACTTCAAAAGCTGTTTTTTCGTTATTAACATTTTTAATTAGCATTCTACCACTTTTAAATAGACTTACTTCTAAACCGTTATGATCGAAGATTAATGCAAGTTTGGATTTCAATCTCAAATTAAACTCTCTTTGTACAACTTTGGCTAATTCATTTAAATCCAAATTATAAGATATTTTTGGATTAATATTTGCAGTATTTCTACCACAAAGCCAAACAAGTTTATCTGATTTAATCTTATTCATACCTTCCGGTAATTGACAAACAGGGCAATTACTATTTTTGGAGATATCTATTATCGTGAAATACATATCACTAAAATCACACACCAAAAGTTTTCCTTTAAGAGTTGATCCTATGCCAGTGAGAATCTTGATTGTTTCCATAGCTTGCATTGAACCTATTATCCCTGGAGTGGCCCCAATAACTCCTCTAGTTTCACAATTCATCAAATCTTCATCTGATACAGTTGGTAATAAACATTTCAAACAGCCTGTATCAGGAGAAGAAAAAACTGAAAGATTTCCCTCTAAACCTATTGCTGCGCCGAAAACATATGGAATTTTCATCTTCACACATGCACTATTTACTAAATATCTCGTTGACATATTATCCAAACCATCAACTACACAATCAACTCCGTCTAAAAGTTTTTCAACATTATTAGCGTTAATATTATCTGAGTAAGCTTCTATTTTGATAAGAGGATTCATTTTTTTAAGCTGATAAGAAGCAATTTCTGCTTTTGGATAATGTAAATCAGAAGTTTTATAGAGAATTTGTCTATGAAGGTTTTTTATTTCAACAGTATCTTGATCTATAAGTATTAGTTTTCCTACACCTACAAGTGCTAGATAAATGGATGAAATAGTTCCTAATCCTCCAACACCCACAACAGCTACTTTTGATTCTAGTAATTTTTTTTGTTTTGCTACTGTGAATTCTTTCATTGTCATTTGTCTGCTATAAAAATCTGTTATGAATTTATTGCTCTCCGAATTTTCCATCTTAGTTTCAATTATTAATAATTTTATTTGTATTGTATATTTGCTTCTGTTTTAATACAACAACGTTCAAACATCTTTAATTAACAACTTATAAAAATAGTTTGATTTTCAAAAAAAGAAGTGAATAATTACCTATCAAAATTACTTTTAAAATTTCGAAAAAACTATAAAGGGAAATTTATTTTGCTTTAAAATAGAAAAAATATCTTAAAAGGTTTAAAAAAATGAGGCTATCTCCAGGAAAAATTCCCATTGAATTATTAAATAAGATTATTTTTCAGAATTTGGGTTTAAAGCGCAGTGAGGTTGTAGTTGGACCCAAAGTTGGAATTGATGGAGCTGTTATAGATACAGGAGATAAATCGATTATCATCTCAATGGATCCTATTACAGGAGCAAATGAAAATATTGGATGGTTGGCTGTGAATATTAATGCTAATGACATAGCTACTTTTGGAGTTGAACCATCTTTTATTTTTTCATGCATATTGCTTCCTGAAAAAGCAGAAAGTAATCTTATCAAAATCATAAGTTCTCAAATGGATAGAGCTGCAAAAGAATTAGGAATAGCAATTGTTGGTGGACATTGTGAATCAACATTAGGATTAGCCAATCCTATTGTTGTGGGATGTGTTTTAGGTTTTACAGATAAAAAAAAGTATATAACCGCAGAAGGAGCAAAATCTGGAGACAAAATTATACTCACCAAAAGTGCAGGTATCGAAGGTACAGCAATACTAGCAAATGATAAAGAAGAAAAGCTAATGAAATCAATTAGCAATCGAATGGTTCAAGAAGCAAAAAAATTCTACAAAGAAATAAGCATAGTGAAGGAGGCTCTAACAGCTTATAAAATTGGAGGAGTACATGCAATGCACGATCCTACAGAGGGGGGAATCATAGGAGGAATTCTCGAACTTGCAGATGCATCAAAATTGGGAGTTAGAATTTATGAAAATAAAATTCTAATTAAATCTGAAACCGCTGAGATATGTAAATATTTTCAAATTGATCCATTAAGGCTAATAAGTTCTGGCGCTTTATTGTTATCGGTTAAGCCAAAACAAGTATCCCATATTATTGAAGAATTAAACAAGATTGGAATTCCAGCTAAAGTTATTGGTGAATTTTTAGAAAATATAAACCAGAGGGTTATAGTCCTAAAAAATGGTAAAACAGAAGATTTGAGCTATCCTGAATCTGATCATATTTGGAAGGCACTTAAATCATAAAATATTATTTTTGAATTGAAGTGAAAATTGAAGAAACCAAAAAAACATAAAAAATGGGTAAAAAAGAGCAAAGCGGTATGCATGGGAGTATACCAAACCACATCTTACCTCATTAATAGCATGGGATAATCCTTTTTCTTTATTCCAATTTGCTGAGGATTTATAGTGTAAACAATAAAGACCTTTACCTACTATTGCTTTATATCCCTTTTTTTTGATCCAATTTAGAATAAAAGAGTCCTCATACATTTGCAGATGATTGGGTATTTTTATATCTTTTACAGTTTCGTACCGAATTAATGTGTCATGAGTACCGCCACGAATGCTAAAACAATAATTAGCTACAAAATGCTGCAGTCTTACAAACCGCTTATTTCTTACACCAGGAACAACATCAATATTTACACCCCAAATTGCACCAATATCATCCTTAATCTGTTTTTCAGCTACTTTGAACCAATTTTGACTAAGGATGATGTCACTATCAATAAACATAAACCACTCGGTTCTGACAAGACTAATACCTTTTTCTCGAGCTATAGCTCTTGAACCCTCTAAGTTTAAAACCTTAATTTTTTCATATTTTTTTTTCAATTTATTTATAATATTTAGAGTTTGATCAGAAGAGGAACTATCAATAATTATTAAATTTTCAACAGGTACATTAGCATATATGGATTCTATACTTCTCTCGAGCATAAATTCGCTATTCTTGGTAATCATCACGACATCTATAGTTTGCATTTTAGCACTTCTTTTAATTGAGTAAATTTTGTTCTTTGCTAGATTTAATATATAAAACAAAACAGCAAATAAGAAGTTATTTAATATTTAAACATTTAATTCAAGAAAAAAGCAATAATAATTATTGTGATATTTTTTTACGAGTAAATATTTGGTACATGGAATATATGAAATAAAATCCATATGCCATTGTCAACTTTGCTATTATAGAAATTCTTCCAAGTTTTAGGGATTCTGAAATAATTTCTAATCCTCCTTTAATAGTCCAAACTTCTTTTGGACGAAAATGAATACAAAAAGGAGAGTAACATGGAATCGATAAATAGCCTTTCTTAGAGATCCATTCTTTGATATATGCATCTTCAAAAACATGCAGTTCCTTAGGAATTACAATATCTTTAACCAATTCAGTTCGAATCAGTGTATCATGTGTACCTCCGCGGATTTCAAATATTTTTCTTGTTACTAAAAGAAAAAGCCTGAGTGTTTTATTTTTGCGAATTGTGGACCAAACCTCAATCCCCCAAATCAATCCCACATTTTTTTTAATAAGAGGTTTAGCTTTATTATACCATTTTTTGCATAAAACAACATCACTATCCACAAACATAAACCAATCAGTTTTCACTTTTTCTATCCCTTTTTGTCTGGAAGTAGCACGAGTACCAAAATCTTTCAAGATTAATATGTTATCATATTTTTTCTTAAATTCTAAAACTATATTCATAGTTAGATCAGTTGAATATCCATCAACAATTATCAAATTATTGATAGGAATATTTTCATAAATTGCTTTTAGACATCTTTCCAGATAAACTTCACTATTTTTTGTTAACACTATAACGTCTATAAGCATAATATTCATTGAATGTTTTTGTATTAATTAAGATTCGTTATTTTCAAAAAATTTTTGTTAAACAAACTCTTACAGGATTTATAATAGAAAAAAATTATTAATCAAATACAATAAAGGAACGAATCATTAAATATAACCATTGAAATTTTATGATATCATATTTGATTATCTATATATAAGTTCAAATAGATCTCTTAGACAGCCAACATAAATTAATGGTGTTATACAATTGGATTTGAAACTTCGAAGGATTTCAAGAATTGCAATTAATGCACTTAGCCCTAATAAGCCACATCATGCTCAATGGCTGATTACTAGAAAATGCAACTATAGATGTAGAGGATGTAATGTTTGGAAGGAACAGGATCAAAAAGAACTTTCAACTCAAGAAGTTAAAAGAGGATTAGATATTCTCAAAGATATTGGTGTTGTAGAAATTGTTTTATCTGGAGGAGATCCGCTTTTAAGAGAGGATGCAAAAGAAATCATTAATTTTTCAACTGATCGTTTCATTACAACAGTTTATGACAATGGAAGTATGGCTTTAAAAAAAATTGAAGCCCTCAGAAATGTAGATTTTGTAGCAATCTCGATTGATAGTTTGGATGAGAAAAAAAATGATTTCATCAAAGATGTTCCTGGTGCTTGGAAAAGAGCTATGAAAGCTGTGAAGGGATTAAAAGAAGAGAAAATAAACGTATGTGTAACTCCTACAATTTCTCAGTTAAATCTCTATGAGATTTTAGACATAACAAAGTATTTTACAGAAAGGGGGATACCAGTTTGGTATTGCCTTTATTCTTATGATCGAAGTTGCGATGAAAATCAACTTTTCCGGATAGGGAAACCTAATGATGATCTTTTAATTAAGGATAAGCAGGGTATGGTTAAACTATTTGATTCCCTTATTGATATGAGAAAGAAAAACAGCAGGATTTTGATCACTGATAAATTATTAAAAGTTACGCGTAGCCTTTTTTCAGAGGATAAAAGAGTTTGGAATTGTCAAGCACTTAAAAACTTTTTAGTATTAGACCATCTAGGTCGAATTGCAGGTTGTCATAATCAAAATTATGTCGGAACTGTTTTTGATTTGCCTAAAATATGGAACAGTAAAAAGTTTAAGGAACTGCGTAAAACATATAATGATTGCTCTCAATGTAATTATCTTTGTTATATTGCGTATTCTCTTCATGGAAGTCCTTTTGGCAACATGTTAATAGTAAAAGATCAGTGGAAAAACGCGAAATTATTTATATCAAAAGACTGATCACAATTAATTTGAAGAAGAAAAATTCAATTGTTTTCTCAGGTTATTATTGTATTGTTGATTATGAATTCAATATATTTTCATTAAATATTACTTCAAATCTTTTTCTGCAAGGATTATTTTTTCCATTATTAAACAAAGAGCATCAAAGACTTCATTTGCATTTAGTTTTTCTGTATCTAATATAATATGGAATGGTTGAAAATCCTCGCCCAGATTAAATCCATATAATCTTTTGTAAATTTTTTTTGTTTTTTCTTCTTTTTCTTTCAGAACCTTTAAAGCTTTAGATTCTTTTAGTTTATCTCTTCTAGCTATTCTTTCTGTTCTTTTTTTTATTGAAGCAGCAAGCCATATTTTAAATCCATAATTAATTAACCAAGGCATTGTCCAGCTATCCAATAACACATTACCGTTTTGAGCATATTCTATTAGCTTTTTATCAACTAATTCATCAAATGTCAGATCCTGTTCTCTCTTTGCCAAAAAATCTAGCCCTTCTGAACTTTCCCACCATCCTTGAGATTTTGAGTTATAACCCTTTTCAGCAGCCAGAGCTTTAAGTGCATCACCACCAGAATAATATTTTAAATTATATTTGTGGGCGATTTTTTTTGCTAGTGTACTTTTTCCAGTTCCAGCTAATCCTGAAACACATACAACAATTCTTTTGTCTGGAGTTATCTCTTTTTGCTCTTTCTCGCTCATAATAGAGGTCACTCATTAAATCAATTCTAAGAAATGGGTGTAGTCCCTATTATTCGGGATGCGAGTGTCCCAAAAAAGAATGAACAAGCCATGTACCACCAAACCACTGGTATTCCATCCGGAGCAAGTCCGGGAACATAAGCTACTGGAGTACCTCCAAATGTAGGAATCAAGAAAAGATACCATATTATTATGTAACTAAAAGAAATAGGCATTAAAATCATTTGAGGTTTCATTATTTTTGTTTGCATTTTGTTTATTTGAGTTTCTTTTTTCTTCAGTTTTGTTAATAGTTTTTGATCCTTTGCTCTTGTAGCTTTCATCAACTGAGATCGATATTCAGAGATCTCTTTTTGCATAACCCTATATTCATTCCAACCACATAATCGAGTTATTAAGATTCGATTTATTACCATGTTCACAAAAGATATTGCTATAGCAATTAACATAATCACTAAAGTTGAAAGCGGAATTATAGTTATGTCCATTTTTTATTTCTCCTCAAACGTTATCTTTTTGATGCTTTTCTTAGTTCCCTATTAATAACTATTGTCACTCTTTAATTTATTCTCCTAGAACTCGTCTAAAAGCCGGAAACATTTCTGCCGCTCGTTCACGCATCAATAATTCATAATATTGATAAATTATTCCAACCGATAGTAGAATTCCTGTTCCAGTTCCAAAGACTCCTAGATAATCAGATATACCTGCTATTAATCCAACAATTATCCCACCTAAAACAGCAACTACGGGTATATATCGTTTTAGAATTGCTTCTATAGGTCTTCTTGATCGTCTAAATCCTGGAATTTGCATTCCTGAATCCATAAGTTGTTGGGCTACTTTCGATGGCCCTAAACCACCAACTTCTAGCCAGATCATGGAGAAAACTGCACAAAAACCTACTAGAATGCCAAGATATACCGCAGATCTTAAAGGATCTGATGCAACACCTTGTAATGCGCTTGGTGCAGTGACATAGTAGGCCAACCCACCAACTACTTGAACTCCAGTTTCCGTTGAATTAAAATCACCGATTATTTGGAATAGGAGACTAGTACCTGGAGGTGGCTGTCCCATAGTACTCCAAAGTAGTTGGGCAAAGAAGTATATATTTGCAAATAAGGCTGAAGCGAATATTACTGGAAGATTAGAAACGTACAAGAGTTTGATTGGATATTTGCTTCTAAACCCTTTATAACCAGCATAAGTTATAGGTAGTTCGATTCTTACACCTTCCAAGTAAATTATTACAATAAAAGCACCAATAGTAGCTATGAATCCAATTAGAGATGGGTAAACACCTGCACCTAAAATCCAATTTGCTAAAGTTATCTGGCCATTAAGCAATAATGAAAGAGATCCGATGAATAATCCAGTACCTGGGTTAAATGTTTGCCACAAAATATTTTGTGCAACTCCTGCCATAATGAATAAACTTATTCCACTTCCCAATCCCCACCCTTTCTGAACCAACTCATCCATCAACATAACAATTATTCCTGCAAGGATAAGTTGAATGAAGATAATTACTGTTGTAGTAACAGGCAGCGATCCATACATACCGCTTATTATATAAGCTCCTGCTTGAATTCCTGTAAGAAGAATGGAGAAGAATTTGCTAGCTACGGTAAATAAACCTCTATCTTGATGATCGGACATGTCAGCTTGGATAATAGCGGATCCTACTAATAGCTGAAGAATTAATCCTGCTGTAACTATAGGTCCTATCCCCAACTCC
This sequence comes from miscellaneous Crenarchaeota group-6 archaeon AD8-1, assembly GCA_001273385.1. Taxonomy (GTDB): domain Archaea; phylum Thermoproteota; class Bathyarchaeia; order Bathyarchaeales; family Bathycorpusculaceae; genus AD8-1. Next base: position 36,001 of record LFWW01000024.1, on the reverse strand, counting down.
ATTAAGGTACCTCGATTTGAAGCAAAAATTACTCTGAGAGCTCCAAACTGATCACTAGCTTCTGGAGAAATACCATATAATGGAATTTCAGTCATCACCAAATAGATTATGAGAACTATAGCTGTCCAGAAAAGTTTCTCATTAAAACCAACTTTGCGTTCAGGAACCTTAATTTCAGGGAGTATTCTCGCAAATGGTTTAAAAAAACTTAGAAACCGGCCAGCCATTGCTTATTATTTACTCTCCCTGTTCGTGAGATTGAAGTATTAATTCTCCACCAGCATTCTTAATCTTCTCAGCTGCAGATTTTGAACAAGAAGGAATTTGAACTATTAATTTTTTATTTAATTTTCCAGAACCCAACAATTTAGTAAAACCTAAAGTAGTCAGATTAACAAAAAATTTTCCTTTCTCCTGCTCAACTGATATTTTTTCAGATATTTCATCAAGCCCTGAGATATTAATCAAATTTTCTTTAGAATTAAAACTATGATGCGAAGTGAAACCATGTTTACCAAAATGATTTGGTGCATGGGCAGTAACATAACTCCATAAATGCTTATGGCGACCAACATTTCTGTGCCCTCTAGAACCAGCACCTCGATGCTGACCTACTCTACCCCAACCATGAGTTCTCGAACCTCGCATCTTTCTCGTTTTTCTTAGTTTATGAGGCATGTTTTATTCAGCTCATTTATCAAGATTTAACTTCTTTTGCTTTTCTAAGCTTAATTTGAAGTACACCATTATTATACTTCGTTGATATTTCGTTGGGAATGACTACTTTTGGCAGATTTAAACTTTTATAGTATCTTTGGTTATTTCCCTTTGCTGACAAAGTTAATTTCTGGTCTTTCACATGTATTTTGAAAGTTTCCTTATTAAAACCTGCGATTTCAATAATTAAAGTTATCCAATCCTTTTCTTGAAAAATGTCAATAAGGGGCGAGGGTGATTTCCACTTCCTCTTATTATAAAATTGTGAGGATCGATAATTGGAAGAATAAGTTATTTTTGCAGTATTAAAAGTATTAAGATGAGGAATTCTCAAATTATCCCTATCTTTATTTTCATCTAAATTCCTAAATGATGACCCTTTTTGATTTTTTTTGTTTCTTCGCCATTTAGTACTCATTTTATTCACCCAAATACATTGACAGTTTAAGATTTGTTTTAAAAATGTATCGTAGTATATTAGAAGAAAAAATTTAGATCATCCTTTTTATAAGATCATTAATTTTTTCGCTACGATATCCAGCTTCTCCACCTGTAGCAAAACTTTTCTTGGTTTTCCCCTTAAATCCTTTTTTCGGAGGATGAAGCCTAAAAACTGATCTTACTTTATTTAGCTTACTATACTCAACTTTACCTTCTACAATAGCGTTTGCAATTTCATCTATCGATTCATAACCAAGTTCTTTAGCATAGTCATCAGTAAATTTTTTATTGCCAACAAGTCTTCCCCGTTTCTTGATCATTTCTGAAAGTATTTCTTTTGTTACTTCACCCCAAGTAACATAATTTTGAACACGATATAACATTCCAACAAATGAAGGACGATCATCTATAATAACAGCGTTATGAGTTTTTTTCATTTTTAGCATATCAAGGGTTTCTCTTGCTTCTCGTTTAGCACTTATTGTCCCTCTCATTTTTATTGCAACCAAACTTTTATAACTACTAACTTTTTTTGTCAACTATTTCACCCAATCTTCTTGAGTTATTAAACTGTAGGTTTTTCTTAAAGCATCAAAAACTGCACCCGCATAGGATGGGACAGTTCTCGTTGATCCATAACTTCTAATCCAAAGATCTTTAACTCCAGCTAAGCTTAGAATTGTTTTTGCTACTTGACTAGCTGCTAAACCTAAACCTCTGGGACCGGGAACAATAACTATTCTAACTCCACCACATTTTCCTTCAACTTGGAATGGAATTGAATGGGTTTTACCGCAACTACATTCCCAACTTCCGCATCCACGTTTAACCGGAATTATATTTAGTCTAGCTGAAGCAGCTGCTTTTTCTATTGCAGTTCTCACTTGACTAGCTTTACCTGAACCTAAACCTATGTATCCATCTCGATTTCCTACAGCTACTATTGCTTTGAATCTTGATTTCTCACCAGCATCAGTTTGTTTTTGTACCAAATTTACATCAATTACTTCTTCCTGCAAATCTGGGAGTAGTGAGTTAACAATTTCAGGTTCAGAGATTTTTAAACCACTCAAGAAAACTTCCTCTATTGATGTTACTTTGCCTTCATGAACTAGTTTTCCTAGTCTAGTTTTTGGGATCCATTCTTCACTTTCTCGTTCTCTTTGTTTGTAGCTCATGTTTTTTTATCACCATTATTGAATGAATTAATTATTTCAGATTTTATTTTCGAGAAATATTCAGGCAAATCTTTTGGAGATATTTTTTGTCTAACATATTTTGAAAATTTTCTAGAATATGCATCAGAGTCAGATTCTAAGATAGAACCATATGCTGCAATGTGCAATCCATCTAGTCTTTCTTTAATTATTTTTTTTTCATCATGAGGTATATCAATTCCTGCATCTATAATCCCACATAGTGCTCCAAAAATTTTAGATCCTTTTGAAGGATTAATTAATCCAATATCCAAGATTGCAGATTTCACACCTTTATTCTTAGCTTTAAGACCACAGATTAGACCAGTTAAGTAAGCAGTTGGAATATTTCCAGTTGGAAACTTCCAATCATATCTTTTCTTTAATTCTCGGCTATGGGCAGCAGATACTACCTCATCACCCTTTACTTTGGAAGTTATGATTTGAACTGATACATTCCTGGAAGAGAATCTGGGAACAAGTCTAGGTAATCCTGAGATTACCATAGCTTTGCGAGCATGATAATCAGTTTTTCCCTCTCTTCTTCTCCTTAATTTAACACGATAATTAGAATTACGAGCCATTAACGATTTCTCCATAAATCATTTGTTTTCAAATACCTTTCCAGATCTGCAATTGACTCAAATTTTCCACTCCCAGCAACCATGTAGATTTTTCTATAGGTTGACTCAGTAATGATTCTACTCGATTTTAGTTCACGGAGTCTTTTTCTAAGAGAACGAATTCTTGTCATCCAAGCTTCTTTTTTAGTTATAGTAGCTCTTGGGCTTCCAGTTTTGCTTCCCGAACCCTTACGTCGCCCTTTGCGTTTTTTTTCAATTATTAGTTTTGCTCTAGAACGACTCACCCCTTTTTCTGGCAAAGAAAGTATAACCTTTTCATGAATTAGCTTTCTAATCTCCTCTCGAGTTATGGCTACATCAACATCATCTAATCTCTCGGGATCAATCCATACCCTATTTTGACCCACTTTTAATATTTTAGCTGCTAATCTTCTTTGACTACTGAGACTTGTCATCTTTATTCCTTTTCTCCATCAATTTCATTTTCTTCCAGAATATCTTCTTCCACCTGTTCTGTTGTATCTTCAGTTATCAATTTCTCTTCATCAACAGATTCTTCTTCTTGAGGTTCTTTAGCATACAACTTTACGTTTAAAACATATATATTACGAATTTCAGCTTCTTTCATTAAGTGAAGTCTTTTTCTTTTACCCAAAGTGTGTGCAATACGAGCAGCCTCAGTTTTCGGATCAACACAAGACAGTTCAGTTATATTGTGAACCAATACTTCTCGATAACCCGAAGGATGGAGATACCTAGCAATTTTTTGTCCCTTATAACCAACACTAACAGCTGGTGGCCAGCCCTTAATTTTCCTACGAACTTTATGATCTAATCCACGAGGTTTACGCCAGCTTTCCCCAATTCTTATATATCGCCAACTTTCAGGTCTAACAAAACTTGGTTTTTTATGTTTTGCACGTTTCCTTAATTTTATAGGTTTTTGAGGTGATATTTTCTTTTCAGTCATTATATCATTCCCTCATTTTTTTCAAAAACATAAATTCCATCCAAGAAAACACGTGGATCTTTATTCTTTACCTTGGTTGCTTGTTCAATATTGGCAGCGGTCTGACTTACATTTTCTAAGTTAATACCCTCTACGATTATATCTTCACCTTGGACTTTAACTTTAGTATCACCAATTATCTTTGATTTCCTAGATTGTCTCTCTCCAGTGAAGTTTTCAATTATTATTAATTTGTCCTGAACTTTTACAGATATTGGAAAATGAGAGAAAACAATTTTTAATTTATATGTAAATCCCTTTTCCACACCAGTTATCATATTTAATATATGAGAATAAATAGTGCCTACTAAAGACGCTTCTTTTTTGCGAGGCCATTCTGCCCATACACTAAGTAGTCCGTCATTACAGCTAATTGAAATTGCAGCATGTGAAAAATCCCTAATAAGAGTTCCCTTATTACCCGTAACAGTAACTTTTCTTTGAATGACGTTAATCTCAACACCATCGGGAACTTGAATTGTTTTAGAAATTTCCGGCAATCGCATTAGGTTCCCTCTAATAAACGAAGGCCAATAAACGGCCTCCGATATTTTTTTCTTCAGCAAGTCTATGAGAAATTATACCTTGTGAAGTAGTTACTATCATAATTCCAAAATCTCTTGACGGTAAGAATTTCTTTTCCCAGTTTTCGAATGCGCCAGCTTTTACTGCAAATCTCGGTCTAATAGCTCCACACTTGTTTATTCGACCTAGAAGTTGTACTTTAAATTTTCCAGATCGTCCATCATCAATAAATTCAAATTCGCCTAGATAACCATTAAGCTGCATAATTCTTAATACTTGTCCTAATAATTTAGAGGCTGGGCTAATAATACAATCACGTTTATTTCGCATTTCATTATTTTTAATTGTTACTAAACCATTTGTAAGGGTGTCCATATTACTTTCACCTACTCATACTTGTTAAATCCAAGTCTTTGTGCCGCCTCTCTGAAACAATGTCTGCATAGATACAGATTATAACGACGAATTACTGGTCCATATGATCCACATCTAATGCAAGGGCGCGACCCTTTTCCATACTTTCTTTCTTTTTTCAATTTTTGTTTAGCCATAAACCATCCTTTCCTTCTAAACAATTTCAACCTCTAGAATTTGTTTGATAAAAGCAATTGAGTCATCGGGAGAAAGCAGATGTTTGTTACCAATATGTGTCTTGTGTTTTCTTCTAGTTTTAACCCTATTACCTGGACGATTTATTGACACACAAATATCCATACCAAAAATACCCACAGTGGGATCGTATTTTACACCCACAATTTCAATATGCTCCTTTAATCCAAAAGAGAAATTGCCTTGTTTATCAAAAGAGGACTGAGATAGTTTGTTATCAACAACTGGTAGAACTTTTTTTAGGAAGTCAATTGCAGCTTGTTTTCGCAATGTAACTACACAAGAAATCGGTTCACCTTGCCTTATTCCAAAGTCTCTTATTGTTTTTTTTGCTTTTCTTTTTGCAGGTTTTTGACCGGTCAGATCTAATAAAACATTAAAGGCATTCTCTAGAGGAGATCCTGATTTTCCTACATTAAGATTAACTACGATCTTTTCTATCCTGGGTTTTAGCATTGGTTGTGTTTCCCAAGTTTTGGCTGTTTGTTCCTCAGGCATTTAAAGGCGCCTCCTCTGATAATGATATTTGAGATTTAGTTTTGCCTATTACAAATATGAAATCCATTATTGTTTTATATTGGTGATTTTCGTCATCCTTTATCATAACCAAAGCATTTCGCCGTTTTTTATCAATTGTTTTTTCAATTTCAGTTATTCTTCCATTTTTGCCAATATTTTTTCCACCGATTATAATAGCAAAATTTTCTTTCTTGGTTTCGATTTTTTCAATAAATTCCTTTTCAGGAATACTGAGCTTCAAAACATCAAAGGTTTCATAATCAACTTCTGGAAGCATTTTTGAATCTTTTGATTTAAAAAGTAGATTAGAACCATCATGCAAAGCAAATTGAATGTTTTTATTTTTTAGTATAGTTTTTCCTTCAACTCTAAAGAGTTTAAATTTTGCCTCTTCACTATCAATAGGATTGACAGATAACCCTTTGTGAGAAGGCACAATTCTATAGTGTTCATTAATTTCTGGAAATGAAATTACATCCATCAAACCTACAGGAAAATCATCTTTTAATCTGATTTTACCATCAACACAAACTTTTCCCTGAGTAACTATTTTTTTTGCCTCTTTTCTAGTTTTGGCTAGCTCGAGAATATCACGAATTAGAAGTGATAGAGGTAAACAGTTTTTGAGAGAGTGAGGTCCAGATGAGGGTTTAATAACCCAAGTATATTGTTTCCTTGGGATCGGCCAAAATCTTGGAGCCGGATTTCGTTTTAATCTTCCAGTTTTTCCTTTCGTACCCAAATTTACTTACCTACTTTGTTTTTATTTATTTTTTTAGAGGTTTTCTTAATTGTACTATTGTCCTGTTCTTTATTTGTGGCTATTTTATCTTTCTTTTTCTTTTGCACTTTTTTGTTAGAATTATTCAACTTCAGCTCTTTCTCTGCCTTTTCATCCAGAGAAGGTTTCTCTGATTTTTTAGTTTTTTTATCAACTTTTTTTTCTGCTTCTGCTTGGCTCAGAATTTTTTTCCTTTCAATAATAGCTTTACGCCATTTATCATCAAGTTTTAGCTTTTTTATCATCACTTTTGAAGGATGAATTGGAACAAATATATTAGTTCCATCGACTTTCTCTCGGGTTAATCCTTCAATGAATATTCGATATTGATTTAAATCTAATCTATTTATTTTGCCTTCAAAACCTATATGGTCACCACGAGTTACTTGTACAGTATCGCCTTTGCGAACGGGAAGAGAATTAATAGATTTTGAAGCAATAAGTTCTGGGGAAAGGGGAGCAGCCATTTTTTTTTGGCGAATATGTTGTGGAGCATTATAATGAAGTTTTCTTTGTTTTCCAGGTTTTTTCACAGGCAAATTCTTGGGCATAAAATATATCACCTATACTATTATTCTTGCAGCACTAGCTACTCTAGGCCATCTCTCAGCTGCTTCTCTGGCTACTGGTCCACGAATTTCCGATCCTTTCATTTCTCCGTCAGGCGTAATTATTGCAGCAGCATTATCTTCGAATTGAATCCAAACTCCATCTGTTCTTCGATAGGGTTTTCTTTGCCTTACTACTACTGCTTGAAACATTTTCTTTCGCATTTCTGGTGAACCTTGCCTAACAGATATTGTAATTCTATCACCTACTGTTGCTGAAGGATAGCGTCTAAGTCTTCCTTTGTAACCTATAACTTGAACTAATCGTAATATACGTGCACCTGTATTATCAGCACATTTTAAAATTGTGCCAGGAAGAAGTCCTTTTGATAGCTTAACACCATGAGAAAGCATGCCTTTTGCAACGAGAGCTCTTTGTTTTGCTTTTGCAGCCATTCTACTTCTTCTCCAATTTCTCTACAACAACAAATGAAACAGTTTTGCTTATTGGACGACACTCAGCAATTTTCACATGCTGTCCTTCTTTTACATCTAAGCAAGGAGGATTATGGGAAGCAATATGCCCTCGTCTTTTTTCATATCTAACAAATTTTGGTGAAAATTGTAAGTATTCACGTTTTACAATAACAGTTTTATCCATTTTCGAAGTTACTACAATTCCTTCAAAAACACGACCTCTTACTGAAAGAGTTCCATGAAAGGGACAATTTCTATCCTTGCAGGATTTTTTCGGTTTCTTAAAAGTCAAAGACATTACCATAACCTCTTAATATTTTTCTTGAGGCGATCTTCAGGTCTACCGACAAGAAGATTTCCATCAATCTCGGCTGTTGTTCCATCAAAGAACTGTATTCTAAAAATTGCGGAATTTTTGATTATTTTTTTAATTTTATTTTTATGCAAAATAGAGAAGGTGTTTTTGCTTTCATTTACGATCCTGCCATTGAGGCCTACATAATCAGCATGATTGCTTCGAAAAATTTCAATTTGGCTTCCAATGAATTCCTGTTTTATAATATTGGGGGTTATCTTCACTATTTTATTTCTCCTTTTTAGTTTTTTTCACTTTTTTTTCTTTTTTTGCCCTAATGCCTAATTTATATTCATTTTCAACTGTGAGTATTTGAGCAATAGTTTTACGTAACTCCCGTATTTTTCCAGGTTTCTCAACTGCACCACCTGCTCGAACCATAGTTTTTAATCTAGCTAATTCAATTCTCAAATCCGAGAGATTCTTGAGACGTTCTTTAGAAGACATTTTGCTAATATTTTTCATTCTTAATATTGGCATTATTTTTTAGCCTCTTTTGCAGTTGTTTTTTCAGTTTTTTCGGTTTCTTTGTCGGAACTATTAACTGATTTTTTTAATAATTTTGGATTAGGAACCCCTTAGGAACCTCAACCTTAGGAACCTCAACCTTAGGAACCTCAACCTTAGGAACCTCAACCTTAGGAACCTCAACCTTAGGAACCTCAACCTTTGATGGAATATGGGTTTCTTTTTTTTCTGGAGAGATTTCTTGAATTTTTACTTTGGAATCAGGAAGAGTTTCAATTTTTTTCTCTTCAATAATAGGCATTTCGTCTATAGGCGGAGGTTCTATAATGTTGATTTTATCGGGAAATTGAACATCAGAAGGCATAATTTTTACTCGGACACCTAATATCCCTGGTTTGAGTTGAACATGAACTTCAGCTTTTTTCATATTTTTTAATGCAGGATCGCCACATCTGGGAAAATATCCTGCTCTAAATTTTTCAAACCTTGCTCTTTCAGTTCGCAATTTTCCACTTATTACTATTTCAACTCCGAGTGCTCCAGCATCCATTACTTGGTTAAGAGCCCAATAACCTGCTCTTCTAAAATGAATTCCTCTCTGCAGAGCTGAAGCAACGCGAGAAGCTACAACAAAAGCATTGAATTCTGGAACTTCGATTTCTGAAACGGAGATTTGGGGATTGGGTAATTTAAAATTTTGTTCTAGGGTTACTGCAAGTTCCTTTATAGTCTCTCCTCCACGTCCAATAACTAATCCTGGACGCATGGCATAGATTACAATATGAGTTCCTAATGGAGTTTTAGAAATATCAACTCCGCCATAACCTGCTCTTTCAAGCTTCTTTTGCAAAAATTCATCGATTTCTGTTTTTTTTATAGCCTCAGTTATAAATCTTCTAACAATAGACATTAAAATCCTTCTCCTTGTCTAAGTTTCTCAGTCAATACAATTTCAATATGAGTTGTAGTTTCATTTTTTGGAGAAGCTCTTCCATGAGCTCTTGGAGTAAATCGTTTAATCTTAATTCCTGGATAAGCAGCTGCATGATATATCTTGAGTTCATCCACATCCAAACCTTTATTCTCGGCATTTGCTTCAGCATTTTCAATAACTCGGAGAATTTTGCTTGCAGCTTTTATGGGATATCTACCTGCAAAAGTGTTCTTAAGTCCATGACGATGTGCGACCTTCTTTTTATGTCTCCTAAATGGAACTGGTTTTTCTTTTTTGATGACTTGTCTAAGATATTGTTTTGCTAATGTTAATTTCATTCCTTTTATGGCTGCACATACTTCTCTGGCTGATTTTTGGGACACTCTAATCTCGCGTCCACTGGCTTTCGCTGTTTTTTCAGGATCTAATTCCTCTGCTATTATAGAGTATCCCCATTTTGGCACTTCTTACCTCTCCAATTGTGCAATTCAACAGCGTAAGGGCGATTTATATGGCTTTCCATACCCTGATCTAGTTTTAAACTGATAAAAAGATTCTTTTCTATTTTTGGCAGATTATTTAAAAAAATCTAGAGGGTAATTATTTAAGAATATTTTTTATTTGTTCCTTCGATCTGTTTATTTTCAACTCTTTTGTATTATTAAAGAAAAAGGAGCGGATAACTAATTGAATAATATTGATGAAAAAATTACCATGATGCATGGAGCTGGAGGAACGGTTATGCATGATTTAATCAAAAATCATATTGCAAAATATTTTAAGAACACCAGAAAAGCTGAAGTGCCTCTTGAAGCGATGGATGATGCTGCAGCTATAGGAGATATAGTTTTAAAGAGTGATTCCCATGCAGTTAAGCCTTTATTCTTTCCGGGTGGTAATATTGGAAATATTGCCATATCTGGAACTGTGAATGATATTGCAGCTTTAGGTGCTGAGCCTTACGCACTAGCTTGTGGGGTTATTTTGGAAGAAGGATTTGGCTTATCTGATTTTGATCGGATTTTATTAACTATGCAAAAAACATGTAGTAAAGCAGAAGTGGATATAGTCACAGGAGACACTAAAGTAATTGAAAAGGGTAGCATGGGAGGATGTGTTATAAACGTCTCTGGGATAGGTAAAAGAACAATAGCGACTGAAAATAATCTTAAAATTGTGAGGAGCTTTCAAAATAATTTCAAATCTAGATGGCTTCTTGATTCTAATTTAAGGATAAACAACAAAATTATTCTTTCGGGAACTATAGGTGAACATGGAATTGCAATATTATCATCTCAACAGGGTCTGAATTTTGGTAGCAAAATAGAATCTGATGTGAAACCTCTTAATCTTATTATTCAAAAACTGCTACGGGAAGTAGGCGGAATTGTAGCAATTAAAGATCCAACTAGGGGTGGATTGGCTGATTGCTTAAATGAGTTTGGTGAAAAATCAAAAGTAGGCATCTTAATTCATGAAGAAAAAATACCAATTAGAAAGGATGTTAAAGCTGCATGTGAAATGTTAGGTTTAGATCCCCTCGAAATTGGAAATGAAGGAAAAATAGTTATAGGAGTTATAGAGAATAAAGCAAATCAGATTTTGGAACTTCTCAGAGAGACCGATGAAGGAAAAGATGCTGAAATAATAGGCAAAGTCACTAAAGATTTTGCAGGAGTAGCTATGAAAACTACTGTAGGAGGAAAGAGAATTATCGCTAGACCTGTTGGGGATCCTATTCCCAGAATTTGTTAATCATATAACATAAGTTTAAGTATTTATTTGGAATTCTTCCAGAGATCATTTACTCTTCCAGCTTTTTTTAGTTTCCAATTTCCAAAAAAGTCTTTTTTATAAAAGTGATATAAATTACAGTTTTTGCAGTGCATTATTCTTTTTCCTTTTTCAAAATCAACTTCAAATAATTCTAAAGTTGATTTACAATCAATACAAGTTCCAATATATCTTTTCTCCGATTGATCGCTCATGCTTGATCACTTGTAATTTGATAAATAGCTTTTAACCTTTATACTTTATCAGAAAAATGGAATAGTTATTTAGAGTATAAATTAATTTATAAAAAAGATAGTTCAGAACTTATTGCCCATACTCGACATGTACCCTCACTACTAACCATACAAGCACCTACAGGGTTTTGAGGGGTACAAGTTTTCATAAACATAGGACACTCATTTGGTTTTATTTTGCCAATTATTACAAGGTGGCACTCACATCCAAGCAAGATATCCCTTCCTTGTTCTACTTTAATATCATATTTTTTATTAGCATTATAATTTTCAAATACATCTTTAAGCTTAAGAGCTGAATTAGGTAATCTCCCGATACCCCTCCAGTTTGAGGATACAATATTAAATGCTTTATTCATTACATCTAATGCTTTCAAATTACCTTGCCATTTAACCATTCGAGAATATTCGTTTTCTAGCTTTGCTTCATTTTCTTTATGTTGTTTTAGAAGCATATAAATCCCCATTAGAACATCATTGGGTTCAAAACCTGCTATTACCGTTGGCATACGGTAAACTCTTGGAAAAAGTTCATAGGGTTTTAATCCAATTATTACACTCACATGACCTGGTGCGATGAAACCATCTATTTGTAGGTCACCTAATCCTAAAAGTAGTTCCATAGCTGGCGGTATTAGCCGGTGTGAGACTAAAAAACTAAAATTAGCTGGGGGATTTTTTAAAATTTCAATTGCTGTCGTTGGAGCAGTCGTTTCGAATCCCACTGCAAAAAATACAAATTCTTTATTTGGCTCATTTTTTGCTAATTGAATTGCATCTGATAATCCATACACAATTCTAACATCAGCACCTTCTGATTTTGCTTCTAAAAGAGATTTTTCACTTCCAGGAACTCGCAAAACATCCCCAAAACTAGTTATTACAGCTCCTTTTTGAGCAATCTGGACAGCTTCATCAATTTCCGAAGCAGGAACAATGCAAACAGGGCATCCAGGACCAGCTATTACTTCAATATTTTTAGGCAAAAGACTCCGTAGACCATAATGAGTTATGCTCCATTCATGTGTACCACAAACATGGCAAAATTTTATCAATTCATCCGCAGGTGCTATGTTGGCTATTTTTCGTGCTATTTTTTTGGCTAATTCCGGTTCTCTAAACCTAAATTTCTCTGTCATATAAAAATCAGCTTATATACAATCATTCGATTTCTTTTGACAATATCTCTTTCCATAGTTTTATTGTTTCAAGAGCTTCATTGTCATTTATCGTTTGAATAGCATAACCCGCGTGGATTAGAACATAACCTCCTACCCGGGTGTCAACTAAAGATATATTAACATGCCTTAAAACACCTTGTCCGAAATCAACTTGGGCTGTATCACCTTCAATCTTTACAACAAGAGCTGGAATCGCTAGACACATAATATATCAATCTAAAACGAGGAAAAAACCGTGATAAAATGGTTATGGTTTAAAAGCTGAAAAAGCCTCCTGCAACTGCTTGTCCAAAAGATATTCCACCGTCACCCGGTGGAATCTGTCTATGTACAAGGAATTGTAATCCCTCAGATTCAATTTTTTTCCCAATTTTGCATGCAACTCCACCAGAAAAACCAACATAATCAATATTCTCTTCCTTAGCCTCGTTTATCGCTAATTCAGCTAAACCTTCAGCAAGATATTTATGAACAGAATAAGCCAAATCTTTTTGCGAATACCGCCCTTTATTATTAAAAACATTCAGAAGAAGAGGAGTGGTAAGCAAACTATTGTTCTTAAAAAGCGGTTTTAGATTTAATACATCCTTGCCTTTTATTGCAACAGACTCAAGTTTAATTGCAGGCTCCCCTTCATAAGTCCGTTCGAAGCAGATTCCTAATATTGCAGCTGCTGCATCCAAAACTCTTCCACAGCTAGTTGTTTCTATTGCATTAATTTGACTTTTCATTTGATGTAAAATTAATTTTGCTTCAGTTTCTCCATAAGGCAGATTTTTAGAATTTGTTAATAGCCAATTTGACATATCTATTTCTTTATTCAATATTCCTGCTACTATACGAGTGGGATATCGAGTAGCCAGATCTCCTCCAATCAGAGGTTGTTTTTCCAAATGTCCAATTCTTTTAATCTCATTTGATTTACCAACAGATAGAAAAATTTCTCCACCCCAAGCCTCACCATTAATTCCATAACCATACCCATCACACACAATGCCCACTATTTCATTTATAGAATGTTCAACCATCAATCCGGCAATATGTGAGTGATGATGTTGTAGTTGAACCAAATCCCACCCATTTTTATTTGATAGGTCTTTTGCTATTTGAGTGGTTATGAATTTAGGGTGAAGATCACATACAATGATATCTATTTTACTGTTAGTTAAGCGTATCAAATGATTTGTGGCTTTTTCAAGAAAATTTCTTGTTTCGATATTTTCAACATCACCAATATGTTGACTAATAAATGCTTTATTCCCCGAAAGGATACACGATGTAATATTAAGTTCTCCACCTATTCCCAAAACATTGAGTTTGGTTTTTTCTTTCAGAATTATTGGTTTTGGTGAATATCCTCTACTTCTTCTTATAAAAACTGAATTATTTCCATGAACTCTAAGGACAGAATCATCACAACGATTTGCAATTTTTCGATTATGAAATAGGAAATAATCGACGACTTTGTTTAGCTTTTTTTGAGCTTCTTCGTTATCTTTAATTATAGGTTGATTCGGAGGGTTTGCACTTGTCATAACAAAAGCTTCATCTGAAGTTTTATCAAATAACATGTGATGTAATGCTGTATAAGGAAGCATAATGCCTAAATTATGAAGATTTGGAGCTACCAGAGGTGAAATCTTGGCTTTTGTCTTTTTATTTAGTAAAACTATTGGACGAGAAGGTGATTTAAGAAGTGCTTCTTCTTTGGAATTTATCTCAGTTAAGTTTTTTGCTGTTTCTATATTTTTGGCCATAATTGCAAATGGTTTTGAAGTTCTATGCTTAACTGTACGAAGTCTTTTCAGTGGAGAAATTTTGCTTGAAGAAGAGGCAAGATGAAAACCCCCAAGACCCTTGATTGCTACTATTGATCCTTCAGAGATGAGTTTTCCCGCTTCGTGTATTGGATTTTTTTGATAAAGCAACGTGCCATCGTTTGAAACTAAGTATACTTCAGGACCACAATCAGAACAAGCAACTGTTTGAGCGTGAAACCGTCTGTTTTTTGAATTAAAATAGTCTTTTTTGCATTTGCCTATTAGGGGAAAGGTTGACATTGTTGTATTGACGCGATCATAGGGTAATTTTTCTATTATTGTAAATCTTGGGCCACAATCGGTGCAAGTAATAAAAAAATAGTTATGTCTATGATTTTTTGGATCGCGTAATTCATTGAGACAGCTGTCACATATTGCTATATCTGGGGGAATTATTGATCCAAATAGTTTGGTTTTTAAAGAGCTTTTTTCAATTCTAAAATCTGTGTATTGGTTGTTACCTTTAATTTTAGTAGTTATTATATCATAGATTTGTGCTAATGGCGGTAGGTTTGTTTTTAGCTCGGAGATGAAAGAGGCAATGTTTTTTTGTTTTCCTTCTAGAAGAATTTCTACTCCTGCATCACCCTTATTTTTAACAAAACCATTCAAGTTATGCTTAATTGCTATCCGATAAATAAATGGACGAAAACCAACTCCCTGTACTACTCCTGTTACGTTGATTTTTATGCGCAATTGTAAACCTTCTTGAAATAAAAGAAATAATTATTCTAATAAGATGGCTAATTTCGAGATCATTAATCATATACCTTATTGAATCTTTACTTCTTTCTCATATTTTCTTCTAGTGGAAGAGGTGGCTATAATTAAATAAAACGGTAAGTAATTTTTATAATATTTTAAAAAATATATTTTAGATAAGTTTGTATTCGTTGTCATGCTAGTTTTATTGATATGAGGAAAAAGTAATCTTGGAGAGTATAGGATTAATTTTTTAATTTGATTTTAGCTATTTTTTGTTTTTCCTCATCTTGAAGAATTCTTCTGAGAACTTTTCCCACGGAACTTATAGGTAAATCTTTTCTAAATTCTACTTCTCTTATAGCTTTGTAAGAGGCAACTCTATTATTTACAAAAGCTTTTATTTCTTCTTCAGTAATTTTTTCGTTTTCTTTTAATACTATAAAAGCTTTTGGAATTTCTCCTACAATTGGAGCTGGTTTTCCTATAACTGCACAAATTTTTATTTTTGAATTTTCGTAGATTATATCTTCAAGTTCCCTAGGGTATATGCTATAATCTTTGTATTTAATTAAATCTTTTTTACGATCAGTTATGTAAAAAAAACCATCTTTATCCATTTTTCCTATATCACCAGTCAATAGCCAACCATCTTTGAGCACTAATTTAGTTTCAATTGAATTCTTCCAATAACCTCGCATTATTTGAGGTCCTTTTATGGCTAATTCACCTTTTTCACCTACTGGAACTTCTTTTTCATGGTGTTGTAAATTAACTATTTTTGCGTCTGTATCGGGCAAGGGAATTCCTATGGAACCTATTCGAACGGTTTCCGTTGTATTATCAATAGGGTTACAGTGAGTTACAGGTGATGCTTCTGTAAGACCATATCCTTCAGCTAAAAGTCCTTTTGTTATTTTCATAAATTTCTTTTGCACTTGGGGTGGAAGCGGAGATGCACCAGAAATGCATATTCGAATGCTTGTAAGATCAAATTTTTCAAGATCTTTATTTGTTAATAATATTGAATACATTGTTGGTACTCCGCAAAAAACTGTGATTTTTTTGCTCTGTATAAGATGTAATATTTTTTTAGGATCAAATTTAGGAATTAAAACCATTTTTGCTGCCGATGCAATTGGCACAGTCATGCTTGTTGTCATACCATAAATGTGAAAAAGCGGTAAGGCAGTCAAAAAATTTTCAGATGCAGGTTTTGCTTTTATCCAAGTTTTAAACATTAACGTGTTTGAAACCAAATTAAAATGGGTTAACATAGCACCTTTAACTACACCTGTAGTTCCGCCTGTGTATTGCAAAGCTGCAAGATCAATTTTTGGATCAATTTTTATGGAAGGAATAGTTAAATTCGAATTCTCTAGGATTATCTTTTCAAAACACAAAATATTATGCTTATGTATAATATTAATTTCAGAAGCATCAACACTAGGGAAATTCCAAGTTGGTTTTGCAAGTATTACATTTTCCAATTTAGTTCTTTGACTAACTTTTTGAATAATTGGATAAAGAGATTCTAATGTTATGATAATTTTTGCTCCCGAGTTTACAAGTTGATATTTTACTTCACGTTCTCTATAAAGTGGGTTTATTGAGGTAACAATAGCTCCCAATTTTAATATCCCAAAATAAGCTATGATAAATTGTGGATTATTCGGAAGAAAAAGAGCTATTGGGTCTTGTTTTTTCACGCCAAGTTTTCTTAATCCTATTGCAAATTGATCAGAAAAAATATTTAATTCCTTGTAGGTAATTTCATTATCTAAATAATCTATAGCTATATTATTAGGATATTCTTTTGCTGTTTTGATTAGAATTTCATGAAGAGATATTTTAGGATAGACAATTTCTTTAGGCATACTAGAAGGCCAAATTTTAAATACTTTTTTTTAATTTATGGGTTATATTTTTTTGGTTTATTGATTTTTAAATAGAATTAGAAATTAAGAATAGCAATACTAAATGTAATGGATAGTAAAAGTAAAAGAAATATTTCCTTATTATATAAAAGAATGAATGATTAGGAATAATAATTTCAAATTTCAATCTATTTGTAACATGCAGAAGAATTATTGCTAATGCTGCTAACGAGAATATTTGGATTTTTGCTTGAATATTAGATTCGAATAAGAATAAGCTGTTTAGAGCCAATAAAGCTAAAATCCCAGTTTTTTTGTTATCTAATAAAATGTCCATAAACAGTATTGTTAATACTCCATAAAAAGAACCTTCAAAAATAGGGAGTAATGATAAAACTAGGGGAATAATGGCAATATAATTTTTCTTTTTAAAAAAATAAATTGTTAAGGCGCCTAATAATAAAGAAAAGAAGATATTTAGTCGTTCAAAAGGTTGAATATTAAAAGCTAGGTAGTATGGAATTTGAGATATTAACCCAAAAATGAGTAATGTGATAAAATATTTTTTTGGTTTTTTTGTGCTTCTAAGTCCTATAGCTATTAAATATCCAAAAATGGGAAAAGCGAGTCTCCCGATAATTCTAAGAAAAATGAACTCGGGATATAATATTACTCCAATATGATCTATTGTCATTGATAAAATGGCAATTATCTTAAGGATATCTCTACCGAAGTCAAATTTCACTTGTGAACACAAATAAATCGGATTAGAACATTTAAGATAAAGGTTTTACTATAATCTCATTATTAAATAGTTATTTTAAAAAAAATCAAGATAATGATTTTAAAATAAATTAAAAAAATTAGTTTATTTTTTTTCTGATAGAAATTTGTGCATTGCTTTGGCTGCTGTTTTTCCTGCTCCCATCGCGCTTATCACAGTAGCAGCTCCAGTTACTACATCTCCTCCTGCATATACGCCTTGGATGCTTGTTTTTCCATTCTCATCGACAAGTATCGTACCACGTTTTAGGTTTACTTCAAGACCAGTAGTAGTTCTTTGAATAATGGGATTTGGAGTTTGCCCGATCGCTATTATGACAGTGTCTGTTTCCATAGTAAATTCGGAACCTTTCATTGGAATTGGTCTTCTTCTACCTGATTCGTCTGGAGGTCCAAGTTCCATTGCAATACATTCCATGGATTTTACCCAACCTTTTTCATCCCCATTAAATTTAAGAGGGGCAGCAAGGAATTTACAAACAAGGCCTTCTTCTTCGGCGTTTTCAATTTCTTCTTGCCTTGCTGGTAACTCATCACGAGATCTTCTGTATAACAGACAAACTTCCGCACCTAAACGCATTGATGAACGAGCACAATCCATAGCAACGTTGCCACCTCCGATAACTACAACATGTTTTCCTATTCGAACTGGTGTATCATATTCTGGAAAATCAAATGATTTCATTAAATTATTTCGGATTAGGAATTCATTTGCCGAATAAATTCCTCCTAGATTTTCTCCTTCAACGCCCATAAATCTAGGCAATCCAGCACCTGATCCAATAAATACCGCATTAGTGTCTGTTTTCAGAAGTTCAGGAATAGTATGAATTCGGCCAACTAAATTTCCTACTCGCAATTCTACGCCTAGTTTTTCAATATATGCTACTTCATTCCTTACAATAGCTTTAGGAAGCCGAAATTCAGGTATGCCATAGATTAAAACTCCACCGGGTAAGTGGAGAGCTTCATACATAGTCACTTTATGACCTAGTTGTATTAAATCAGCTGCAGCTGTGAGTCCTGCTGGACCAGCACCAACTACGGCTACTTTTTTTCCTGTAGGTGGAGCTTTTTCAGGAATTTGAAATCCATGATCTCTTTCCCAATCAGCAAGATATCTTTCTAATCGTCCTATACTAACTGGATCCCCAATTTTTCCTAGAACACATTTTACTTGACATTGCTCTTCTTGTGGACATACTCTACCACAAACAGCAGGAAGTGCATTTTTCGATTTTATTGTTATTATGCCTTCAGCATATTTCTTTTCTTTAATACATTTTATAAACTCGGGAATTGGCACTTCAACTGGACATCCATCAACACATTGGGGTTTTACGCATTGTAAGCAACGAGCAGCTTCTTCAAGTGCTTGTTCCTCAGTGTAACCCAAAGCAACTTCGTTAAAATTCTTAACCCTAACTTTGGGATCTTGCTTTGGCATTTTTACTTCTTCTTTTTTGATTTTAGGTTTAGGCTTTCTTTCTGTCACATCTACAACCTCCTATATTTTTTTCCCACATAAGGGAAGCTACTCTTTCTTCGGGTAGGAATAACCGTTGACGTTGAACTAGTTCTTCAAAATCAACTTGATGTCCATCAAATTCTGGCCCATCAACACATCCAAAAAGCATTTTTCCTCCAACTGTAACACGACAAACACCACACATGCCCATACCATCCATCATTATTGGAGTGGTTGTCACAATTGTAGGAATTCCATAAGGTTTTGTTATTTCACTAACTTCCTTCATCATAACAACAGGTCCCATAACAACACAATGATCGAACTTTTCTGTTTTTAAAATTTCTTTTAAGAAATCTAGACCTTTATATCCAATAGATCCGTCATCAGAAGCGGTATAGATCTTATCGCTTAGAGTTTTTGCTTTTTCTTCCATAAATAATTCTTCTTTTATTCGTGCACCTAAAATAGTAGTAACTTTGTTGCCTGTTTGCTTCATAGCTTTTACTTGTAATAAAAGAGGAGCAATAAATACGCCTCCTCCTATACATAAGATCTTTCCAAAATTTTTGATTTCTGAGGGATTTCCTAGTGGTCCTGTGACGTTTTCTAAAGTGTCCCCAGCTTGCATCTGACCAAGTTCTTTTGTTGTTTTACCTACTTCATGAAAAGCAAAGGATACTGTTCCTTTTTCTCTATTATAATCACAAATTGTTAAGGGTATCCGCTCACCTTTGACACTTATAATAACTATTAGAAACTGGCCAGGTTTTGCTTTTGCAGCTATATCTGGTGCTAAAACCTCAAACATCTTTGTTTTTGGAGCAAGTTCCTCAGTAGAGATTATTTTATAAATCATTTTTCTCCTCCTTTGTAACACAACACATAGGGATAACGGATAATTTTTGGTAAAAGTCGTCAACTTTCTTTTTAAGCTCATCGGCACATCTTGGCGAAGTTTCATAATATTGAAAACGATCAAGTAAATCCATGTTCTTTAAAACTTTTTTTAAAACATCTAGATTTCGCTCTGCCACATCTCTGCCTTCTTCAAGTTTACAATCTTCAGAAGAACAAACAACACCCATTACTCCATCAAATCCACATTTTAAAGCATTAATAACATGTACTGGATCCAAAGCTTTAAAACAGGGAATTTCTAAAACCATTGCATTTTTTCCTGAAAAAACACTATTTGG
Source organism: miscellaneous Crenarchaeota group-6 archaeon AD8-1 (assembly GCA_001273385.1). Classification (GTDB taxonomy): domain Archaea; phylum Thermoproteota; class Bathyarchaeia; order Bathyarchaeales; family Bathycorpusculaceae; genus AD8-1. The sequence continues at coordinate 15,781 of LFWW01000024.1, read as the reverse complement.
ATCGTCTAATGCAGAAAATTCTGACCACTGACAAATAAAAGCTAAGAGTCCAGGTTTATTATTATCAGATTTAATCCTAGCTGCTGCTTTTGCATAACGTTCAATAACTTCTTCAAACTCAAAACCCTTCACTTCTATAGCTTGATGAGGACAAACTAAAGCACATGCACCACATCCGACACATTCTTCTTCGATTATAGCTGGTGTTGCAAAAGGTTCTGCTTTAATAGCTTCATAAGGACAAATAAATACACATTTATCGCAACCCACGCATTTATCCGTATTATATACGGCTTTTCTAGAGAATTTTACTATTGTTAGTGTATTTTTATCGTATCCAAGTTGTTCAAGTATGTTTTTACTTAATTGAATCCTTCTTGTGTTTATTTTTGTGCCTTCTTTATATCTGCAGAATTTATCTTCACATTGTATTGAGAGGATATTCTTAATACCTGAGTTTAAGGTTTTAAAAATAAAATCAGTTGGAATTCTACCTGAACAAGGTAGTCTTAAAGGAATATAATTTTCAACTTTAATACCTTTATCTGCAAATATTTCTTCGGTTTCACAGGTTGAAGGGGAGTTTCCTCTACACATTAAAACTAATGTTTCACTGGGATTTTCCTTTTTTGCACTTTCAACATAATCCAAAAGATGCTCATAATCATAATAGTTCATATCTATTGCTGCTACAGGACAAGCACTCGAACAAATGCCACAAACTTGACATTCTTGAATATCAATTGCAACTTCACCTGATTCAGAATCACGTTTTATTGCATCATAAGGACAAATGGAATAACAAACACCACATCTACTACAAAGATCTTGGTTAATGTTTACTACAGCTAGACATTCTTCACTCATTATGAAAGTCTCCATTTTTTAGGTTTTTTGAAGCTGTAAGCATACTAGCTAAGCCTATGAAAGCATGAAAAAGGGTTTTTAATGATATAATGTTTTCCCTCTATTTTCGATAATACGGTCGTTTAATGTAGCTATAAGCTTCTAGCGCGGCTGTTATACCTTGTCCAACCGCAGTACCGATTTGTTTTACAGGTTGATTTGTAAGGTCTCCGGCTGAAAAAACCCCAGGAACATTGGTTCTTTGGTATAAATCAACTATAACGTGTCCTTTGTTATCTAATTCAATACCTGTATTTTGGGTTATTTGATTATTGGGAGCTTCGCCTATTTGTACAAAAACTGCATCAACAGGAATTTTTTTCTTTTCCTTACTTTTATTATTTATCACAATGGCCGCGTTTACGATTTTTACTCCTAATATTTCTTGAAGTTCCGTGTTCCATAATATTTTTACATTTTTTTTGGATGTTATCTCAGTTATTAGAGTTTGTTCAGAGCGAAAAGAGTCACGTCGATGAACTACTAAAACTTCAGATACAATATCTGATAAATACAAGGTTGTAGTGGCTGCAGTATTCCCTCCACCGACAACCATTACTTTTTTTCCTTTGAATAAGGGACCATCACATACTCCACAATAGCTAACACCTCTTCCTTTGAATTCGTTTTCGCCTTTAACCCCGAGAATTCGGTAATGTGATCCCGTTGCCAAGATTATTGCTTTGCAATGATAAGAGGTTGTGTTTGTTTCTAAAATTCTATTTTTCTCTTTGATTATTAATTTAGTTGCTGACTCTAATTCATGCACTGTAACTCCAAGTCTTCTGCATTGAAGAACCATTTTCTCAGCTAACTCTCTACCATCAATTTTAATAAACCCGGGATAATTCTCAACAATTGGTGCATCAGCAGTTGTACCCCCAGCCATTTTCTCATCTATTATAAGAGTTTGCAACCCACTTCTTGCTGCGTAGATTCCAGCAGCTAAACCTGCAGGACCAGCCCCAACGATTACGAGCTCCCATTCTTGCATATTAATTCAAGTCCATTAATCAAGTATTTTGATATTAAGAAATTTATGAATGATTCGGATAAAATAATACAATTGTGAAATTAATATCTGAATATTGTGAGATAGATAATTTTCAATTAAAACATAGAGATTATAATTAAGCTTGGAAATCAATAATCGTTGTGATATAGGATGTTAAAGGAAGCCTGGAAAGTTGCTATTGAAACATTAAGTCTGATAGAAATGCAAAAGCTTAGTGAGCAAATGGCTTTTGCAAAAACTATTGAAAAAATACAGGCAAAAAATCCTAATTCAATTAGATTAGCATATTCGCTAATTATCGAAACAATAAGACGTAAAAATCAAATTGATAAATTTATCAATCATGTTCTTAACTCAGAAAATATCAATAAATTAAGTTTTGATTTATGGTCATTTTTGCGACTTTATATTTACCAGACAAGAATAACAAAAAATTGGTCCAAAATTTATTTAAGAGAAGCTGAGAAAATAGCTGATCTTGGAAGATTTATTTTTGGCTGGAAATTTTTTAGACAAATTGAGTATATTTTAGGTTTTTTACTAACTCAAGAATTATCCGTAATTTTCGAAGGAGCAGATGATTTAGAGAGAGAGGCCCTTCAATCATTTCACCCAAAATGGTTTGTTAAATATATTTTAGATCTTTTGGGAAAAAAACAAGGGTTAAATTTTCTTCAAGCAAATAATGATCAGCTACCAACTTATCTTAGATTGAATACAATTAAAGGATCAGAGAGTGAAATTCTAAATAGCCTTCATTATGAAGGGGTTGAATTAAAGAAAATTAAATCCTTAAAATGTATTTATGAAGTCTTATATTCAAAGCACGCATTAACTAAGATTAATAGCTTTAAGAAGAGGCTATTCTATATTCAAGATAAAGCAAGTTCTTTTGCAGCTGAAATTGCTGATCCAAAACCAGGAAATATTGTATTAGATGTTTGTTCGGCACCTGGAACTAAAACATCATATTTAGCACAACTTATGAAAAACCAAGGTATCATTTATTCAATTGATTATTCAAAAAGAAGAACTAAGATTTGGAAAAATGAAATGAGGCAAATGGGAGTAAAAATCGCTTTTCCAATAATAGCTGATGTATGCATTTCATTACCTCTTGATGTCTCAGCGGATATTATTGTTTTAGATCCTCCCTGCACAAGCACAGGAGTTTTCAGCAAGCAACCATCAGCAAAGTGGCGCATTACAATGCAATCAATTAAAAAAATGGCAGATATTCAATGGCAGATATTATCTAAATGTGCTTGCAAAGTTAAATCCGGAGGAACAATAATTTACTCCACTTGCAGTGTTACAATTGAAGAAAATGAGGATATTATTGGAAAATTCCTGAAAAAATATTCGGATTTTTACCTAGCTAATATTGAGCCTAAAATCGGTCTTCCTGGTCTAAAAAATTTGGATAAATGTCAACGCTTTTATCCAAATATTCATAGGAGCAATGGTTTTTTTGTAGCGAAACTCATCAGGCAATAATTAATTTTAGATAACTTAGGATAACTGCCGATTATTTTCTAGTGCACAGAGAATTTCTAGAATTATTTTTGAAGCTGTAATAGCTGATATTCCATTATCATAAATAGGTGTGACTTCTACAATATCAAAACCAATAGTTCGGTTATCACATAATGAACATACTATATCAAGAAGTCTATATGTTTCGATTCCTTCAGGTTCAGGATTCTGAACTCCGGGAGCGTATGCAGGATCGAGAACATCCATATCCACTGATAGGTAAATGTTATCATATGATGATATGGCTTTTTTAATTTCATTTTTTACTTCATTACATCCTTTTTTTCTTATTTGATTTGACGTTATAATTTCGATTCCATTTTTTTTTGAATAATTTAATTCTTCCTCGCATATTGCCCGGGTTCCAACTTCAATGATTGTTGCTGGTTTTATATTTTCATTTATTAATCTCATGAATGTAGTATGAGAAAGATTTAATCCCAAAAATTCTTTTCTCATATCTAGATGAGCATCAAATACAACTAAAGCAGTCTTTTTGGATCGCGATTTAAGTCCTTTAAGTACACCTAAAGTAAGAGTGTGCTCACCGCCTATTGTTATTGGCAATTTTTCTTTTTCAAAAAGCTCTCTGCAAACAAGACTTAACATATCAAGAGTTTTCTTTGCATCACTAGATACATGCAAATCACCTAAATCAATTAAGGGAAGATTTTCAGAGTCAAAATTCGAACGAAAACTAAATGTTTCTATATTAAGGGAGGCTTGTCGAATAGCATTGGGTCCAAATCTAGCCCCTGTTCTATAGGTACTTGTTGCATCAAAGGGAACTCCAAGTATCACATATTTTGATTTCTCTAAAGGTCGCTGAATACCATTAAAAACATTTGACTGTGAAACATAAAGGTCAGCATTGCTCATGATTTTTTCTATAATAGTTAGTTAAGAGTTGCTCTAAACCTTTTTGTTTTTTAAAAGAGTTACAATAACTTTTTCATTTGAGTCAATAAATTGTTGATCTGCTGGGATTTCAATAAATCCATCAGCTTTGGATAAAGTGGTTATAGCTCCTGACATTCCAGACTTGATCGGATAAGCTATGAGTTTTTGATTTTTATCTCTAGAGAGCTTGACTGTTACATAGGTCTTTCTACCTTTCGCTGAAAACAATCTGGATCCTAATGTAGCTATAACCTTTTTTTCTGAGATTAATTTTCTGCCAGCAATTCTTTGAATAATAGGACTAACAATAAGATAAAAAACCAACAATGCAGATGCGGGATGCCCAGGAAGAGAAAACACTGGTTTGTTTCCTATGACCGCAACTGTTGTGGGTTTTCCTGGTTTCACAGCGATGCCAGATATAACAACACCTGGTTTACCTAAAGAATTGATTACTTTAGGGGTATAATCTTTTGGACCTACAGAAACTCCACCTGAAGTTATTATAATATCTGAAGATATCAATGCTTTTTTCAAAGTTTTTCCAAGTTCGACTTCATCATCAGGTACAACTCCTAGAATGATTGGTTTTCCTCCACTATCTAATATAGCGGCACTAAGACTGTAAGCATTAATGTCGTAAATTTTTCCAGGTATCAAGGCTTTTCCAGGTTCAATTATTTCTGCACCTGTTGAAATAACCGCAATTGTTGGTATTTTAAATACTTTGACAGAAGTAAAACCTAGTGCGGCTATAACTCCTATATCTGAAGCTTCTAGAATCTTACCAGCTTTAAGAATAATTTCGTCTTTTTTTATATCAGCACCTTTCTTCATTATATTCTCGCTTTGAGTTACTGCGCGATAAATAAAGAGTCGATTTTTTTGCTTTTGTGTATTTTCAACCATAACTACAGCATCGGCACCTATAGGAATAGGAGCTCCAGTGACGATTTCAGTTGCTTCACCTTTTTTAAGTTTAATTTTTGGATAAATTCCTACTTTGACTTCACCAATCACTTTAAGTTCAATTGGACTGATTTCTTCTGCTGCAAAAGTATCCTTTGCAATTACTGCATAACCATCGACGGTTGATCGGTCAAAAGGTGGAATGTCCATATTTGAAATAATATCTTCATATAAAATTCTAGAATAAGCATCAATTAAGGAAATTTTTTCATTACCCAACGGTTTTGGATTAATCTCGTTAAAAATCAATTTCTTTGCTTGATTATAAGTCATTAGTTCTCTAAACATCTTTTTCACTTTCCAAAGGTCCAAATAATAATACAGATACAATTTCTCCTTTTCTAACACCCTCTCGATTTGCTGGAACTATAACAAATCCATTAGCTTTAGTTAGCGATGAGATAATGCTTGATCCTCGAGCACTAATTGGTTCTACAAAGTTTTGGCCATTTGTTTTAAAAACTCTAACTCGAAGATAAGTTTGCCTTCCTAGTCTTGTAGCTGCTTTTCTAATTAATGTTCCTTTGATTATAACTCGATCATCAATATTTAATCCAATCATTTTGAATAAAAGGGGCTTCATAAACACTTCAAAGCCGACCATTGCAGCAACTGGATTTCCTGAGAGAATAAGGATCGGTTTTTTCTCGACTATTGCTAAACCCGTTGGCATTCCAGGTCTTAAGGCTATCCCATGAACTATAACACCAGGAGTCCCAATTTTATTGATTACTTCAGGTACAAAATCTAATTTTCCAACGCTGGTTCCACCTGTAGTAATAATGCAATCACAATTTTCCAGAGCTAATCTTATTTTATCTGAAATATTTTTTGGATCGTCTTTTGATATTCCCAAATCTAAAATTTTACAACCAAGTTCTTTGCATAATCCTGCTAACATGACTCTGTTTGACTCAAAAATTTGACCTTTGGAAGGAGATTCCGTTAGGGGTACTAGTTCATCTCCTGTTGCTAGAATACCTATCATTGGTTTTCTGGAGACATTAACTGATTCGTAGCCTAATGCAGATATTAAAGCCAAATGTTGTGGTTTTAAAAGGGTACCAGATCTAATTGCTAATTCTCCTGCTTTCACATCCTCTCCTTTTTTTGAGACATTTGCACCTTTTGGCAATTGAATATAGACCTCTAAATGAGATTTTGTTTTTTTTGTATTCTCAATCATTACCACAGTATCAGTATTTTTAGGAATCGGATTTCCGGTCCAAATTGGAAAGGCTTGCGGATAAGAAATCGTATTGATACCGGGTAGCTTAAATTTTATAGGTTCAAATTGTGATGCTCCAGCAGTATCAGTAGATAGAAGAGCATAACCATCAACAGCTGATTTGTCAAATCTAGGTAAGTCTTCTCTTGCAAAAATATCTGAAGATATTACCCGATTTAAAGCTTCATTAACTGAAATTTCCAATTCTTCACATTTTCTAGGATTTAAAATAGTCAACCATTTCTTCAAAGCTTCACTTGGTATTGTGAGCTTTTTAAATCCCTTCAATCTTGCCAACAGATTTCACAGGAAATGATAAGTACTTAAAATAAAAAATGTATCTCATATACTAAAGCTTTAATGTTAATTGAAGAGTATCTCGCATTTCTATAGCATCATAATCAAGCAAAGGGGTTTCGCATATTATCACTGGATGCATTTCATATTCAGAAATTAGCTCAGATAACAATCTAAAATCAGGACCAAAATCACTATTCCCCAAAATATGATGACGTTTTTCACCTTTTTCAGAGAATTCAACTTTGGAAAAATGACAATGCATATTTCTTAAAGCTTTAGTACCCAATCGATATTCAATTTTGTTGAAGATATCACGAAAATCACTTTTTTCCTTAAAGCTTCCTTTTCCACGTGCATGTAGGTGCCCCCAATCTATCACTAATTTAGTTTGTTTAATTGTCTCGCAGATTGTTATAATTTCTTCTAGTGATCCAAATTGTGAGGCTTTACCCATAGTTTCAGGCCCAATAAGAACATCTTTTATTCCATAGCTTTCCATTAATTCTACTATATTTTCTAATTCTCTGATACATTTTTTGAGTGCAAAACGTTTTTCCAGTTTGCCATAAAAACCTGAATGAAAAACCAAGACGTATGCATTCATCCAATGAGCTGCCTGAGCGCAAGCAATAATTCTGCGTTTGCTTGCTTCTACAATTTCTTTTTTTCCAAAAAGGTTAAGATAATAAGACCCATGAATGCTTAATATTACATCATTTTCTTTAGCTCTAATGCCTAATAATTCGGCATTTTCCTTTTTTATTTGAGCTGTTTGACCCCATCTAACAGCTGGATACTCAAAGGCATCAAGTCCTTCTGCATGCAAAAGCATGGGAACATCAGATACTGTTTCTATTAAAGTTTTGAATCTATCTGGAATTCCAGCTGGGCCAAAACGTGTACGATCCGCCATGAAGTTCACTTTGCAAAGATGGATGAATGTCAGAGTAGTTACACAGATTAAAAAATTTGATCCTATATAAAAAATAGATAAAAGATAAAAAAGATAGTATTCATGTTAAGTTCCGAATAAAATCTGACTAATTGAAGGAATAGTAACATAAAAGTGCGTAAATACAGCAGCTATTAATATCATAATACTAATGATCAATAGACGATTCCATTGCTTCAGCCAATTCAAGACTTCTTCGAATAGAACTCACTATGAGTGGGATTAAAACTGGAATGTAATTACGAATTTTTTTTAAAAAACTTCCTTTTTCCATCTCCAAACCTCTTGCTTTTTGAGCATCCATTATAGTTTGTGCCTCTTCAGCTAAAACTGGAACGAAGCGTACAGCTGTTGTAAAAGCAAATGCAAATTCGTAAGGAACATGAGATTGTTCTAAAGCCAATCCAAGATGGTCTGGAGAGGTGGTTAAAAAGAAAACGGAAAAAGATCCGGCTAACACAATAAACCGTAGAGTCATGGCGATAGCAGATTCAATTTGATTCGCAGTTAATGAATATCCTGAAGTGAAATAGCTTGAAGCAATGTTTACTATGAATATAAAAAACGCTAGAAAGGCTGCTCCACGTAATGACCTGAGCCATTCTTTTTGCACATGCGCTAATAGAACAAATGGAATAGTCATCAAAAAAAGGGTTAATAGAACTATAATTTGATTAAAGAGAATAGCTGAAAAGAAAATTACGATAACATAGAAGAATTTTATTCTAGGATCAAGATTGTGAATTGGAGAACTGACCTTACGAAATTTTAACCCATCAAAAACGCTCATTTCTTTTTCTCCAAAATTTGTATCAAGATGTTTTTAGCATCATAGATGTCAATAATGTTTTGGGGAAGGCCAAAACAGGAGAGTTCTTGAAATATTTGAGCAATTTGGGGTAAAACAATAGATGATTTTGTCAATAATTCTTGATTGGTGAGTATGTCTGTACCCTTGCCATCAGCAATAATTTCACCATCTCTCATTAGCAAAACTCGTGGATTACATTCAGCTACGAATTCCACATCATGAGTAACCATCACAATAGTTTTTTTTTGAGTCTGCATTTGAATAATAAACTGACGCAAATTCTCTTTTTGTCTATGATCTTGACCGATTGTAGGTTCATCCAAAATCAATGTGTTGGGATTCCATGCTAACACAGACGCTAAAGCAACTCTTTTTCTTTCACCTCCACTAAGAAGAAAAGGAGAAGTATCGCGATATTGAGATAAACCTAAAAGATTCATAGCCCAATCAATTCGCTTCTTGACAACTTCTTCTTTAAAGCCAAAATTCTTTAATGCAAAAGCGATTTCTTCTTCAACTGTCTCACTGAAAAGCTGATGATCTGGATTTTGAAAAACAAAGCCTATATTTTTTGCTAATTCAGCCACACTAGTTTTAGTAGTTTCAATGCTATTTATTTTCACAAATCCCCTGGAAGGTTTTAGTAGTCCATTAAAATGTTTAACAAGGGTTGTCTTTCCAGCTCCATTTTGTCCCATTATAGCAACAAACTCACCATCTCTGATGTTTAGCGAGATTCCTTTTAATGCCTCGACATTGCTTGGATAAATAAAATGAAGATTTTCAACTTCAATCATTTTGCTTTCAGCTGCTCCTTTAAGAAATTCGCTAATTCTTCTGAACAAAGAGGGATTTCATTTGAAAGAGCTATTTTATCCTCCAATAATTCTTGGTAAAGAAGAGTAGCTTTTGGAATTCCTACTCCAAGAAGTCTAGTCTCTTGGGTGTTCAATATTTTTCTGGGTTTTCCATCAAGACAAATTTTTCCTTGATCCATAATTATTATTCTACTAGCATATTTTGCTGTTAAGTCCAATCTGTGTTCAACTAAAACAACTGTTATTCCTAATTTTTTATTCATTTCATAAATTATTGAAAATATTTTCTCTGCACTTAAAGGATCTAGAAATGAAGTAGGTTCATCCAAAACAATTAGTTTAGGTTGCATCGCTAGAACTGATGCAATTGCAACACGTTGTTGTTGTCCTCCCGAAATTTCATGTGGAGATCTTTCCCTTAGATCATAAATTTCTACTTGTTTTAAAGCCCAATCGACTCTTTGGCGAATTTCTTCCCTTCTCATTCCAATATTTTCTAATCCAAAAGCAACGTCCTTCTCAACAGAAAGAGCAAAGAGTTGATTTTCTGGATTTTGAAAAACTAATCCAACATTTTTTGCCATTTCATGGGTTTGCTTTTTCAAAGGATTTAATCCTGTTACGATTATTTCTCCTTTGATTTCGCCCTGGTAGAAATTGGGAATAAGTCCATTAAAACATCTGCAGAGTGTTGTTTTTCCACATCCACTAGGACCGGTTATTAAAACAAATTCGCCCTTCCTTATTTCCATCGAAATATTTTTTATAGAAGGGAATTTTCCTCCTGGGTAAGTGTATGTAAGATCTTTAGTTTCAATTATGGACATGTTTCTTGCCTGTTTTAATAAAGCATCTTTTTTAAATGATGTTATAATTATTAAGTTAGATTTGTTAAAATTTTTCTTATTATTGCTAAGCACTCGTTTAGTGAATCTTCTATTTTCCCTGCGCCATTTACACCTGCCGCAGAAGCATGACCACCACCGATTCCTGAGAGATAATCACCTAAAGGTTGTGCGATATCTTTTCCTAGATGAATACCTGTTTTTTTGTTAAATTCTTTTGTAGAACGTAAACTTATCTCAATTTTTTTTCCCTTTTTTCCAGCTACTATTGCTAAATGAGCTCCAAGATCCATAATTGCACGTGCTGAAGAAGATTGATATGAACTTACAGTTGAAAGCCCGATAATCCATTTATTAATATTTATTATTCTTACACGTTTGCAAGCTTTTATTCTAGCGATCCTCTCTGAAAAACTCATTGGAATTGCGAGGTGGGTTAATGCTTCTTGAGGATTTACACCAATTTCACATAGTTCAGAAATTATTTTAAAAGTTGATGATTTTCCTAATAAAAAATGTCGAGTATCAGAGGCTATTCCGATAAAGAGGGCTTTAGATTCGTTCATGTCTGGCTTTAATTTCAATTTCTTATAGAATCCATAGACGATTTCGCAAGTCGATGGTGCTGATTCATCTATTATAGACATTATTGCTATTTTGCCTGTCTTTGGGTTTATTGTATGATGATCAATCACTATTATAGGAACAGGAATTTTTGCAAGTTTTTTAGATAGATTCCCAAGTTGTTGAATTGTATTCGTATCTATCAAAATTATAATATCAGTTTGATCTAATTCTGGGTCATAATCAAGAGAAATTGGAACATATTCAATAACATTTTTTGACAACCGGTTTATTTCTTTTTCAGTTCCAATAATAACTTTCAATTCTGGTTTGAGTTTTTTTAACAATCCTTGAAGGGCATATGCTGAACCAATAGCATCAGGATCAGCCCTGCTATGACATAGTATAAGAGCAGAGGTCGCTTTTCTCTCATCTGTTAGTGAGAGGATATCATTAAATTTCATGTTAGTTGTCTCAAAAAATTATCAGAGGTTTTGAGTGCTTCCTTTAGTGCTCCTTTTGCTAAAGTTTCAGGGTTTATTTCTATAATTTTTGTGGATAATACTAAATCTACCTCAACATTTACAATCAAGGGGCTCTCTCCAGAAGCCTCCACGATTATATTTAATTTTTCCACTTTTTTTATAGGGATTCTTGAAAGAATATAGTTTTTTGCAGAATTTTCAGTAACTTTACACAAAACTTCCATTTGATCAGTGGTCAGCTTGGTTATTCCTAGCGCTTCCACTTAATTCACCCAGAAAGGCTGGTATTGCTATTTATAATGAAACTGGTTGTAAATCAGCCTGAAGCTTAGTTTGAGCCTCTTTTACTTGAGAACGTATTCTTTCCTCTTGTTTTGCTAATACTAAACTTCTTGTGTTAAGAAGTTCTTTTCTTTCAACAAGTTCTTCAGTTAATTTAGTTTTCTCAGCTTTTATTAAAAGAGATCCTGCTGTTTTATAAATAACTGCATCATCTGATGATTTTTGAAGTTCCTTTAATGTTTGCTCAACTTCCGTTTTCTCCATTTCTACTTGTTGTTTTTGAGCAAGCACTGATTGCATTGTTTGTTGCAACTGTTGAAATCTCAAAAGACGTTCCTGAACTTGAGGTGGTAACTTTGAAATTTGATCACTCATATTACATTCTATCCGTCTGCACTGCAATAAGCAAGGCTCTTAATTAAGCATTATCTAAACAAGAATTGAAGTTTAATGATATAAAGATAATCAATCTTTAATCTGGTTTAATTTTTCAAAATTAGCGAATAAATTTTTAATAAAAGTGCTAATTAGTGCCGGGGGCGGGATTCGAGCCCGCGACTTCTGGACATTGGGCGTTTGGCCTCCTTTGTTCTCCAGATTATGAGTCTGGCGCCCTAAGCCAAGCTAGGCTACCCCGGCTATTTATTTCAGTTTATTTCTGATAATCTTGGCTAAATTTAAGGTTATTTATTAAAGTTTATTTGCGAGTTTGATAGTTGGATTAGCTAGAAGATTATTTTTTCTCAATTTTTTCAGTTTGATCTGGTGTACCTAAATATACTAGATCTGTTTGATCAATAAAAAGGCCCGTTTCAACAACGCCGCTAATCATTTTTAGAAGGTGATTTAGTTGTGAGGGATTTTTTATTAACCCAAAAAAAGCATCAAGTATTACATTTCCATTATCTGTTATTACGGGTCCTACTTTTCCTGTACCTTTGCGTAAAACAGTTTTTCCTCCGATTTTTTTGATTTGATTCTCAACCTGAGTTAGAGCAAAAGGAATTACTTCAACAGGAACTGGATGATCATGAATACCTAGGCATGTTACTTTTTTTCTTTTGTCAGCTATTATTATATTTGTTTTTGAAGCCGATGCAACAATTTTTTCTCTTGTTAGTGCAGCTCCCATCCCTTTTATCAAATTTAATTTGGGATCAATTTGATCTGCTCCGTCAATTGTTAAATCAATAATAGGATGCTCTTCGAAGGTAGTAATTTTAATCCCATATTTTGTTGCTAATAAGAAAGCTTGATATGAGGTTGGAATTCCAAAAATTTCAAGTTTTTCTATTTTTACTTTTTCACCTAACTCTTTAATGGCATATGCAACAGTGCTTCCACTTCCCAATCCAATAATATATTTGTCTTTAACATGTGTAATTGCCACTTTTGCTGCATTTTTCTTTGCATTATCTATCCAATCTCTATTATGAGTCAATTTCTATCTGCCCTAATTTGTCCAAAACTTTTTCTACTTCGCTTGTTATTGCTTCTATTCTTTTTTCTGCTTCGCTCTTAGGAGTTGGTAGTTCAGTTGTTGATTTACGACGTTTTCTCTTTTTATCTACTTTTATTTCTTCTTCTTGTTCTTCCAATGATTCTAATGATTTAGTTCTGATTTTTACCTCTTTAACAGGTTCCACATCGATTTTAGAACGCAATTCTTCAACTTTGAAATTTAGGTCTCCAAATCTTTCACTAAAAAGTTTAACCAGATCTTCTTGCATATTCTCAAGTTCATGAAGGGCTACAACCTTTTCATCTTTCGATATTGAGTCTCGTATATTCATCATTCTTGTTTTATATGTCCCAGCAAGACGATCTCTTTCTGATTCTGAAATTTTTCCTTCTGCATGAGCCTCATATAGTCTTCTTATTGCATCACTTAGAATTTCTCTTTCTACATCAAGGATTCTAAGTTCATCTTTCGCTTCATTCGCTTCAGTTTTTGGAATACTTTTTGTGATTCTAAAAGGTAAACCGCTTAAGTCTGGTTGAGCTTTGGTTTCCTTTATTGTTTTTGGCTTTTCCTCTCTTTTTCGCATTGCTAAGATTATTACAATTGAAGAGAAAGCTACCACTATTACAACTACTATTAGCGTTATAGGGTCAACCAAAGCCATAGTATCCTCTGTATTTGATAGATTTTGGTATATATATAAATTAATATACCATAAATTTGTACCAAAGATTTTAAAGCTGGTTTTTTTGTTCTAAAATATAATTCAGCTTTCGGAATTAGGTATACGCATTATTTTCATGTTTTCAATGATTTTAGGTTTGCATGGTTATACATCGATAGCGATTTTTCTGCTTCCATATTAATAATTTTTTCATTTAATGACTTGATATAATTAGGATCATTTCTAAGACCCATATATACTGGTAGATTTTATGATTTGTTATTAAATTTGGTTGTGTATTTTTTTATTTTGCTCATCTTGATTAGAAATTTCTATGTTAAAAACTAATACTAGATTAAATTTAGAGATCTTGTTCAGCATGGAAATTGTATTTGATGATTTTAGCAAAATACTAGAGCCTCGGGCGGGCTTTGATCCCGCGACCGCCGCCTTATAAGAAGACAAAATATCCTCTGTTTGTTTAATTTGCTTTTTCAATTAAAACTCTCCATAAAACAGTCTGTTTCATTAAATAAGATCAATAAATCCATATTTGAAGTTTGCCGCTATTCTGGTAGATTAACTGGTTCATTTTTATCAGGACCTCCAAAGAAACAATAATCACATACTTTATCGCGATTATAGGCAAGTTGTGTCCTTAAGCTGAGTTCACTTTGAGGGAAGGGTAATTGATCTAGATATTTAATAAATGTTGTATCTTTGATTTGGTTTGAGAGAGCTTCTTCTTTTGGAGTTTTCTTGATATTGTAAAATCCTAAAGGATAGGAAATTGAGTATTTTGATGCCATTCTACATCTATGAGGAAGATCAGTACGATGAATACGAGAGATACGACGTTTCAAAACAAATCCAATAATTGTTTTTGTTCCATTTTGTTCAACGCGAACATTATTAGTGTACACCCAATGCGACCAGTAAAAATATGGATGAGATTTATCTACACGATCAGATAGAGAAATTGTTGTATATAGATTAGATAAATCTGTTATCTCATCTCCTAATGTTCTGTAAACTCGACAATTAAGCTTAAGGATAGGAGCATTTAAGAAAGACAATGCATCCGAAGGAGTAAGCTCAAAAATCATCTGTAGAGAACTATCAATATTTCGAATTATACTATTATTATCTGTTCTCCTAAGTGTCCAACGCGTTTTTAGTTGTGGATCATCTTCATGAACATTGACTGGTAATTGAAGTCTTAAAGATGTTGGAGTTCCACGAACCAATTCTTCAATATCCAGAAGTGTATTTCCAATAATTCTAGGAGCTGGAAATAGATGAGTTAGCGAAACCATACTGAAAAGGCCATAAGGATGACAATGAAAAAGTTCAATTCTCATAATCGTACTTATATTATTAGTATCACCAGAAATAGTGAATACATGGTTCCTCTCACTTATATCAAATCCACCAACTGAATTGATATGCCTTATAGCTTGATTCCGAAATGAACTAATTAGAGATTCAGAAACTAATGCCGCGACACCGTAAGTTAATATACCAAATAACACCTGAAAAAAACTAGCCCACCATGGAAGGTCAATATCAACTGAGACATTTGTAATTTGGAACACCAGTTCTTCAGGCATGTTTTCAGGTATTTCATGTGGAAGTGGCGGTCGTTGTCTAAAAATAGGAATAGCATCCATTTCAAATTTAGCTGAACCAGGGTCTTTTTTAGCTTCACCTGAAATATGGATTCGTCCTTCCTTGAGTGTTAAGTTAAGGCTGATAAGTGTGATTTCCTGACCCTCAAGAGAAGTTTCGATCATCTCACGAATTCTTCTGGTCATTAATGGTATCCATATTGCACCGTTGTTACAGACACCCAAATCCATCCACGGGGGAACATTTTCCCCTATTTCACTGAGATTATCAGGATTACCGTTAGTTCTTGAAGGTCCTCCGGGAACATTAACAGTTAGATCAATACCAATGGCTAAATACCCATCTAGAATTCTAATTGTGGAACTAGTTGCTCCTGGAGGTATATCAGCTCCAAGAAGGAAGCTCATATTGAATG
>LFWW01000076.1 GCA_001273385.1 miscellaneous Crenarchaeota group-6 archaeon AD8-1 | reverse complement strand
AGTCTCTATGTGGAAAAAAATTCTAAAAATTATGGATTCTATAAATAAATAATTACTCACAGGATCCTTTTATTATGTAATTCAGCTTCGTAAAATAAAAATGGAAAAAAAGGTTTCAAAAGCTAATTTTCATATTATTTTTTTAATTCTTTGAGTCGAGCTTCAATTTTTTTAAGCATTTCTTGGTTTATTTTTTGCTGTTCTACAATTGCTTGTTTTTGATCATTTAGGATAAGGTTTTCATCTTCTGGTTTTAATTGGTTTATTGGAGGTAGAACGGTTCGGTTCGAGTCGTATAAATACCAACATGCTCCTGGACCATAAAGCCATCCTGGTCTTTGCCAAGGAGGCAAATGACTAAAAGGTCCTGCACCAGGCCAATATCCTCTTCCTCTCCAGCCTCTTCGCATGTTTTCACCTCTTTAAATTATTTTGTGCATATGCACACATTCAATATTGAGATAATGCACAAAAATATATAAAGGTTACTGAATCTTTAAACTAATATAATAATGAACTGGCGCCAACGAAGAAGAAGAGGAAGAAGAGGACGATTTCCCAAACCTATCTCTATAGAACACTCAATAGAAACAGAAAAATTTGCACCTTTTCCGTCAAAAAAACTGGATCCAATAATTGTTGACTCAGCAGAAATAGAAGCACTTAGATTAGTAGATTTAGAAGAGCTGTCTCAAAATGAAGCTGGAGAAAGAATGGGAATATCCCGGGGAACCATTTGGCGATTATTGCAGAGTGCCAGAAAGAAAACTGCAAAAGCAATTACAGAGGGAAGACCATTAAAAATAATCAATGAACAAGAAAATCTAAAGTAAATATAAATTTTGCATCTATGATTTTAACTAATTTTTCTTACAAATTCTGATAGGCTGTTCAAAAAACAAATAAATTAAAGCAAAAAATATAGTATGGTTTTTGTAGTTAATTTGCGAAAGAAGTTTTTTAATTCAATTGTAATCTTTTAATTTTTTTTTATATATTTTAAAATTCAAAAGATCTTTCTTATTTGTTAAATTAAAAAGAGTCTGAAGTGAATTGGATATATTATAAATAATAGAAGAATAGATAAATGAATTAGTGATTTTTGGAGGAAATAAAATAAAAAACATTAAAAAAACATTAGTAACACTTGCATTGCTTCTGATATTAACTGTAGTTATAACAACATCAAGCTTAACAACTGTTATTGCACAAGAACCTTCGAGAAAACCAACATATCCTTTTATTGGCGCTATTCCTAATCCTGTTCAAGTAGACACAGAAGTACTATTGCATATCGGAATCACAGATGCAACATCAAATGTAGCCATAGGTTGGGAAGATTTAACAGTTACAGTCACAAAACCTGATGGAACTACACAAACACTTGGACCTTATACTACTGATGCCACGGGAGGAACAGGTGTTGTGTATGTTCCAACTCAGGTTGGCACTTATGGTTTACAAATGCACTTCCCTGAACAAGTAGTAGTAGGTAATACTTTTTGGATGCCTGATGGAACCATAATGGAAGCTAGCAACAGCGAAGTATTGGAACTTGTTGTGCAAGAAGACCCTGTACCAATTTATCCCGGCGTTCCTCTTCCATCAGAATTTTGGAGTAGACCCGTAGATGCACAGTTCTGGGAGTGGAGCAATATTGCTGGAAATTGGCAGACAATTCCGAAAAATCGTTTTGCTCCATATAATGATGATGCTCCAAATACAGCCCATATACTTTGGACCAAACCGATAGATATTGGAGGTTTAGTTGGAGGCGAACTCGGAAATCAAGCCATGGAATGTGGCGATGCATACGAAGGCAAATTCTACGATGCAGTAATTCTTAATGGTGTACTTTACTATAATAGGTTTGGATATTCTCTATTTAACGGACCATCAGGTTGGCAAGGTGGAGTTGTCGCTGTTGACCTTAGAACTGGTGAAGAGCTATGGTTTAGAAATAACACTGTCTTGAATTTGGGTCAGCTGTACTATTGGTCATCCTACAATTACCATGGGACTTTTGCATATTTATGGGAGGTTCTTGGTAGTACTTGGAATGCATATGATCCATTTACTGGTGAATGGATATATACAATGACTAATGTGCCTGCAACTGTAACTGGATTATATGGAGGTATTGGAGCTAATACTGCATATGGACCAAACAATGAAATCTTTGCTTGCATGCTCAATACAAATGAAAACTGGCTTGCTTTTTGGAACTCAAGCAGAGTTGTTTCAGATGCAGGAAGTTGGGGAAATTCAATAATTGCTGGTGGTGGAGTATTTCCTGCTGAAAGAGGAATCGAATGGAATGTTTCAATCCCAGCAGGGTTACCAGGCGGAATAAATGTAGTACTTGAGGATAGAGTAATCGGTTCTGATATTCCAAGTTGGTCAGGTTTAGCAGATGATCCAATAACATTTTGGGCATTGAGTCTAAAACCTGGTCAAGAAGGGCAACTTCTATTCAAAAACACATGGACTCCTCCAGCTGGAAGACTAATCATGTTATGGGGAACTGCAAGCTTGGAAGACGGAGTATTTGTAATAACAGCAAAAGATACTACATCACTTTATGGTTTTAGCACTGATACTGGTAATCAAATATGGGGTCCAACAGAGTCACAACCATATTTGGACGCATATACT
Organism: miscellaneous Crenarchaeota group-6 archaeon AD8-1; assembly: GCA_001273385.1. Classification (GTDB taxonomy): domain Archaea; phylum Thermoproteota; class Bathyarchaeia; order Bathyarchaeales; family Bathycorpusculaceae; genus AD8-1. Next base: position 5,477 of record LFWW01000076.1, on the reverse strand, counting down.
CTTGGAGAAGAAAGAGCAATTAATCGTGCAGTAGCTATTGCCTATGGTAAACTTTACTCAGTAGGAATGGGTGGCATTTTATATTGTTATGATGCAAAAACAGCTAACCTTCTTTGGACCTACACAATAGAAGATGAATATTCAGAAATATTGTGGGGTAATAATTGGCCAATGCGCATTAACTTCATAACTGATGGAAAGCTTTACTTGAGCCATGATGAACACTCACCTATTGATCCAAAGCCTAGAGGTGCACCATTTATTTGTCTTGATGCAGAAACTGGAGATGAGATATGGAAGATTTCTGGCATATTTCGTACAACCGAGTGGGGTGGTAGTGCAATTATTGGAGATAGCATAATGGCTTTATATGACAGCTACGACCAGCGCATTTATGCTGTTGGTAAAGGTCCAAGCCAAACAACAGTTACAGCTCCAGATGCTGGAATTCCATTTGGAACCACAGTCGTCATAAGAGGTATGGTAACAGACATTTCCGCAGGAACAAAATCACCTGAAATAGCAGCCAGATTCCCAACCAATGGATGTCGCTGGCGTTAGTGTAACACTTGATGTTGTTGACGCTAACGGCAACTTTAGAAACATTGGCACCGCAACAACGGATTCTAGTGGCTTTTACAGTATGCACTGGCAACCAGACATTCCAGGCAAATACACTGTAATCGCAACTTTCGAAGGCACTGAAGGCTACTATCCATCCTATGCCGAAACAGCCTTTGCAGTTGACGAAATAGAAGCACAAATCTGGCCTACTCCAGATCCTACACCTGCACCAATGACTGACACATATTTGATAGGCTTTGGTATTGCAATCCTTGCAGCTGTAATAATATTTGGCATACTACTCCTACGCAAAAAATAAACTCAGTCAGAACTTAAACAAAATCCAATCTTCCCCTCTTTTTTAGGGATGTTCTTGGGATACAATTTTTTTTATTGTATTTCTTAAAAATATCTCCATTTATAGTATAATCCTATCCTAAAGTATGCAAAGATTATTGTTTTGAAATGTTTTTTTGTATTCAGAATCCAAAATTAAACTAAATTATAAATAATAAATTCTAATAAACCAATTTTGAATCTGACATAAAATTCGTCTCCAAAAATCCTAAAATGGTGGGTTCAATAGCTCAACTAACTATTTACATGAGAAATTGAACCCGCCTAACAAAGTTTTATATATTTTTCAAAAAATTTTTCTAAAGCGTAATATTACTCAGGTTACTATTTGATAATGAATCATATATCTTAAGAAGTGGAATCTTGAACTGAAGCATCATTTTTTTATATCGGGTTTAGAAATCTGATTTAATAAATGAATTATGATATTTCTATTCTATAAGAATATTCTATAATTAACTTCTATAATTATTGAGTTGATGCAATTAGTAGAACGAAAGGTGCTTAAACTGGGGCAAAAATCCAAGGAATTGCTAAAGGATCATGGTTTTTCGATTGATTCAACTGAAGAAGTCTTCAAATGGTATAATAATTCCGAAGAAAATCGATTAACAAATTTTTGACAAAAAATATTTATAATTACAAGTAGAATTAGGGCTTTATGCCCCAACTCTTACTGGTATTCTTTTCTTCTCCAAAATGATTCTCCTCGAGACGTTATTTATCTTTTTAGTAAGTATATATAATTTTTTGTAGAACATATATACAATTAAGACAGCTTGATAAAAGTTATTCTAAACAGAAAAAAATATTCCATTTCTTAATATGGGTATTCTTTTGAAGAAATACCACATACTAGCTTCGAATAAGAAGGATTATGATGAAGGCAATTTCTAAGATGTACCTAAAAATTCCTTATCTCCAAAAAGAAAAAAGATTTTTTTCTTCTTCCTCAAAGCTTTTAACTACAAACAAATAGTTACGGATAAGGGAATTTGCTAAACTATATTAAGTGTATAAAAATCCCATATTAAATATTGAATATTTAAAATTTAGAACTTAAATTGTATGCATGATTTCATGATAATAAGTACGTTTCAAAGAATTGGAGAGAAGTAATGACTTGATTCAAAAAAAAAATTCAGGCTATTGGGGATTTATCCTAAAGGTTCTTCAGAGTGGTTCTTGTGAAATTGGGGATATTATTAGGATAAAAAAAGAAGATAAAATATTTGAAGGCATTCTTATTCCTCGTTCAGAGTCAAGAGACGATAAACATGTTGTAATTAAATTAAAAAATGGATATAATTTGGGTATTAAAATCACATCAAAAACCAAAATTGGAAGGTTAGGTAAAGGAGTTAAACCATCTTTTGCGGTTCCTTCTCTTCCTAAACAAAAATCTAGTTTACCTAAAGTGGCAATTCTAAGTACAGGTGGAACAATAGCAAGCAGAGTTGATTACAGAACAGGTGCTGTCAGATCAGCCTTATCAGCAAGCGATCTTTATGGTGTTGTTCCAGAACTTTCAGATATTGCTCGAGTGGAAACTGAAATTGTTTTTAGTCTGTACAGCGAAAACATAACACAACTTCACTGGAGTCAGATTGCTAAAAAAATTGAAGAACATATTCAACAAGGAGTAAATGGAGTAGTTGTTGCTCATGGAACTGACACAATGGCCTACACAGCCGCCGCTCTAAGTTTTGCTCTACAAAATCTTCCAGTTCCTGTAATACTTGTTGGAGCTCAAAGATCATCTGATCGCCCAAGTTCAGATGCAGCCTTAAATTTATTAGGAGCCGTTCAAACAGCTTGCAAAGCACCGTTTGCAGAAGTTGTTATTGCAATGCATGATAATCTTTCTGACAATTTAATTGGCCTAAATAGGGGAACAAAAGTAAGAAAATGTCATACGAGTCGGCGAGATACATTCAAACCAGTAAATTCTTCTGCAATAGCCAAAGTAAACAATAATAAAATTATCATGCTTTCGAACCAGTTCGTTAAGCGTGATACTAAAAGAAAATTAATTTTAAAGCCAAAATTTAGTGAAAATGTTGCATTAATTAAATTCTATCCAGGCTTTAATCCAAAAATTATCGATTGGCAAGTAAAAAATGGTGCAAAAGGATTGATTCTTGAAGGAACTGGATTAGGTCATGTGAGCAAGTACTGCTTTGAATCAATAAAGGACGCAATAGCAAATGAAGTTATTGTAGGTTTGAGTTCTCAATGTATTTGGGGAAGAGTAAATATGAATGTCTATGATACAGGTAGAGATTTACTTAATATGGGTGTTATACCCTTAGAAGACATGCTTCCAGAAACAGCTCTTGTAAAATTAATGTGGATTTTGGGACAAACTTCTGATCCTGAAGAAGCAAAATATCTCTTGACAACCAATATTGTTGGCGAAATTTCGCCACGAACACTTCCCAGTGAAATATATGATGAGGGAAAATAGAAGCGATGCTCGATAAATATTTAGAGATTGGATTAAAAATTGGATTAGAAATTCATCAACAATTAAACACATCCACTAAACTTTTCTGTAATTGTAAACCAATTTTATTTAAAGAAGATCCAGACCTCACTTTTTTGCGAAGACTCCGCCCAACTCAAAGTGAACTAGGACAAGTGGATCCAGCTGCTTTTTTTGAATTTAAAAAAGGAATTGCAATGCGATATGAAATAAATAAAGAGAGTGCTTGTCTCGTAGAGATGGATGAAGAGCCCCCTCATCCTTTAAATGAAGAAGCAGTAGAGACTGTGTTAACTGCAGCATTGATGATGAACGCAAATCCTGTTGATGAAATACATGTGATGAGAAAAACGGTAATAGATGGCTCAAACACAACAGGTTTTCAGCGTACTTGTGTTATTGCTATGGATGGCTGGATTAAAATTGGAGAAAAAATTATACCAATACAACATGCAAGTCTAGAAGAAGATGCTGCAAGAAAAACAGCTATTGAAAAGAACGGAAAGATTACTCGCTATAGATTGGATCGCTTGGGTATACCTCTTATTGAAATAGCAACTGCACCAGTGATTTATTCTCCTCAAGAAGCTCAATCTGTTGCATTAGTACTTGGTCAGATTCTTAGAGATACAGGCAAGGTTATGAGAGGTTTGGGAACTATTCGTCAAGATCTAAATATTTCTCTTGTTAAGGGTGCTTTAATTGAGATAAAAGGTGTACAGGAACTTGAATTAATATCAGTAGTTCTAGATTATGAAATAAAACGTCAACTCAATTTAATAAAAATAAGTGAAGAATTGAAAGCAAAATCTATAACAGAGGATTCTTTAAATAGAACTTTCATTGATGTAACAAATATTTTCAAGGAAACAAGATGTAAAATTATTAAAAATTCATTAAAGAAAAAAAATAGAGTTTACGCAGTAAGAATAAAAGGATTTGCAGGATTTCTCAAAAGAGAACTGATGCCTAAATTTCGCCTAGGTACAGAAATCGCAGATAGAGCGAGGTATTGGGGAAAAGTTGGAGGAATTTTTCACACTGATGAAATGCCTGCGTATAATATCACAAACCAGGAAATACTTTTGCTAAAAGAAAAAACCAAAGCCTCTGAACAAGATGCTGTAGTTTTTGTTGCAGATTCAACTGAAAATTCAAAAGCTGCATTAAATGCTGTTATTGATCGCTGTAAAGAAGCGATAATCGGAGTGCCAGCAGAAACTAGAAACGCGAACCCAAATGGTACTTCGCGATACATGAGACCCAGACCTGGAGCTGCAAGGATGTATCCTGAGACAGATATTCCGCCATATCTAATAACTAAAGATTTAGTTGCTAAAATGAAATCTAATTTGCCTGAGACTTCTAAAATAAAAATTGCTCGATTAATAAAAGAAGATAATCTTAATAAGAAATTAGCCAAACAATTAGTAAGTTCCGATTATTTCTTATTATTTGAATCTATTTGTAAAAAAACTTCGGTAAATCCTACAACAGTTGCTGTGTTCTTAACTGAAACATTGATAGCTTTAAAAAGAGATGGAGTGCAAATTGAAAAAGTTCCGGAACAGAAAATCATTAATATTTTTATAGAATTAGATAAAGGAAGACTAACCAAAGAATCATTATCAGAAGTTTTTATTTGGTTATCGAAAAATGAAAAAAAAGATATTCCTGATGCATTGGATTCTCTTGATTTAACAATGTACTCCATGAATCAGATTAACACATTATTGGATGAAGTAATCGCTGAAAATAGGGAAACTGTTGAAGGCCTTGGTAAGGACTCTTTTGGATCTTTAATGGGGATTGTTATGAAAAAAGCTAGAGGCAAAGTAGATCCGGCTGTAGTTGCTAAAATTCTAAAAAACAAATTGAAATAATAGCCGCTATCTTTAATCTTTTATTATTCTTAAAGTATATTTTCATGTAGTTGCAAATCAAGAAATAAATCCTACTAATGGATTTAATAATCAATTTGATTATTATATCAACAATTAAAGATTAACATGATACCATGAATAATTCCTGAGAAATTTGATCATGTTAAAAAACTTAACAAGAAGGAAAG
>LFWW01000023.1 GCA_001273385.1 miscellaneous Crenarchaeota group-6 archaeon AD8-1 | reverse complement strand
TACTATTTATGGGTTAAAGGACTAAAAGATATTTCAGCTACAACATCAACAATACTTCTTCTAACAGAAATATTAGTTGCAACTAGCATCTCAATAGTTTTTCTTAATGAAATTATCACTTTAATAAACGGAATTGGTGCAATATTCATAATAGTTGCATTAGTGTTGGTTTCAAAACAATCCAATAATAATTCTACAAAACAAAAAAAACTATTGAAGGTAACAAACCAAAAACAGTAGCAATCGGAAGACCAGGAACATATTTCTGTTTAGCAGTTAATCTCATAGTAAAAATTGTAGCTAAAAGAATACACAACAAAGATAAACAACCCACAACCAAGCCAAAATTCACAAATGTACCGGCTACAATCATGGAATAACTTATCAGATCTCCTATTCCAATTCCCCACTCAGAAGTTGAAAAAGCCATCTCAATAATCATTTTCTCATAATTAGCCTCCCCAAGAAATCCTTTGAACAAACTTTTTTGAATTAAAATCGTATCTGCAACCGCCAAAACAACAGAGACAACAATAATTATTGGAAAAGGAAGCAAAAGACCAAGAAAGGAACCCAAAGAACCACTTGAAATAATAAAAAGTCTATTCTTCGCCTTTCTTGAAAGACGACCAACAAAAGACAGAAAAACAAAATAAGATCCTACATAAGCTACGATAGCCACAAAAACCAAAAAAATTGGAGACTCAAATCCCACAGTAATAAAAAATAGTTTCCCAAAAAGCATTATTGCTAGCATACCACCCTCGATAAAAATGGCTATTAAAATATTAGAAGCAAGATGATTTCCAATCTTTTTAATTTTGAACAGGGCATACAAACCAAAAGCAGAAAACACAGAAACAAATACAAGATTAACTAAAGTAGAAATAGAAAAAGAACTTTGCAAAGAGCTCATCGTATTTTCTTGATAAGGACTCACAAGCAATATTAGCTGAACTAAAAACATCGAAATTATAATGGCAAAAAAAACTGGATAAATAAAACCAACCTTTCCTATCTTAGAAGGAAATAATTTAGATGCATCAATGTTTGCCATTAAAACATATCTCAGATAATTTCTGGATAAAGAATAACTTTAACTTTTCTAAATTATAAAAAAATCTACAATTTAATAAATAAAAGCAAGTTATCTCTCTTTAATTTCAATAAAGAAGCAGGAAAAAGTAACCTTACAAATTTAATTTTTTTCAAGGAATCAACTCTAGTTGAATAATAATTAGATTAATTCAAATAATGGAAATCCAAGACAAAAACCATTTAAGGTCAAAGAGAACAAACCCAGCTATCAATGACCTTAAAAAATAACTTTCACAAAAATCAAAAGGAATCTAATAAAATTCTAAAAAATTCAATAAATTTTGGTCATTATTCAGGTTTGTCCAAAGAATCAAAATACCTAATTGCTTCACTAATATTGCCCTCAGTAGCTTTTGGAATGTTCTTTACAGATATCTCTTATTTTCTTACTGTGGTTCAAGGACTATCCTCTGAATTCATGGGAGTAATAATAACAACCATGGGTGTTTCAGCGTTCGCAGGAAGTATCCCATTAGGAATCGCCGCAGACAAGTTTGGTAAAAGAAAAATTCTGATTATTGGAAACATATTATCAAGCTTAACAATCGCAGTCATTGCCTTAAGCATAAATCCATTAATCCTAATAATCGCAGCTTTTCTCGAAGGAATCTCAGAAGCAGCTGTACTTGCCTCAACAAGTTCACTTCTTGCAGAAAAATGTAATTCGGTTCAAAGAAATGCAGCATTTGCTTTATATGGGTTTACTCAAAGTTTAGCTTTTGGAATAGGAAGTTTTACGCTTCTAGCAGTAGCCTTTTTTGAGAGATTAGGATTTAATAATCAAAATAGTCATATTATCCTCTACGTTTTACTAGCAATCCTTAGTTTACTATCGACTCTTATAATGTTTAAAATTAAAGAGTCACAGATCCTGAAAAAACCAAAAACAAAACTAAGAGATTTGCTTCCAGCAAAATCAAAAAGCATATTATACAAATATGTTCTTACTTCGGCGATTATTGCTTTTGGAGCAGGATTAGTAATACCACTTATGACTTATTGGCTTAAGTTGAAATATGGAGTTCCTGATAGTATAAGCGGACCTATACTTGGGGTTTCAAGTTTAATTATTGCACTCTCGATATTGCCAGTTCCTTATTTAGCAAAAAAAATGGGCACTATCAAATCAATTGTAGTTACTCAATCAATATCAATTGTTTTCCTACTAGCCACACCAATATCTACAAACTACATAGTAGCAAGCTCAATTTATACAATTCGAGCATTTCTAATGAATATGGCCACTCCACTTACACAGTCAATGATCATGGGATTAGTTAAAGAAGATGAACGTGGAGTAGCCTCTGGAATAACAGCTGCATCATGGAGATTACCAAATGCTATTAGCACTACTATAGGTGCCTCACTTATGGGAGCAGGATTCTTATCAGAACCATTTATTATTTCAGCAATTTTTTATTCACTATCAATAATTCTATTTTGGATTTTCTTCAAAAGTACAAAAATGCCAGAAGAAAAAAGTTCAAATCAAAAAAATTAAAATAAATAACAGAAAGTTTTTCAAACCTAATTCCTTATTTTTCAATTAAAATAAAAGGATTTAAATACACTTGAAGAATGAAGCAAGGGCACTTCTAAAAATTATTCCAATTTGCTTACTTTATTCATTAATAATTGTTCTTGTGAACTTAGTCGTTATTTTTATTTTTACTCAAAACATAATTCAAATGCTTTATTTAGCTTCTTTTCTCGTTTTAATTGAAGGAGGACTGGCATTAATAGCTGGCGCGGGAATAGCGCTCTATTCACCTATTTTCAATAAAATATTCGGAAAAATCACTTATTCCGAATCATTGGAGATTAATCGCCAGAGAGGATCTGAATCTCAAGCTGAAAAATGGGTAATAGTGGGTGGTCTTTTAGTTATTGAAGCCCTAATTATATCAGCATTCTGAAAAAGAAGTTCAAAAAAAAAGGAAAGATGAAGAATTTATTAAATTCATTTTTTCCGTACAAAGTACACAGCAGCAACTACAACGATAATAACTACAGCAGCTATAGCCAAGTAAAGTCCATATGTTCCCAAGAAGTCTCCTCCAGGTGGAGGAACTCCCGTGTCATAACCAGCTGCAGCCAAATAAGATTTTGCCAATTCAACATCGTATGCGTGAGCTTCCATTGTTGGATCGTATCCGTCTGTTAATGTGCAAATAGTATTTGTAATAGCAGGTGTACCAAATCCAGCAAGTATTTCGTCAATAATTTCTTGGCGAGGTATTAGGTGGCTAATTGCTAATCTCACGTAATTTGCAGCTTCTGCAGCTTTTGTTGGATCTTCTTGACCTAAAGGTGTATCAACTCCTGTACCAAAAATTGGATGTTCCATATTAAATCCTAATTCTTGAACCCCAAACGCTTCATACCTTGCCCAATCACCCCAAGGAGATTCAATACTATCGAGTTTGGTTTCAAGATGATATTGAGAATCCAAAACATCCACATCCCCTTGTCTTAAAGCTGTGATAGCTGGATCAGAATCTTCAATGAAAACAACACGGTACTCTTCAATTCCGAAAACCCCTGCCATTTCCAAAGCGCTTTTATCCCAATATTCTTCGTTTTTGCCCATGAAATTAGTGAAAGTAATAGGATCATAAGCCATATACCAATAAGGTCCGGTGCCAATAGGACCCCAAGCTTCATAATCACCTACCATATAGCTTCCATCGGCATTGTTGAATGGATGGCTTCTCCATTCAGTATAAGGAACATCCTCAAGAACATGTTTGGGTAATATCCATCCAGTTGTAGATGAACCCAACAAACCTGAAATGAAATACGCATAGGGCTCGGGCAAATTGAATACTATTGTGTAGGGATCAACGATTTCAATATTATCAGCTGAACCTATTATTTCTCTTATGAAGGCTCCAGTTTGTGAAGCCAATTCTTCTTCCATAGCTGCAGCATAAGTGAATTTAACGTCTTCAGCAGTAAATTCTGTTCCATCATGCCATAAAACGCCTTGTCTTAAGTTTACAGTCCATGTTTTGTCGTCATCAGCAACAGACCAACTTGTGGCTAGCTCAGGTTCCATATCTAAGGAGTCAAGATCTTTAACTCGCATTAGTTTACCAAAAACTGATCCAAAAACTGTCAAGTCATAATAAGAGGTTGAAAGATAAGGATTCAAACCTTCTGACGGTGCCGGACCTGTCTGAGCGATAGTAATCGTCGTTTGTTCATTGCCTGAAGCCAGTTCCCATTGATGAGGTGCAGGCCATATAGGATAATGCAAAGTTTCAAATGAATTTTTCACAAGGTTGCGCGGATCGAAAGCAACAACCTCTTCTGTATACATAAGGGCTAATGCAGGTGCTTCATCATGGTTAAGTTTTTGCCATTGATCGACATATCCTAGTCTTGTTTCTCTGTCCACTGTTACTTTGATGTTTTCACATAATTCATCGTTTTCAGTGTTTACATAATTGTAGTAGTTTTGCCCAGGTGGAGTTTGACTGCTATGGAATATTGGAAACGGATCTGGATCTATTCCAAGAGCATAGCCAACAAATAGAGCATCAAAACCACCTTCATCAAAGGATTTACCTACGATCTCTGGTGGAGGATCTAATGCTCTATCATAGATAGTGTCCCAATCCTGAATAACTCTATTAGCGTCAATTCCAACGGATATCAAGTTTTGTTGAATTACTTCAGACCAAGCCTGCCTCGAAGGATTTGTTGATGGTGTAGTCAATGTCATACTAAACAATATGGGTAGGGTTGATTGACCCTGTACTATAATAGTAGCTGGTAATAGAAAGGCACTTATTATTAATAGAAAACCAAGTAGTACTGCTTTTTTATTTTTTTGTACCATTGAATAGCTCTCCAACTCCTATGTTCTTACGTATTTTATTTATAAAATTTGCCATAAAAAAGAAATTATTAACAAAACAAAAAAACAAAAAATAAACAAAAAAGCAATTTACCATAAATTTTGCTTAGTAACATGCATCTAAATCGATTTTAAATACCATTGAGAAGTATATTTTGAAAAGTCTTTATTAACAATTACATACTATTTTTTAGATTAAAAATCTTATATTGAAAAGTGAAACAATTTGGCAATGACTAGATATATAATCAGAAGACTTCTATATCTTATTCCACTTTTTCTAGGAATTCTAATAATTGTGTTTGCAGCTACAAGAGTAGCCGGTGATCCCGTTCGACTAATGACAGCCATGAACCCTCATATAACAGAAGAGGCAAGAAATAACCTAACAGCCTATTATGGTTTAGATAAGCCCTTGTGGCACCAATTTTTGATTTACTTAGCAAATTTACTCAAAGGAGACTTGGGTAATTCTTATGTTATCAGAGGTGGCATAGAGGTTACATCCCTTATTGGAGATTATATTTGGCCAACTATGTTGCTTCAAATAGTTTCAATTATTCTTGCCTTGTTGATAGCTATCCCTGTAGGTGTGATTTCAGCTAGGAGAAAATATTCTAAAACAGATGTGACAGTAACTACCACTTCTCTATTAGGTACTTGTATTCCTATTTTTTACATGGGTATTATTGTGATATTAATTTTTGCTTACTACCTCGGCTGGTTTCCTGCTGGTGGATACGTTACAGTAATATCAGAGTCAAAAGATTACTTCCTAGGTAGCAGAACCCTGGATATAATATGGCATATGGTATTACCAGTAGCGGTTTTAACATTTGCACTTTTAGCTCCTATAGTTCTCCTAATTAGGTCAAGCATGCTAGAAGTTCTTAAACAAGATTATGTTTTAGCAGCCCGAGCCAATGGTCTTAATGATAGAAAAGTAGTCTATAAACATGCATTAAGAAATGCGCTTATTCCTGTTGTAACATATGTGGGAATCTATTTCGGAGCCATGCTTGCCGGAGCTCCAATAACTGAAACAGTTTTTAATTGGCCTGGAGTGGGTAGACTTTTTGTTCAAGCAACAAATAGACTCGACTTTCCAGTTATAATGGGAATTACTGTGATAATAACTTTAATGACATTAATTGCCAATTTGATAACGGACTTAACCTATGGCTATATTGATCCAAGAATAAGAGTTGAATAAAAAAGGTGAGAGAAAATAGTGCAAAAAATTCTTAGAGAATTAATCCAAGAAAAAAACAAAACTAAAGGAGCAAGTCAATGGAATATAGCTTGGAGAAGGTTCAAAAAAAATAAAACAGCTCTAGCAGGTTTCTTTATAATTGGAATTATAATATTTATGGCAGCCTTCGACTCGCTAATTGCCCCTTATGGACCAAATACAATTCCAGGATTTTACTCAGGAGAAACAAGAGCACCACCATCATCAAAATACTTGTTTGGAACAGACTATGTAGGTCATGACGTTTTCAGCCAAGTAGTGTACGGAGCAAGTTCAGCATTATTTGTTGGATTTGCAGCAGCATTAATAGTAATGTTATTGGCAACTGTAGTTGGAGTAGTTGCAGGATTCTATGGTGGAATAGTGGATAATATACTGATGAGAATAACTGAAATTTTCTTGGTAATACCTTTTCTATTAATTTTGCTAGTTTTTCTTAAAGTTATTACTGCATTAGCACCCTCAGGAGGGGGAGGTTTATTTATGGTTACACTGATGATTGGAATATTCTCATGGGCAGCAAACGCGAGAATTATCCGAGGAGAAGTGCTCAGGGTTAAAGAGCAAGAATATATTGAAGCAGCCACTGCTTTAGGAGCAACTAAAACAAGAATAATGATAAGGCACATCTTGCCAAATGTGCTTCATGTTATAATAGTATTAACAACACTAATGATTGCCACGGCAATACTCGTAGAAGCTGGGATAAGTTTCTTAGGATTTGGAGATCCTAACGCTATCACATGGGGGCAACAACTTCAAAAAGCAAGCGAAGCAGTAAAGGAGGCTTGGTGGGAAGGAGTATTTCCAGGTTTATTTATCACTTTACTAGTGCTTGGCTTTACTTTGCTTGGAAATGGGCTAAGAGATTCGCTTGATCCTCGTCTTCGAGAATAGAAACATTATAGTTGAAATTAAAAAATGAATAAAGAACTACTAAGAATTGAAGGATTGAAAACCTACTTTGATACTTGGGCAGGAATAGTAAAAGCAGTGGATGGTGTAGATATTGAAGTTATAGAGGGAGAAACTCTTGGACTTGTTGGAGAGTCAGGTTCAGGAAAGTCTGTTACTGCTTTATCAATAATGAGAATTGTACCTAGTCCAGGAAAAATAATTGAAGGAAAAATTATCTATAAAGAAGAAAATCTCTTAGAGAAATCGGAAAAAGCCCTTAGAGAAATTCGCGGAAAAGAAATAGCATATATATTTCAAGACCCTTCAACCTCATTAAATCCCGTTTTAACGATTGCAGATCAACTATTAGAAGTAATATTAGCCCATCAAGAAATTTCTAAAAAAGAAGCGCTAGAAAAAGCAATCGAATTGCTAAAGCTAGTTGAGATTCCAGATCCAGATGTAAAGATTTGGAATTATCCCCACCAGCTAAGTGGAGGTATGAAACAAAGAATTGCAATAGCAAGAGCTATAGCTAGCCAACCAAACTTACTCCTAGCGGATGAACCAACTACAAACCTTGATGTTACCATACAGGCACAAATTTTAGAACTGATGCAAAACCTAAGAAAAAGACTGGGAATGGCAATGATCCTAATTACTCATGACATGGGCGTTGTAGCTGATATAGCTGATAGAATAACTGTTTTGTATGCAGGTCGTGTATGTGAATCAGCGGATACAAAAACAATTTTCTATAAAGCAAAACATCCTTATACCCAAGCTCTTTTAACTGCTGTTCCAAGCTTGGCCTTAAGAACGGATAAACTCAAAGTTATACCAGGAAATATACCAAATCTAATAGAGCCACCTTCTGGTTGCAGATTCCATCCCCGCTGTGAATATGCTATTGAAAAATGCACGGAAAAAATTCCAGAATTAATAGAAATTGAACCCGGACATAAAGTGGCATGTTTTCGAGCATTAGAAATCAATTTAGAATCTCCTCTTGGAGGTGCAAAAAATAATTAATAAAGAAATATTAGAAGTTCAAAATCTTGTAAAGCACTTTCCAATATACACAAGAGGGATATTTCTAAAAAAACAAGTAGGATTGATTCACGCTGTTGACGATATAAGCTTCTCAATAAAAAGAGGAGAAACCTTTGGTTTAGTAGGAGAAAGTGGATGTGGAAAAACCACAACTGCCAGATCTATATTATACCTGGATCAACCAACATCTGGGAAAATAAACTTTGAAGGAAAAGAGATCATCACAATTTTCAGTTCCAAAAATAAAGAAGAAAAACAAAAATTGCGACGCAAGATTCAATATGTTTTCCAAAATCCCTATGCTTCACTAGATCCTAGAATGACAGTTGCAGATATTATTACAGAACCTCTAACTATTCATACTTCATTGCCTAAAAAAGAACTCTATCAAAAACTCTATGAACTGCTAGAACTAGTAGGCTTAGAGCCTTACCATGCAGAAAGATATCCTCATGAATTTAGCGGAGGACAAAGACAAAGAATTTGTATAGCAAGGGCTTTAGCTGTTGAGCCGAAATTACTAATAGCTGATGAACCTGTGGCTTCCTTAGATGTTTCAGTTAGGGCTCAAATTCTAAATTTGCTAAAAGACCTTCAACAGAAATTCAATACAACTTACTTGTACATATCACATGATCTGAGTACTGTTAGACACCTATGCAACAGGGTAGCTGTTATGTATATGGGAAGAATAGTCGAGTTAGCAGAAACGCAAGAATTATTTGATTCTCCCCTTCATCCATATACAAAAGCCCTACTTTCTTCAATTCCAATACCAGATCCTCTAGCTAAAAAAAGCAGAATAATTTTGCCAGGAGAAGTGCCAAGTCCAATTAATCCTCCAATTGGATGTAGATTTGAAACAAGATGCATCTATAAAAAAGATCAAAATTGTATAAAGTATCCTCCAAAACTAGTTCATATAGGAAAAGGGCATTTTGTAGCTTGTGAAAAAACAAAAAAACCCTGATTTTTAAATAAATTATTTTGAATGAGTTACAATTAGAGTATTACCTAAATATGAAATATTAAATTGAAATTAATTTCTTTACTTTATAAAAAGCGTTCATATTGAGATAATTGCGGATTTTTTTCTTTTGAAATAAAAAGTTTGCCTCTTCCGTTCTCTGCCAAATCTCCAAGAAAAACAAAAAAGGGTCCAATTGCTTTATCACCAAGTTCAATTTTGACTTTTCCTTTGATAAACTCAATAGCAAAAGTAGGCAGCATATCTTCTAATACACCGGACACCACAATTTTTCCTCCAGTCATACAAGCTCCAAGTCTTGTTCCCGCATCTTTTTGAATGTGAATTACTCCGCCTGTCATGCGAAAACCCATAAATGGGCCAGAATTACCATGAATCTTAATTAAACCACTTTTCATATGCACAGCAGCATCGCTACCAACATTTCCATGTACAACAATCTTTCCTTTTCGCATCCCAATAGTACTTCCTCTATAAGGAGATCCCAGATAATCACCTGCATCACCCTTGATCTCAAGCAGACCGCCTTTCATCTCTGAACCTGCCCAACCCTCAGCGTTCCCATTAACAACAATTTTTCCACCAGACATCTTTTTTCCCAAATGCATTCCTGCATTGCCGTTAACTACAATTTCTCCTTGAGTCATACCCCAGCCAATTCTTCTAACCTGAGAAACATCACCATTAATAATAATACTTGGTGAGTTTTCAGTGGTTTTCTCTATTTTAAAAAGATCAGAAAGGATTCTTCTCTTGTTGCCAATCCATATAGGCAAATTGTTAATTTGTTCTAATGTTTTTTCTTGAAAAACGTCTGGAGATATACATTGAGCAATTATCGGATATTGAGTTTTTTTTATAGGAGTTAAAATTATCACGTTAAACATCAGCCTTTATTTTTATAGGACTTGAGTTTTTAATATAATGTTCAGAAACAGGATAGTTCTCATATTCTACTGTCCAATACTCTCTGAATTTTTTCTTGATTTCTTCACTAATTTCTATTTCTTTTTTGGTTTGCATATCAAGCCATATGGTTTTTCCCTCAGCTTGTTGTAAGATTTCCCCATCTTTAGCTAAAATCTTTCCGCCCTTAATAGTATAAGCCGTATTGGTAAATGCACGCCTAAAAGTTCTAAACTTATTTGCTATATCTACTTTTTCAGGATTCAAGTCAAATATAGCCACATCAGCATCCGCTCCAACTCCTAGGTGCCCTTTTTCTTTCAGATTCAACGCCTTCGCTTGCCCTGCTCTAGTAACGATAGCAATATCGTATAGACTTAATTCACGATCAATTGAAGGCAAAATACTCTTTTTTTGCGCTTTTTTATGTAACCTCTTAAAGGTAGCCATCCTAGCTTTCTTGCTAGCAAGCCATGCTAAAATCTTAGGATAAGCAGTAAAAGGTCCAGCATTTGGATGATCCGTAGTCATAAAAACTTTCCAAGGATTCTTAATCAAAAGAGCAAGTTCCAATCCAATGGACCATTGAATAGCATTAACCGGATTCTTTCGTTTATAGTGAAACGGGATTATTCCACCGCTTGTTTCAGTTTCAACATCACTATTAACCCATTTATGTCCACTTAGCTGATAGAGAGTATATTCAAAGGGTCCATCCGCAGTCATTGTTGTAGTATCTGTAAAAATTATTTGACCCATGTCACAACTGACATGATCATGATTATTAATATACCCTGCAATTTCAGCGGCACCAGACCTAAATGATCCCCAATCCTCACCTGCAAAACTACTAAACTGCAAATGAGTTATATGAACCACTGGTTTTCCATTACTTGGAATACTCTCCAAACACTTCATTGTATCAAGAGTAGTCTCATAATTGCCTGGAACTCCTAGATTGTTAGTATGAAGATGAATAGTATGGGGTAAATTCAACATCTTATTAACTTTAGCAAGACCACACATAATATCTCTTGGAGTAATACCAAAGTTTGGTATTTGATCATCAATACTATGTACGTTTCGACCAAATCCCCAAGATTCTAAACCACCAGGATTAACAATTTTAATTGCATACCCCTTTGTTATTTCCAGCATCCAAGCGACATATCTTGCACACTCTTCTAAATCCCCTTTCTGTATTGTTTCAAGAACCAACCACCAATCCCCCAAAAGAGGATAAGTAGCTTTGTCAAGCATCGGTATATCATTTAGTTCTTCATGGGTATGTTTTGCTTCCAAAGCAGCCATTGAAGGATTCATCACGGTGGTATAACCCATAAGTGAGTATCGATAACCAGTAGTGAATGTAGAAGGAATTGAATATCCTACACCAGATCGAGTAACCGATGTTTTTCTCACAAAATCTTTTTCATGATCTTCAGGTCTTACCAAACGTCCAGTGTTAACTTCAGAACCAGCAATATGAGTATGAATATCAACTCCTCCTGGAAAAACCGTTAATCCAGTAGCATCGATTATCTTTGAATTTTTTTCAATAACGGATTCAACAATTTTATTGTTTCTTATGGCAATATCCATTCTTTCGCCATTTATTCCATTTATTGGATCATAAACAAAGCCATTCTTAATTAATAAATCCATTTCAAGCTGCCTCTAATCTATTTGATTTTATTTTACGAACTTCTTTTAATATTCTGTTCAGAATCTCTTCATCTGAAAGAACACCCTTTGGCGGATCAACCACTTTTTTTAATGGTAAGGGAACATGATCCATTCGATATGCTGTTCCTTCTTTTTCTACTCCTACAATTGAAGAAGGGATAATTATATCACCAACAAGTGAGGTTGCATTCATATGAGGATCAATAACAATCAAAGGATTTTTAACCAAATGTTCAACAGCTTTGCGTGGAAAGTTGCTAACAGGATCAGAGGCAATAACTAATCCTGCATCAGACTCTTGGCGCAACAAAACATCAACAACCGTTGTTTCACCAGGATTGTACCTAGGATAACCCAAAGAGAAATCAACAGCATATGGATAACCGCTTTGCCAAGTAAAAACTGTGTTTGCCCCAGTAACGTTAAAGTGCCCTCGCATAGGCATTATAGCAAATTTTGTCCTCATGTTTAAATCTCTAATCAAAGAAATTGCAACATCAATATTCCTAAATTTGCTTGGACTTTGGGTTAATCCCATACCAAAAAATATAACTCCAAAATCACAACTTATCATAGCATCAACCAATTGCTGCAAATATTCAACTGGAACGCCAGCAACTTCTTCAACATCCAATTCTTGATCTCTCACCAAAGCTCGTATTCCCTGAATGAGCTCATAATCTTTACCAGGTTTCACTTGAAGGAAATAATCAGCTATTTCAGCAGTCATTGACTTGCGAACATCAACCACAATTAACTTTCGACCTTTTTTATCAAGTATCTCAGTCGGTTTATTGTCACTAACAGTGGGAATTTCTCGCTCCCTTCGATGCTTTAAAATTCCCTTTCGTTCCAAACTCTTAATTTTTTTCCTTCCCGCCGCAGCCTTCACTTTATTAAGATAACTCATCCATTCACTATTTTCAAACCTTCCATCCGTAAAAGCTGTATAACGCTCAAGATGACGAGGATGTGCACTCCATGGATTACAACCCCAGTAAATAAGAAGATCAGCACGATGTCTAATTTGACCTAGAGTACAAGTTGGAATTCCAACTTCCTGAACACTGAGAATTGAAGGCCCATGACAAACAACTGCCGTATTATCAAGAACGCCTCCAACCTCCTCAGCAAGTTCCACTCCCACTCTTTGTGCTTCAGAATCAGTAGAACTCCACCCATAGAGTATCGGATAATTTGCTTTAGCTAAGATTTCAGCTGATTTTCTAACAGCCACAGTATAAGTTGTTGGAACTAGTTTTCCATCCTTTCTTATCAAAGGAGTTTTAAGTCTATGCTCATTACTATGACTGAAAAATTTTGCTTCACACATTGCACACCCATTTTTCACTTGTGCAACAATACCATCAGCAATTGTTAATTCAATATCATCACATAAACATCCACAAACTGGACAAGTTACAGAATTAATTTTTGACAAAATATTTACCTTCCAAACTCTTTTCTAAGAAGCTCCTGCAATGTTAAAATAGGTTGATTAGGCGCAGGCTTTACCTCAACTGGCGTGCCTTTAAAAGAGGGCATACCGATACTTGTTGTATCAGTACTACAAATAGAATTAGCCCAAGGTCCATAAGGAATGTAAATCATTCCAGGCATAGCACCTCGAGGATGCTTTACTGCCCTTAAAACAACTGATCCCTCTGGAGAAGTTACAAGAATGTGATCATTGTTTCTTAGACCAATTGCTTTCATATCTACCTCATCCATATAACAAATAGTCGTGCTTTCGAAATACAGTTTAGTGCCTTTTCCAGATTCTTTGCCTACGCCTTGATCAATAGTTCTTCCAGTTAGCAAAATTAAATTTAATTTTTGCTGCACCACCACTATTCCCCTTTACCACATATTGATATTTGGCTAATATTTAAGAATGGAGCCTGAAAACATCCAAAAACATTATGGACGATAACCAGATAAAATACATAAACCTAAAGTTGCTCCAAGCAAGTCTGCAGTTGTTCCAGGATTCAATTCATTTCTATTTTCCCTAAGTTTCTTATCAAACTCTATCAATCTTTTCCTACCTAACTTTGAATTTAAATCTCCCAATTGTAACAATTCAGCAGCTTTCTTAGAGATATTCTGAGAAATTTTCTTTCCAACTTTTCTTGAAATAAGGGTATCAGGATAAAACGATAGAACCTTCAAAAACGTTTGAACTATTGCCTTTTCTAATTCATAAAAACGTAATTGTTCCATTAGGAAAGGGTAAGCTAAATCAATAGTTATTGTATAGTTATTAACCCATTCAAAACAAATTGAATCATAGCTAGATGCGATCTTGAAAACCTCATAAAGGGAAATATTATCTTTTATTAATCGTTTTTTTGATTCAGGAGAATTAAGATCTAAATCTGGAACATCGTTAAGACCTCCAGGTTTAATAGTATTTATGGTTTCATAAAGAAAAACAGCATCAGCAGACGTTGTAGATTCAACTATCTTTTTCAAATTTAATCTAAATTCTATTAGATCAAAGCTTTCTTCAAGATATGTCATTCCTGCCGCTGCAGCTATTGGAACACATAAAATTACAGCACCAAGCAAAGTATTTCCACCTCTCTGCCATGCATTTATATCTAAAATACAATTCTGAATTATTTTTCCAATACCGATTTCACCAACAGATAGTTTGCCCTCAAAAACAGAAATTCCGCGCTCTGCAGCTTCCTCAAAAGATGGAAAACAAGCCACACTTGAAGCCAAAAAATGTTTAAAAGTAGTACCTTCAAACCCAGATTGAGGAGTTACATTCCCAGGTTTTTTGGCACTTACTTCTAAAAGCAGCCCTAACTGCAAACACTGAGAAATAAACTGGGATTTATGCAAAGGCAGCAAAGAAAATTATCTCCTATTTTTAAAAACCTAAAAAAAAGGTTTATTAATATTACGCAAAAGTCTTCAAACATTGGATACAACAAAAGAACTTATGCTATATGGGGCAAATCTATGCTATTTAGAGAAGGGGAGTTAATAGAAAACAAAGATGGAATAATCTTTGATGTAAAAGGATTAATACATCCACCTAGAAAGGTTATCGCTTTTCCCAGATTTATTCCCTCAATAACAGGCAATAGAAAAATTAAAAAAATCCATTACGATAAAATTTACAATCTCTCAGAACGATTTTATTATCTAAAGAAAAATTATACTGACCTTATTGTGTATGATCCTGTTTTTGATGAGATCCTGTGTGAAGTTCCAGTTGAGAAAATAAAAAAACACTACAATCCAATTATCAAACTTGAAAAACTGCGTAGATCTAAAAAAAATTCAGAATTAGAGAATAAGGCATCGGATCTACTTACAATATTAAAGAAAAAAGCTGGCATACCTTGGAATTCAATTGGAATCTCAGGTTCAATTATGACAGGATTATACAATTTGCAATCAGACTTGGATCCTGTAATTTACGGAATAAAAAATTGTCAAAAAGCCTACAATATATTAGAAGAAATATTGAAAAATGAAGAAACTGATCTAAGAGCATATGATCGAAAAGGGTTGAAAAATCTTTATAATTTTCGTAAAAAAGATACTCAAATGAGCTTTGAAGATTTTATTAAAGTTGAATCGCGAAAAGCATTCCAAGGAATGTTCCGAAAGACAGAGTTTTTCATAAGGTTTGTTAAAAACTGGGATGAAATACATCACCAATATGGAGATATTAAATACACAAATTGCGGAGATGCAAAAATATCAGCCACAATAATTGATGATTCCGAGGCCCTCTTTACACCTTGCACTTACAAA
Source organism: miscellaneous Crenarchaeota group-6 archaeon AD8-1 (assembly GCA_001273385.1). Classification (GTDB taxonomy): domain Archaea; phylum Thermoproteota; class Bathyarchaeia; order Bathyarchaeales; family Bathycorpusculaceae; genus AD8-1. The sequence goes on along the minus strand of LFWW01000023.1, from coordinate 19,572 downwards.
GTTGAAAATGTTTTAATATTTTCTGGAAAAAAAAATGTACAAATAGAAGAAATTACATCTTTTAGAGGCAGATTTTGTTTACAAGCTAAACAAGAAGAAAATATAGTTGCTCAAGGAAAGCTAGAAAAGGTTCAAACAAAAAACAATGGTACTTATTTTAGATTGATTCTTGGAAACAAGCCATCTGATTATATGATTCTATCAAAGGTTTGAATTATAAACTTTCAAAACTTGTTGATAATATTTAGGACAATAAGTTAATGTGATTTGATTATAACTTCTTTTATTGGATTTGACCTCCTCAAGATTTCCTTCCACTACTATAGTTTCATCTTTTTTTACTTGCTGTCTAAATTCTTCCATATATGAAAAAATTCTTATAGTCTCTAAGGCGGATTTTGATCCCTTAATAACTGATATTGGCTCAATATGGTAGATGGAGGGAATAAAAGGAGAGTCAACATCATCAATGACTTTAGCTTTTAGTCTTGCCCATCCTTTAGGAAAAATTCTATCATTTTTCTTATAGCATGAAGTTATTTCATTCCAGTCCTTGACTGGTTCAAACTCAGCTTTGATTATTCTACCGCTTTTAGTATCATTGAACATACCATAAATCAGTTTTCTTTTTTGATGCCAGATATACTCCTTTAAATTATAATCTTTAAATCTCCACAACTTACCTTTCATAACATCTTTATCATTAAACTCGTTTGTGAAACCAGAGCAGTTATGCAAAAGAGAACCAAAAACTCCAAAATCTTCCAAAGAAAGATCAGAGGCATTCTTTATTTTATGAAATACTCTTTGAGTAGCATCAATTAATGCATCAGTTGGTTTTTCTTTAATTATTAGCTTTAATTTTTGTTTAGGTTTTCTTATAGTGAATATATCAGAGATTTGAACTCCAAGAATTTTTTTATTGAGCAATTTATAATAAATCGTGTATTTTGGATATCTTTTTAAAACAAGAATTAATCCTTCATCATTATAAAACTTGTAGAATATTTGATTTAAACTAGTTCTTGGTGCACGAGGATCTTTGGAGCTAAAAATCTTTGCTGAAGCATATTCAGCGTCACATATATATGCGCCTCTGGGATGATCATAGCCAAATACTCTAAAGATCAAACCTTCCTTTGTGATTATTGCATCTCGATCTCTAAGTTTTACAATGGCCAAATATATTCTTCCTCAGAAATTGCGCTACCAACTACAATTTGATAATAAATCTCGCCTGTACTAATGATTTCAACTTTTTCCAGATTCCCTGCTACTTCAATTTTATCATCTATCCGAGCAACATTTCTATAACACCCAATATTTGAGATCACTCGATCAGGAATAATATCTGTTTGAAGTTCGGATTTAGGTGTTAAGGGTTTATAGTTTGTTATTTTATAAATTGCCGGGCGAAACATATTTTCAGAATCATCAGAAATAACACATTGGAACTTTACTGGTTTAACAAATACAAATTTTTTTGATCCGTATGTAGTTTTAACTTCATTTGGTTTTCTTGTTGCATTATACATGAATACTTTTTTCTTATATCGACCTTGAAATTTTCTTGCTTTATCTAATCGATTGCTAACAATATACCTTAGTTTACCCATCTTTACAAGATCTGATATTGCCCTCTCTACTTTGCGAAAGGTATCTGATCCATAAATTACAAAATCAATATCTGACTCAACAGAGTGCATATTCAAAGCTATTGATCCATGCATTCCAAAATCATCCAACTTCACTCCTGAAGCTTCAGAAATCATATTAATAAGATCTAAAGCCATGCTCTGAAGATCATCAAGCTTTTTTATATTCCTTAATTTTATTAAACAATATTTCGGAATAAAGATTGCCTTAATTAAATTCAAGGGAGCAGTTAGTAAATCTTTTTTTCTAAAGGGACAATAATAAATATAATCAGGAAAATTTTTTCGAAAAACCTCTATAAATGTGTTATAGTTTTTAGCTGTGTATAGTTTTTCAGCTCTAAATAATTTTTTTGATTTAAAATTCCAAGTTCTTTTAAGCATTTGTACATCAAAAAAATTCTTGAATTCAGCAGGAATATATTTTAAAAATGCAAAAACACGACTAGGCGGATGTTCATATCCAAACGTGTTTAAAATAAAACCTTCCCTAGTAACAAATGTATCTCCATCAGCTGGAATCCAATGAGAAAATTCCGTTTTGAAACACCGCAAATAATCACAAAACTTGATCTAAAAAAGATATTGGAAATGCTTAATGGATTAAACCATCTTCCAAGATTATTTGTCTTTCAGCATAATCAGCTATTTCTTTTTCATGAGTGATCATTATTACTGTAGTCTTTGTTTCTTGATGAAAACGTTTTATTAGTTCCATAACCTGTTTTCCTGTTTCCGAATCCAAATCCCCTGTGGGTTCATCTGCAAATAGTACAGTTGGTTGATTAGTTAAAGCTCTAGCTATAGCAACTCTTTGCATTTGGCCTCCACTTAATTGAGCAGGGTATTGAGTAGCTTGCTTGTCAATTCCAACCCCTGCTAGTAGATTTTCAATTCTGTTTCTTAATTTTTTGCTTAATCCAGCAAGGTCAGCAGGCAGAGCTACGTTCTCACGAGTATCGTAATGAGGAAGCAGAGCATAGCTTTGGAAAATAAATCCCATATCCAAAAGCCTAGTTTTTGATTTTTCTGAATCTTCCAATTTGTGAAGATCTTTACCTTTAAAAATAATCAGTCCATAATCAGGAGTGTCTAACCCTGCCATGCAATTTAATAGAGTTGTTTTTCCTGCTCCTGAATTTCCTACAATAGCAACAAATTCTCCCTTCTTAATATCAAGATCTACACCACGAAGAGCGTAAACAGTTGTTTTTCCTAAATTATAGTTCTTAGAAAGACCTCGAACTGAAATTATATTATCAGTTGCTAAATTTGCAATATTTATATCTTGTAAAGTAAATAGACTATTTTGGAAAGTAAAATATGGGAGATCTGAGCCAAATAAGTCCAGCCACATTTTTGACAGCTCAGCTTCAACAAACAAATCATAGCTAAGTTCAGCCATATTTAATAGTGCAAGCTTGAATTCATCTATTGATTCCAAAACTCTAATTCCATTCTGAGTTTCATCAAAATAATTTTTTAATTTATATTGACATTGATCGATTTTATTTTGAACTTCGCTTAGAAGGCTATTGGTCTGATTAATTTTCCATGAAATTTGCCTTACAGCAGTCTTAAGTTCTTTACAATAGTTCGTAAACACATTACTATTACAGAATTCTTGTGGTTCACGAAAAAGTCTTAGGATGCGAGATATTGTTTGATCCAAATTTTCTAATGCGCTTAGTTTTGCAGATAAAATTCGAATAAATAATTCAAACTTATTTTGTAACTTTGGATTATTACTTCTATAGTGGTTTCCGCTGAGACCTAAGTCTAATCTCTCTAAAACTCCATCCATTTCCCTTAGGTGCAAAAGAGTAGGCTCAATAAAAATTCTGAAAAAATTTAATAATTCTAATTTGTCTACCATTTCTTCTAGTTCAATATTTGGATCATATTCCGTTAAAGTAAACGTGGATTTCCAACCAGGAAGAAGAAATTGAATCTTATGTTCTTCATCTAAACGCCAAAAGGAAATCAGACTTTTCCTTTGAAGATTATAATATTCATCTGGAACTTCTGATATTACCTTTCCCAGTTTAATATCAAATTCCTTAGGGAGATTATTGTCGATTTCTTTTAGAAATTCTTTTACTATCTGAGCTGTTTCTTTTAATTCTTGCTTATTTTTCAAGCTTTTTTTAAGTTTCAAGTTGTTATTTAGATAGTACTTATCTAGTCTTGATTTAAGACGGAGTTCAGTTTGTTTTATTGTCTGTGGAGTTAGTGGTTTAGAAAGAGACTTAGTAGCACCTATGAAAAGAAAGGTATTATGTTCTTTGTAATTAATATTCGAGCGTGGGATACTCAATGATCCTTTTAAATCATTTTGAAGTCTCTTTAATAATTTAGAATTTTCGAATGAATCAGATTTATCAATTATGGCAGAAAAGTAACTTTTCATTGTTTTTTCTCCTTTTTATTGAAGGGTCCTTGTTCGCTATGGGAGATTTTCCCATCACGCATATGGACAATGTAATCACATTGCTCAGCTATCCAACGATTATGAGTCACTAAAACTAGGGTTTGTTTATTAGTTCTATTTATTCGTCTAAAAAGAGCCATGACATCAGAGCTAGTTGTTGAATCTAAATCACCGGTAGGTTCGTCTCCCAGAATAATTGCTGGTTGGTTAATTAGAGCTCGACCAACTGCTACTCTTTGCTGTTGACCCCCAGAGAGTTCGCTTGGTTGATGGTAGAGTCTGTCACCCATACCCAATTCTCTAAGCAGCATTTTTGCTTGTTCTCTAGCTAAACCCGAATTCATACCTTTTAATAATAAAGGAGTTTCAACATTTTCTACTGCAGTTAAAAATGGAAATAGGTTGAATAATTGAAAAATAAAACCTATATTATCTCGACGAAAAGAAGTCATTTGATTGTCAGATAGAGTTAAGGTGTTAACATTTCCAATAATAATATCTCCAGAAGAGCGTCTATCTAAATGCCCTATCATGTTAAGTAAAGTGGTTTTTCCGCATCCAGATGGTCCCATTATTGCCATCATATCACCTTTTCTGACAGTTAGATCTATACCTCTAAGAGCATGTACTTCGTTCGATTTGCTTTCATTGTAGCGTTTATGCAAGTTGGTTATTGAGAGAATAATGCTATTTTCTTGTTCTTTTTCTTGGTTTTTAATTTTCTTCATCCAACATACCTCAATGCTTCTGCAGGAGGAATTCTTGAAGCAACATAAGCAGGTATAGACCCTGCACCTATCGCAATCAACACAATAAATGATAGATAAATCCCTATTTGATCCCATGGAATTAATAGAGCCATATTTTGCATGTTAGCAAAGCCTTTACTGATGATAAGCCCATTCACAACACCTATAGCTAATCCAATTATCCCCAGAACTACCAGTTCTAATAAAACAGATAAAATAACTTCAGATTTTGGAAAACCTATAGCTCTCATCATTCCAATTTCTCTTTTTCTTTCAGCCACATTTCGAACTGAAATCACACCCATTCCAACTGCACCTATTGCTAGCCCAAAGGTAACATAGATTTGGAGAAAAGAGGTTAACCTTTCAGTTAATTGCAATGTTTGTTCAACTCTTGCATAGGTTAGGGCAGTACTTGCAACGTAAAAATTATCATCAGCAAGCAATCTATATCCTTCATCATTTGTATTAGTAAATTCTTCGATTAATTGGGCTATTTGTTCAAGCTGAGGATCATCTATAGAGAGAGAAGATTTGATAAGATACGAATCATACTGAGTTAATGCTCTTGATTTTGGAGACTCCCCATTAGCAAAGCCTAGAAAATTTGTTTGATTTGCCCAATATTCATTTAAGTATAAAGAACCTAAAGCTGCGCTAAAGTCAGATTCGCCACCACCAAAATTTATTCCACTACCTAATGGGAAACCACCAGCTCGTTGATTATCAAGACTACCACCTATGGTAAAAGCTTGGTAATTTGGCACTCCAAAAGACGATGTGTTCATTGGGATCCATACTTGCATTCCAACAGGAAGAAGGAAAGAATCTGTAAAAACTATGGGATTATCTATTGTGTTCCCTTCAGCATCTTTTATAGGATCTACTCCTTCAAGAGGATCGCCATTTGTAGCGAAGGGGCCTTCTTCTCCAGAACCAATTTGCAAATCGGAAATATCTGATTCTCCAGATATCACCTCTAATATACCTGAAGAAACATTATAAGCAGACATTTTGTACTCAAGATCAAAAAATTGATCCCACGCTTTCTTTGATAAAACTAACAGTTCTTCATCAGTTAAATCCGAAGAATATTCCTCACGAACTCCATCAGGATAACTATTTAAGTAATAAGGATATCGCCAATTATCATCTGAATAATCAGAAGCATTTCCTCTAATTTGGATCGATTTGAATTCTGTTAATCCTATTGGTAACAAATCTCTAGTGACATCAAAATCAGAAGAGGATGGATCCTCAAGGGCAGTAAACTTGGTATAATCCTGGCTAGGATTGAATGTTTTAAAACCAATTACATCATTTATTCTGGAATCAAGCTCATAAAGCTCCGCTGAGAATGATGTTCCATTTATGACTGCTTCTGGTTTATTGAGAAAAACTGCAAAATCAACCCCTTGGGAGTCTGATTCAAGTTGAGTTATTGTACCTAAACTAGTTGGAATTAAAGTAGCTACAAGAACATTGAGAGTTAAGATAATGGCAAAGATTGCAAAAGTTAAAGTAGAGCGTGTAATGTGCGAAGATATTAGTGCTGGTGATATCTCAGCAACACCTTTCATTCCTCTAATCTTTATCAAAAATTTTCGTAAACCGCGCATTACTATCGGGAGATTCAAGGACAAAAATAATACTGAGCCAATGATGATTTGTCCAATGCCAATTAGCAAGATTTCAATTGATAAACTACCTATATCGGTTATCCAATTACCCATTGCAACTATAAATAAAAATGATGGGGTTATCCAGAGTACTATAGCAGTAATGTTGAATGCTTTAACTCTATTTATATATCGTGATAATACAAGACCTATACCTGCAGCAAGCATTCCAAACCCTAGCATAAGATTTCTCCACTCAGCTAAGGTATCCCATCCTTTACTGCTCCAAAACACCTGAGTAGATTCATTAATAATACCGTTATTTAAAAGAAAAAGTATGCCCAATACTATGATCAAGATCCCGAGTGCAAATAAGTTTCGACTCGATTTTGATTCAAATTTTATTTTAATCCCCCTAAGAGCATCAACAATGTTCACTCTAGATGCTCTAAGAGCTGGAAGAATGCCGGTAAGAATACTAAGAATAATACCTGCAACAACAGACAAGATTACAACTTCCTGAGATATTATAGGTTGTACGCTTTGTTGACCTGTTCCAAATAAACTCACTAAGTAAATTGCGACTGCTTGACCAAAAGCTAATCCCCCAAATAAGCCAATTATACCACCGAAAATTCCTTGGAATAGGTTCTCAATCATTATTGATTGGAAAATTCCACCTCTATTTTCGCCTACTGCTCTAAGTACACCGGTTTGAAACTCTCTATCTTCTACGCTCATAAGTTGAATATTAGTTATTAAGAGAAGACCTGTAAGTGTAATTAATAGACCAAGTGAAGTCAAGATAGTACTTAGGAGAGTAATGAAAAATCCTGCAATATTAAAGAAAGTTAGTCTTGGTGATGTAACTGTGTAAATTTTATAGGTTTCACCTGTAATTTTGTCGGTTTCTTCAGGAATTGATTCTTCAATTTCCTCAACTTTTATTTTAAGAAATTCTTCGCTAATTTCTTGAGTAAAATGGTCAGTTTTGTATGCAACTAAATAAGCACTTATTATATCAGTATTTTGAAAGGGATCTTGGAGACTTATCCAACTTTGCAAATCCTCCAATTTTAAAATAACTCCAGAATACTGGGAACCAATGCCTGGACGGTTAGAATCAAAAAAGCCAACAATAGTCAATTCTACTCTTTCTAATTCAGGAATAAATGATATTGTAGGCTCTCTTGAAGAACCACCTATTGTTGGAGTTTCAAAAGCTATCTCCGTGATATCAACACTTGTTTGAGTTCCATTCGAACTCATAACTGAAACATAAACATCGCCTCTTAGGATTCTATCAGAATAAGGAGTTAGATCAAAAGGGATTTCATTTACTATTGAAGGACTAGTCAAATTCGCTACTAAGAAACTGCTTCCATCATCCAAAAAGAACCCTAAAGTTATAAGCGCATTATTTGACCCTGAAACTGTGACATTCACATATGCATAATCAGACAATTTCAAGTTAGGCGCTGAAATGGTGTAGGCAGTAACAATGCTAGTAAAATTAACAGGTTGCAATTCAACATGTAAACCTAATGGGTTACTAGATAAAACATGTGGTGAATCAGTGTATTCAGGATTTATAGTCCAATTAGACAAAGGGACCAATGGAGGAGGAATAATAACAGTGGTAAGATTAGTGAATTCGGTTGTTATATTAAAAGGTAATGAAATAGACGAATCTAAGCCTAACTTCTCAGCTTGATCACTTGACATTAAAATAGTGTTATTATTAATAAGCATTGTATCTAAGTTAATTTTGTTTCCTGTTTTCCAGTCATAAAAGGTTCCAAATACGTTTGAATAATTCAACTGAATTCCTGCAATTTCCATATTTGGATCAAACTGACTTTCTACTAAACCAGGAATCTGTGATGATAACTCGGGCATAATTCCAACTGCATCAGGAACCATATCCTCGATTATCTCTTGGTCAGCTGCCCCCAGATATTCTCCAGAGGTACTATTTGAAATTCTGACATCAACTTCACCTTCAGTTTGAAGAAGACTTGTAAGAAATGCATTTTCTAAAGTATCTGTTGTTATTTGAATTCCAACTAACAATGTAACGCCTAAGGCTACGGCTAGAATTACGCTAAGATTTTTTGTTTTTCTTCTAGATATTGATCTCCAAGCTATTAAGAAACTACTTTTTATTCCCATTCTTCCACTTCAAAATTATTATTCCAATTTATTCACTATTTTTTCGATCCTTTTAGAACAATCAATTAGAGCCTCAGTAATTTCTATGGAATCTTCTTTTGATACTTGACTAATTCTATTACGAAATTTCATGAAGAGTTTAATTAATTTATTAGCAGCTTCTTTTGCATCTTTGAATTTTTCATTATTAATTCCAATTGGAAGACCTTTAACTAGCAATGGTGCTAGAAATTGCATTTTTTTTTGAAAATCTTTAGCTTGAATCAATTGTTTTTCTAAAAATTTATTTCCTAATTTAGTAAAACGATACCTCTTAAATCCCTCTTGATCTCGAGGTAATTCTTCGGTATATCCTTTATCAGATAACCATGAAAGTAATGGATATATTGATCCAGGACTAGGTTTCCAGTTCCCCTCCGTTTGTTTTTCTATTTTTTCAACTATCTCTGTTCCAGACATAGGTTTTTCTCGTAGCATATTCAAAACAAGAAATCGGAGAAGTCCTCTCGGAAGTCCGACAGTTCTACCATTTTGTGCTGTCAATTTAGTCTACCAGATTATCGCTTACGATATCACTTATGACATATAAACCTTATGTACACCAAATCACAGTTTTTTGCAAAACTTAAACAAAATTAATTAACTAACAAAAACTTTAAAGATCACATAAAATTGCTAAATAATGAAACCAACATGGATAAAAAACTACATCCATATGTAATATTTCTTCCTACAGAAAAAAAAGATAAAATCTTAAGTGCAATATTCGGATCCAAAGCAAGCGTTGATATTCTAAGATTCTCTTTAGATCAAGGAATTGCAAAAACCATTTATCAAAAGGATTTAATTGAATCTCTAAATTATTCAAACAAAACAATAATTCAAAATTTAAAAGTACTTACGAACCTAGAAGTATTAAATGAACAAATGGAAAAAACAGTGAAAAAAAATCGAATAAGTTGGTTAAAAACTTATCACCTCACAACTCTAGGCAGATGGTTTGCTCTTTTGATGGCAGAAGAAACCCAACTTACAGAAACAGAGAAAGGTGAATTATTAGAAAGTTTATTTAGAACATATGTTAATCTTGTGAAAAATCTAGCAAATGAACTGAACATAAACAGATCAATACTTGAGAAAATATTCAAAGAAGAAATGAAATAATCAATGGGAGCAAAAATTGTTGCAAGTATTAGCAGTTGTTGGAAGAAAAAAATCTGGCAAAACCACAACTATAGAAAACTTAGTTAGCAAATTATCGAAAAGAGGAATTAGCATTGCCGTCATAAAACATATTTCCAAACCAGATTTCACAATCGACACTGTTGGAAAAGATACTTGGAAGTTTGCTCAAGCTGGAGCTAAAAAAATTATTAGTGTTGCACAAAATGAAATTGCTGAAATTGAAAAAAAATCAATTGAAGAAATTTCTTTGGAGATACTATTGAAGAAATGTGAAACTAATGAATTCGTAATAATTGAAGGATTAAAAAAAATTGTAAGTAAAAACAAGAATATTCCAAAAATTGCAATTGTGAATTCAAAGGAAGAGTTTGATAATGCAATTAATTTATTTGAACCAATTTTAGCATTTAGTGGTTCTTTTCAGCCTAAAGAAATTGATCCAATTATCCCATATTTCGATGGAATAGAAAATTCTCAAAAGCTTGCTGATCTTGTGTATTCGTGGTTAAAAAAAGTTTGAGCTTTAAAGGGTTGTTGGTTTGTGGGGTTTAGAGATATTTTTGAGGGGGGAGAAGGGAGAGCGTGCATAAAGAATTCCCTAAACCTTTCCACCTAACCCTTTTTTCGGAACTTATTATTATGAATTAGAGTGCTTTGAAGGCCTCAAACCATCGATTGTATAGAGACAGCATATCTAATGAAACGCTTGGTTTGCGTGCTTCGAATATTTTTCTAAAATCTTCCATGTTTAAACTTCTTGGATTAGCTTCCTTGTCCATTGCTTTTCCAGTTTCAAAAAATTCACCAATTAGATTAAGCTGAGCTGATTGGCAAACGTCTCGAATATCGCTCCCTGAAAAACCTTCTGAAAGGCGAGCCAATTCGTGCAAGTCAACTGTTTTTTCAACTTGAAGATTACCAGTATATAGTTTTAGCATCATCAGACGTGTATGATGATCTGGAAGGGGAACAAGAATTCTTTTTTGGAATCTTCGGATAAAAGCCCAGTCCAAATCCCAAGGCTTGTTGGTTGCACCAATCACATACACATGTAACTTTCTGCCTTTATCCATAATTCCATCCATTTCCTTTAGGAACTGGTTACGAACACGAATTTCACCGCCTACTTCGTTTGAATGTTTACCCATAAGGGAATCTAACTCATCAACAAAAACTATAGCAGGTTTACCTTCTTGAGAAGATTTTCTTGCTGATCCAAATAATTTAGCTACGTTTTTTTCAGCTTCTCCAAGCCATTTTGACATAACTGAGGCAGCATCAATAGAATAGAAATTAGCATTGATTTCAGTTGCAACAGCTGCAGCAAGCAATGTTTTTCCACAGCCTGGGGGTCCGAAAAGAAGTATGCCTCTAGGCCAACCTAATGGAAATAGATCAGGTCTTTGAACAGGATAGACAATAGCTTCTTTTACTGCTTTTTTTGCGGTATGTAACCCAACAACTTCTCCCCAAGTTACTTCCGGTTTCTCAGTCACTACAAGCTCTCCATTTTTAGGAGATTCCGTTTCTCCTATAGGCTTATCAATAGTTGTTGCTTCTTCTTCTGAGTCTACTTCTATGCAAGATGGGGCAACAGATCCTTGCAGAATTTTAATTCTCTCTTGGTAAGCCATAGCTCTTTGGACATATACTTTGTTAAGACCATAATCCGGATAAAGTTGAACAAGCTGTAAGAGACTCTCTATCGCTTTTTGATATAGAGTTATTGCTCTACCTTTAGCACCTTTTTTATCTGCTTTAACTGCTTCTAAAGCATATGCAGTTGCTGCTCTTTCTAATTCGCTTGAAGCTCCCATTTTTTAAACCGTTTTATTCAGGTGATTTTAATTCGATTTTTATTTTTCCTTTGGTTCCCAAGGTTTCAAGTGTTTTTTGGATTTCTTCATTTGAAGTCTTCAGATCGCTTGAACACCTTGATAAATCTATTTCCCCATTACTTTTTCTGACATAATCTAGAAGTACATCTTCTAAAGATGGTTTCTCAACTTTAAATGAAATTTCTTTGATTTCAGATTTTTTATAAGAAAAAAGAGCTTTTGACGCATCTCTAATAAATTCGTTTGCTTCATCTTCCATCATTTCAGAAGAACTAGCTGTAAGAGCAACAAGTTCTTTTATTGGCGTTTCTTTTTGTTTGGATGAAAATGTTGGTGGTTCAGGAAGTGAATCTGCAAGTTTTTGTTCAAGGAAGGTTGACACCTCTTGAAGAACCTCTTGACCTGCCTCTGTTTTTTGACCAACAGGAATTAAGGATTCATCTGCAGATATTTTTGTAGTGTAAAGCGTCTCTTGGATTGCTTCATTAACATTGTTTAATTCATTAGACACATCTGGTAAGACTTGAAAAAGGTCAGTAGAAACATTCTTAAGCAAGTTAAGAGCAGGTTTTAGATCAATAACTATGTCACTTAGCTCTTTAATTGTTTCAAGTCTAAGAACAACTCGCTCGACAGCTAATTGAACACTATAAAGAAATTTTATGACTTTTCTGACTTCAGCAATCTCATTAGCGCACATTGCAGCGCGTTCTTTATTATTCGTTTTTAGAGATCTCATGCAAGATTCGAAAAGACCTCGATCTCTTTGCTTTAATCTATAACACGCTTGCTCAAGCTTTCGCTGCTGAACTCTAAGAGTTTGCATAGATTGTATTGCTACTTCGCACACAGGTGGAGGGTTCGATTTATTAAAACCTCGGATAGATCTATCCCCCCAGCCTCTTTGCTAATTTTCTAGAATTTTTTGTTATATTCCAGCTTTGCCTATTTCTTTGACGTAGACAACTACAGGCGGTTCTGGAAGATCAGTAGTCTCATTTGAAGAAATTTCATCATCAGCACTCTCAGTCTCAACAACAGCATCATCAGCACTCTCAGTCTCAACAACAGCATCATCAGCACTCTCAGTCTCAACAACAGCATCATCAGCACTCTCAGTCTCATAAAGATCTGGAGTTTCTATGGAAATAGTTTCAGGATCATTGATTGTTTCGTTATTATTGGATTCTCCTAATAATAAATTCGATAGTTCACTTTTTGTTTTTAAAATATCATTTTTTCGTGAACTTACCCGTTTCAGATTTTCCTGTAACATCTCAAAAGCAGATCGATATGAATCTTCATCTATTTGACCAATTTCATGTTCAAGTTCCAAATTAACAACTGCATAGCTAAGAGCACTCATTTCTTTTTCACATTGAACAACCTCAGTATCACTTTTTTCTATTAATATTTTAGCATCATTTTTTAATTGAGTGAGAACTCCGTCAAAGTTTTTCTGTATTTCTTTATAAAGTGCAGGTGAGATTTTTCCTTTTTCTTGTAAATCTTCAAGAGCTTGGTTTTTTCTCCATATTAAAGGAATTTGACTGCAAAGAATACTAGCTTGTGTTTTTATTTTTGAAATATACGTAACTTCAGCGCCATTGAATCTTAGATGGTCCATGGATTGTTTTGAAAAATGACCATTACTGAATTCAATGAAAACCGAATCAAATTTTCCACTTGGAGTTAAAGCAAACGAAGCAATTTTTCCTATAGTTTGGCCATATTCATCCTTTATTGGTTTACCAATTGAAAGAAAAAGATTGGAATTTTGTGACATTGTCATCCTCCTTTAAATTAAAAACTCTCTGTTTTTGTTTTTTGAGCGGTTATTGATGGCATTCCTGGCGGTAAATCTGGAAACTTATCTTTTACTTTCTGTTCTGCAACTGTTGCGGCTTCTTCAAGGATTTTTGATGCATCTTCGTTTACTGAATCAAAGTTCAAAGTCATTCCTGAGCCTTGTCCTGCTTCAATCATGATTCCGCTTAGCATATTTCCGATTTCGCCTAATTCATTTTCTGCCTCAGGAAAAACACTTGTTAATCCTGATCTCACAGTTCTTAGAACACCAACTGCTGGTCCTAGCGTTGAGACTACATCTCCAAGTTCGGATACTGTGCGTAATCTGAGAACTATTTGTTCAAGAGCGAGTCTAGCATTTATTATTAATTGCTCCATCTTGCGGACTTCTGCAAGTTCATTAGCGAAAACATTTGCGCGGGCAGTATCATGTTTTGTGTATGCATTAACGATTCTAGCAAATATCGCTTTATCTCTTTGGCTAAAACGTTCTGTGGCTTGATCCAATTTTTGGACTTGAAGTTCAATTCTTCTAACTGCAAAATCAAGTCTGGGTTTAAGTGGACCAGGAGGGTTTACTGCTTCTTTAATACGGTCTGTAAAAGGTTGATCGCTACGCTTAGCTTGCCATTTTTTTGCAAATCTTTCTGACAAATTAAATACCTCTGACCAAAAAAGTGTACATAGAAATATCTTATACATTGCTAATATGATGAAAATATGCACATATATACGTAGGAATATACACGTCAAAAAAACTTGGATTTTGCTTTAATTAGAAAATTAAAAGAGAGGGTGGTCAATATTCGAATAATAGACATAAATATGTAAGTTAGACTAAAAAGAAGCTTATTCTAATGCTAAAACTAAAGGTGAATTTAATGGGTGACAGATTAAAAGTATTTGGCATAGTAGCAATTTTAGGATTTTTAGCCGGAGTCATCATGCAATTAACTGCAGAATACATAATTCCATGGCTATGGACTGTGCTCCCTGGATTAATAAATATCAAATGGGTAGTTTCAGGAGTAGCAGGTGCTTCAATAACAGTAATCCTTGTAAGTGTTTGGGCATACTTCTCAGCAAATAGAGATAGACCTTAACATACTATCCACTAACTTAATCTTTAAAAACAGTAATCAACCTATATTTTCTAAAAAAATAAAGTAAGGTCTAATAAAAATAAAACTAATTTTTACTAAAACTATCAATTAAAAGAGAAGCACATATGGACTCAGAAGCGGAAAAAGTTTTCATCCGCAAAAGCGTCTAAGAAGCGTCTAAGTACCTCGATTTCCTCATTGTCCAAAGTATTAGAACATTGTCCAAACTTATTTTCTTTTCCTAAACAAACCAAAGCCATCTATGATAGTAGTCTGTGCGAAAATCAAAAGTTGTGTCAATCATTTTACATTACTTCACAAAATAAATTTATTATTTCTCAGGTGTCAAAAAGGTTTTGGGGATAAAATTTAACCCATAAAAAAGGGAAGTTGTGCGGGTGATATGAATAATATACACAATTCGGATTCCTTGGTGCATAAGGGCATATAAATTAAATATATAATTCGATAAATAGAAATATTAAATGAAAGGCGATTTTTCTAGAAAAACATTCAACAAAAAGAAAAATTTCAGTGGCGTTTATCATCAACAGGGTCATGTTCTCTTAGATTCTGATTTTAATGAACAACAAGAAATAACTAAACATTTCCTTCGAACCTTCATTAAAGATGTTATAGGACCTTATGGTGCTCCAACGAAAAACGCAGGATTCAAAATCACCCCATCTAAAAACGGATATAGAATTGGAGCAGGTCACTACTATGTTGACGGCATATTATCTGTCAACGAAAAAGAAGTGCAATCTTTTTCCCAACCAAATTTTCCAATAAAAAGAAGATCTGCAAATCTTGAATCACCCGAAGATGAAGGCATATATCTTGTTTATCTTGATGTTTGGGAGCGTCACATTACATGTCTTGATGAACCTGAAATTAGAGAAGTTGCACTTGGACAAACTGATACCTGTACTAGAACCAAGATTATTTGGCAAGTAAAGGAGCAGAGGATCAAAAAGCGAATCAGAAAGAAACCTAAAAGGTGCTCTAGGTTTTTTTCGGTCCCATTGAGAATATCAAGTGGAAAAATGAGAGCTTATGCTACTGCCCCTGAAGTAAACGGAATGGCATCCCCATCTTCTGGATACTCTGGACTTGAAAACAGATTATATCGAGTTGAGATTCATAAAGGAGGTACAACTAATTCTTCAGAACCTCCAACATTCAAATGGTCTAACCGCAATGGAGTTGAAGCAGCTAAAGTAAGTGAAATTTATTCTAATACTATTACAATTGGTTACCGCCAAGACAAAAGTGCTAATTTTGAAAAGGAAGATTGGATTGAAATCATTGACGATTGGCATGTATTGCTTGGAATACCTGGAAGCTTTGTAAAGATATGCGAAATAGAAGAAAACAAAATAATTTTTGATCTCTCAACACTTCTTGGAGAAAGCATATCAGAAGATTCTTTTCCAAGAAAATACAATCCCCTAATTCGAAAATGGAATGACAAAAAAACTCCAATACACAAAGTAATTCCTAGTGATGATAGGCATCATTTTAGTTTAGAAAATGGAATAGAAATTCAATTCACAGAAGGCACTTACATATCGGGTGATTACTGGATGATTCCAGTAAGAACACAAGTTGGTGTTTTATGGGAAAAAGATGGGAGAAAACCAAAATTTAAACAACCAGATGGAATAGAACATCATTATTGTCCATTAGCCTTATTAAAATATCAAGAAAATCAATATACCCTACTATCTGACTGTCGCAAATTCTTTCCAGCTCTAACTGACCTTGTTTAGATTCCTTAAGTTCTACCGACAAAGAATAGAAACAAAATTCTTTACTTTTTTTATTTTTGATAAAAAAGCTGGGGATGGGAACTGCATCATATTTCATTAGAGAAATCTCCTGCAAAATTCCCATTTTTTGACAGTTATCCTTCACTTGATATTTACAATAAAATCTCGTCGTTAAAATTAAATATTTTATATTTATAATTCTAAAAAAAGGAATAAGAAAAATAGTATCTATATTTTATTCTTAATCAAAATCAAAGATCGTTCGACCTTTTGAGAAACTTAAGATAAAACGACATCTTTTACAAACCATCAAAATAATCTTATGGGCAGTCAAACCCCATTTACTATCCATCTTTCCTTCTTGTTTATCAAACTCTGTACTTTTACATAAGGGGCATACTAACTCTTTTTTTTCTGACAAAATAACCAACTCCATTAAAAATTAAGAAATAAGAATTATTAAAGATATATACTATAATATTCTTTTATTCTCTTTTTCTCTTTCCTAATATATGTCCATATAATTTCTAAAGTTTTATATTGAAATTGTCTCAATACCCTATGATAAGTGAATTTTATGGATTTTGCTGACTACACAAAATCTGTAATAGTATGCTTATCTGGATTTATTTTATTTTTTATAGGTATTCTATTGCCTATAATTCAGGAATTTCAATTAATTCCAATATTTAAATTAGGGCATAAGTCCCACTCTACTTTTTTAGACCGAGCTTGCCTTCAAGCTCTTTCTTCCTATTGCGTAATGTTACCTCAGTTACACCGGCAGCGTTAGCAATTTCTTTTTGGGTAGTTGCTTGACCTTTAAGTTGGCAAGCAATGTAGAGCAAAGCCGATACCATACCAAGCGGATCTTTACCTAAAATTATTTTTTGATGTCTTGCTTCATGAAGCAATCTTACTGCAATACCTTGAATTTCACCAGAAATTCCTGTTTTTTCAGCAACCTTTGAAATATATGCTAAAGGATCATGATGAGGCATCTTAATCTTCAATTCTTTCACAATTAACCTATAAGACATTGATACCACACGCCTGCTTAACATGCTAGCTTTAATAACTTCATTGAGAGTCTTTGGTGTTTTAGTAAATCTGCAAGCAACATATAATGAGCCAGCAACAATACCTGCAATAGTTCGACCCTTTACAAGATTTGCTTCAAGAGCTTTTCGATAGATTATTGCTGCTTTTTCTTGAACTGCCATTGAAACATGAAGTTTTTCTGATAATAGCTGCAGCTCATTCATTGCTTTAAGAAGATTACTGTTTTTTGAATCCTTAGTTGCTCTTAAATGCCACTTTCTTAAACGCCAAGCCCTTCTTTTTTGTCTTGATGAAAGAAGGTTTCCTGAGGCATCTCTAAATCCTATTATACTAGTATGTAATCCTTTATCATAACGGGAATAACTAATAGGATTCCCCGTTCTTTTCTTAGTCTTATATTCCTCAAGGGTATATGCTCTCCATTCAGGACCTTGATTAATTAGCTCTTCACTAAGCACTAACCCACAATCTACACAAACAGCTTCTCCTTGTGTTTTATCCAATACAGAATTTGAGTGATTGCACTCAATAAAATTTCTATTATTAATATTAAACATATTCATCTAACTCTAAACCTCCAAATTTCATATCAAATTTATAATACACTATGTTCAAAGATACCCTTCGTTTCTGAGCCATTCAACTTGATTTTTTCTATATCTCCAAAAAATGTCTCCACGGGTATCGTACTGAAAATCCCAAGGAGAAACCAACACAACATCTCCTTCTCTTACCCAAGCTCGCCTTTTCATTTTTCCCCGAATCCTGCATAACCTTTCATGACCATCTTTACACTTAACTAAGAATCTTTCAGCACCCAAAACTTTACTGGCTACACCTATGACATCATTTGTCGAAGGTAGAACTACCTTTTTGAGAGCTTCTTCACTCTTAACTTTTCTTTTTCCCATATTCTCCACTCATTAAGAAAGTATCTAATTGCTCAGAAGATTGAACAATCTTGCGAAAGACAAAAAAAATAGCCTAATTCCAGACCTATCTGTCTTTTCAAAAGAATACTTTTAACATAAATTTCGTAGCACAGTATTTAAAGATGGCTGGATAAAAAACCTATTTTGATGTTGTAACTAATATGTTTACGTTAAGAAATAGACAGAGGATAAAAAAATTAAGGAAGTAAGTGAAGAAGTTGGAAAGGTCTAGCGCTATCCTAGAGAAAATTATTAATTCAATTAAACTTAAAAACTATAATTGGATTCCCGAATATTTATTGAAAACTGAGCAACAAATTTCAAAGGATGTTATCTTAGGAAAGCTTCCTGAAGAATTGTTGGAGCCTCCTTTTTCTTTGAACAGTAACCTTAAGATGATTAGAGATAATTTATCCTCGGCGATTAGGATAGGAAATCAAAAAAATCTTTTGGAAACAAGTGAGATCGAACCTTATCTTGCGGGTGCTAAAAAGGTTATTGAACTAGTAGGGAATAAGAAGAAAATTCAGAACTTAACTGATTCGAAATACAAATCAAACATTAAATATTGTATTACCTTTATTTCTAAACTCAGATTGACACAGCCTTATACCAACGTTATGTTTATTGAAGGATCTACTGAAAGAGATTTTTGGTTTAAATGGGAAGGTGATATTGAACCAGTAAAGATAATCTATGAATCAAAAAAGATCATGGTTCTTTATAGAGTCCATTGGGAACACCATTTTTGTGAACCATATTTGGATATGCAAGATAGAATACAAGTATTCTTTATTCCTTATTTCCATACTCCAATTATAAGGACTAATTCGGGAATTTTATTTGCAGCTTGCGTGAAAGCTTTTCGAGCTAAAGTTAATGAGTATGCGTATACGCTTGGTTTGACAAGTTGGTTTCGTAATTATTATGCAACCAAAGGATGGAAACGTGAGCATCTACCAGAAAAATATTACGAGGGTTGGAAGCATGCAAATTTGCAGATTTCCAATCCTTAGCTTAAAACTAATCTTTTTACATCTAAAAAGCTCATTGATTTATAGAAGTTAATGTTAACCTTTCCATGCTTACGATAAATGATAATTGGAAGACTTTAATTTTGCTACAAATTCAAATTGGCTAATAACTAAACAGGTCTTACTGATGACTTATCCAAGAATCCGAATTTTTGTATCGAACTTTAGAATCAGAGTTCAAGAAGATCGAAAGGAGAATATGTAAGTTATC
>LFWW01000022.1 GCA_001273385.1 miscellaneous Crenarchaeota group-6 archaeon AD8-1 | reverse complement strand
GACCTGCAAGTGCACTTCCCTTCTCGATTATGCTTGTTGAAAAGCTAGCTGGAAAACAAATAGCAGAAGAAATAAGACAAAGAACACTAGCAAATCTGGTACTTAAACAAATCATTGCGGAAGTTGAAATTCAAGTTGTATCTGGTGAGCGGATAGCTGACTCAGCAATATCAATTAGAAACCTAGTAAAAAAATATGATGAGATAACAGCAGTTGATGATCTTAATCTTGACATAAAACAAGGAGAGCTTTTTGGTCTTTTAGGACCAAATGGACAACAATCAATATTTTATCAGGATTAGTAGCTCCTACAAAAGGAACAGCAATAATAACCGGATTTGACGTGACCAAAAATCTAAAAAAAATTAAAAGTCTAATTGGTCTTTGCCCTCAAAAAGCCTCTGTTTTTAATTTTCTTACTGGAAGAGAAAACATTGAACTTTTTGGAAATCTTCACTCTATTACAAAAATAGATCTTGAAGAAAGAATGAGTAGTCTTTTAGAAAAATTAGGATTGCAAGAGGAGAGTAAAAGACAAGTAAAAGGATATAGTGGAGGAATGTTACGAAAACTAAATCTAATAATTGCTCTAATAAATGATCCCAAAATTGCCTTTTTAGATGAACCAACTGTTGGAATGGATCCCAGAGCTAGGCGAGCAACATGGGATTTTATAAAAGCACTCAAATATAAGGGTAAAACGATAATTCTTACAACGCACTATATTGAAGAGGCTGAAGCTCTAAGTGATAGAGTGGGAATTATCGATTATGGCAAATTAATAGCACTTGGAACTCCCAAAGAACTAATGCAAAAACACAAAACAAAAAACCTCGAAGAAGTTTTCCTAAAAATTACAGGAAGAAGAATTTTGGAGGGCATTTAAAATGAAATTGCAAAGTTTATTTGCACTTATTAAATTAGAAATGATAAAACTCATTCGTCAGCCTGCAATTTTATTTTTAAATCTTTTATTTCCAGCAATTCTTACCATAATTTTCGTTTTTGCTTTTTCAGACCCAGAATTTGGAATGTCATTATCAATACTTGTACCGGGTTTGATTGTTTATGCAGTTATCTTCTTAATCATGACTGTCGCACAATCCTTCTCCATGGAAAGACAGGAAGGCTTACTAAAAAGACTGAGCACCACTCCTATGACTTCTAGTGAATTTATTGGAAGTCGAATAATATCAAATTTATTAACTGCAATGATTCAAGTAATAATTGTAGTTATTCTTGCATTCATCTTAGGATTTAGACCTCAAAGTGGAATTGCAGGAATATTATTAGCATTACCTATTACAGCCTTATTTTCTCTAACCTCAGTTGGATTAGGATTAATAACAGCCACAATATCAAAAAGTCCTGAAGCCGCAACCGGAATTTCGTTCATTTTCATTCTCCCTCAAATGTTCTTTGGAACCTTTATTCCAATAACCGAAACTACAAAACAGATTGCAGTTTTTATGCCAAGTTACTATTTGCTTGATAGTTTAACATTGATCTTGGAAGGAGATTTCCTAAATCCAAGAATCACAACAAATATGGGAATTCTCACAGCTGTCAGCACTGCAATCATAATCATTGGAGTTTATCTCTTTGGAAAATTCGGAAAAAAATAAAGGAATTATGTCTTTAAGTAATAATGTATTAGTGGATAAAAATTGAACATCATAACAAAAACATTATTTTATCAAACCAGAGGAGAAAACGATATTCTGGATATAACAGAAGATGTGACTCGAGAATTAAACACCACCAAAATGAAAAATGGAATAGTAACCATTTTCATTCCAGGATCAACAGGAGCAATAACCACAATCGAATATGAACCAGGACTTCTATTGGATTTACCAAATACTCTTGAAAAAATAGCGCCAAGAAATTTATCTTATGAACATGAAAAAAGATGGCATGATGGAAACGGGCATTCCCATGTTAGAGCTTCATTAATTGGACCTAGCCTAACTGTTCCTTTTGCAGATAAGGCATTAACTTTAGGAACATGGCAACAAATAGTATTTTTAGAATTAGATGCAAGAAACCGAAGAAGAAAAATAATCCTACAGATAATGGGCGAATAAAAAACTAGAACAAGATAACCACTTATTCCTATGAGCTATCTTTATCAGAAGACATAAATTAATTCACAATTTTTTTTAAATTGTAAAAATTATTTTGATATTTGTCTTGTATTATACTCTTGAAGATATTGGATATGATTTTCATCATATGGATAACTTTCTGCATCTAATGGATAGGGAAATCCACTCATTTCCTTAAAGGGCATAGGATCAACTGTGAAATCAAATCCATAACCCCAATTTCCGGTTTCATCCTTAAACCAAAGAGCAATAAAAACAAAATAATCTCTAACCATTCCTTTATCTGGAGGTGCCAAGCCTGAGATTGGGAACAATAAAGATACTTCATCTCCTTGTCTTCCAACAACAAACTTGTCATCTTCAGCCAAAAGCAAGTCAGTCACATCACCATAACTAGTGAAATTACCTGAAGAGCTAGAACTTGTTTCAAATACTTGACGAAGATTCGCATACGGATAAATTGTATTTGTTGAGATCTCTTCTTGAGACGAAATATCCACTCCAATATAATCAAATGTGACATTCCAGAAATTGTTTATTCTAATTGAGTAATCATCAGAAGGGAACAAACCGGTTAAATCAACAACAAAAGTTCTTGGAACAGCATCTGGAGGTATAGGAAATTGCCTATTATCTGCAACTCTTATCCAATTACCGTCAGAATCCTTAACTTCCATATAAGGAGCAGGAGTGATCTGTGTGCCATTTGGAACAGGCTCAGCAAAAAACTTGTCTATCCACAAACTATAATCTTCAGCAGAACCCCAATCCACTATAGCTCTAACAAGAAGTTTTATTTCGTCACTATTTGATAAATCACCCAAATCCAAAGTTAAACTATTCCAAGAAATATTGTCCCAAGAATCACTTTGCAAACCATTAAATCCTGGTGTGAAAATGTCATCAATCTCAGATAGGTATGGGAGCACATTTTCACCTTTCTCATTCACAGCATAAATTGGTTTTAAAGGATTCTTCGAAACCGTATAGATCTGTCCCATATAATCAGGGTCAAGATATTGTTCAACCATCGTTGAATAAACATCAACATTGGTGGGATGATCAACTGCAACCAGATAAGCTGAATCCAAATAAAAGATCTCATTCCATTTTTGCGTTAATAACATCTCATAATACCCATTTCTCGTTTGCAAAAGATTTGATTGGACTGGAATGTAATCCCAAGGATTATTTCTCCAATACACAATGGGCCATTCAGGATCATCAGTTAAATAATTCATGTAACCAAGCCACCCATGATTACTCACATCAGCAACATATACAAAATCTGTTCCATTCCAAATACTCAAAGAAGGACAAGAAACACCGGCTTCATATTCTGCAGTTAAAGTAGTTCGTTTAGATAATGTTATTGTTCTTGTAGGATTAGAGGGGCCATCCTGCCAAAATAAAAATGCATGCTCTCCAGTTGTATCTGTAGCAGGCACTGAAATCGTGTATTTTCCTTCAGGGAGAATTTCATTATAAGGAGTTCTTAATTCTTCACCATTTATTGTAAGATCTGTATAACCTTCATCTGGGATAGGATAAGTATGAATAGTAAGAGTGTGCATCCCTACCGGGACAATATTAAAACCTCCAAATAAATTGTTTACTTTAACCTTATGAACACCTAAATTAGTCCCATTTAAAACAAACTCAACAGGTGTTGATCCACTTGGACCCAGCTCCACAATCTTAGTTTCTAAAAGGATTCCATCAACAAATAATCTTACGGGTAAGCTTTCAGTTCCAGAACCAGTATTTCTTGCAGTAAGCTTCAGTTGAGTTGACTCTCCGAGATTAATCTCGTAAGGATTAATCGATAATGAAGATAGTTTAATCGGGCTATCTTCTGGAAACAATGCTTTTACAATAAAAGTATCAGTAAGATTACCTAATTGGGCAGTAAAATTCCCTTCTGAAAACTCACTATGAATAAACTCAACAATAGAAGAAACCCCACCAACTAGCCTGATTGTTTGATTTTCAACTATTATATCGTCAATAAACAAACTTACGGTATAATTAGCTGCTAAGTCTCCAACATTTGTAACATTAGCTGAAATCATTATAGGTTCACCCACGTCAGCCTCAACAGGATTGATTTGAAGATCAGAAAATAAATATTCAGCACCAGCAGGTTCAGTCTCTAGTTGGCCTGAAGCTTGAAGATAAAAATATGTACCAGTAGCTACGGACAAAATAATAATGTCAATTAGCAGAAGCACCTTTACTTTTCCAATTGCTGATCGGTTTGAGATTACCATATATCTTCAACTATAATCAAGATTAGATAGAAAGATAGGCTCACACTTTTAAATTATTTCCATATTCAATTACAAATAAAATATAATAAATCTAACCTGATAAACAATAACTAAAAATCTAATTCATAAATTCACTGAAATCACAAATAAAAAACGAGGAGTAAGATTGTCATGAAATACATTTTGATAATTGGGGATGGAATGGCAGATTATTCAATTCCAGAATTAAAAAATCTTACTCCTTTACAAATAGCAAAAAAACCAAATATAGATAAAATAGCAAGTCTTGGAAGAAACGGACTTCTTAAAACAATCCCTAAAGGATTAAAACCTGGATCAGATGTAGCAATCCTTTCAGTTTTAGGATATGACCCAAAAAAAGTTCTAACAGGAAGAGGATCTTTTGAGGCTGCAGCAAGAGGTATTAAATTAAAAGAAAATGACGTTGCATTTAGATGTAATCTTATCTCAGAAAAAAACGGTACTATTTCAGATCACACTGCAGATCATATCTCAACTAAAGAATCAGAAGAATTAATCAAAAAAATAAATCAAACTTGCGGAGAACCAAATAGGATAGAGTTTTATTCAGGATTAGACTATAGGCATTTCTTAATCTTAAAAAATTGCCCAGAAGCTCTTTTATTAGAAGCTACTCCTCCTCATAACGCAATAGGAAAAAAAATTACAACAATTTTGCCAAGAGCCAAATCAAAAAAAGCTGAAAAAATAGCACAATTTCTGATAAACAAGATTATCGATTCTAAGAAAATACTAAATGACCATCCAATTAATATTTCCAGAATAAAAAGAGGCAAAAAACCAGCGAATATGATTTGGCCCTGGAGTGGAGGCAAAAAACCATCTTTAGAATCATTCCAAAATAAATATGGCTTAAAAGCAGCAGTAATTTCTGCAGTAGACTTAGTAAAAGGTATTGGAATTTACTCTAAAATGAAAATCATCAACGTTCCAGGAGCAACAGGATTAGCTAACACAAATTATGAAGGAAAAGCAAAACACGCGCTACAAGCTCTTAAAGATAATGATTTAATATTTGTTCATGTAGAAGCTCCTGACGAAGCAGGTCACTCTAAAGATTATAATCAGAAAATTAAAACAATAGAAGATATAGACAAAAGACTTGTAGGTAATATCTTAAAAAAAATCAAAGATCCCTATGCAATAGCAATATTACCAGATCATCCTACTCCATGCAAAATTGGAATTCATACAAAAGATCCTGTACCATTTGTAATCTATTCACCTTCAATAAAGCCAGATAAAATTACAAAGTTTGATGAAGTATCAGCTAAAAATGGCGGATTTGGATTAATTCATAACACATCAATTATATCATTACTAACTTCAAATATCAGTAAATAGAATTTAACAAAAAAATGCCTCAATTTTATCAAAAGAAGCATCAAAAAATTCAAACTGATAAGAAGAAAAATCGAAAGAATCAACCAAAAAAAGTAAAAATTGAATAAAAATTGCAGAATAAATAAAAACCAAGTTGAATTGAATAAAACTAGTAAAAGTTAAACTGTTGACACTGAAAAAATGGCTAATAAAGAAACGAAATTAAAAAAAACTCTTGGTTTATTGGATACTACTGCGCTTAGCGTAGGAGCTATAATAGGCGGCGGAATATTCGTTGTCATCGGTATTACAGCTGGAATTGCAGGATCAGCGTTAGTAATATCAATGATGATCGCAAGCTTGGTTGCTCTTTTCACAGCACTTAGCTTTTCTGAATTAGCCAAATGGCAACCTGTAGAAGGAAGCGTGTATGAATATGCTCATCAACTAATCTCTCCTTTTTCAGGATTTCTTGCAGGCTGGATGTGGATAATATCAAACACGTTCATAGGAGCTGCAGTATCAATAGGTTTTGCTTATTATTTGTCAGCTGCTATTCCAAGCTTGCCAACAAAAATAGTTGCATCAGCGCTGGTCCTCATATTTACGATAATAAATTTTATAGGAGTTCACAAATCTGCACGTTTTAACACACTATTAGTAATAGTCAAACTCTTCGCTTTGCTCATTTTTATAATCGTTGGAGCATTCTACATTACCCCATCAAATTTTGAACCCTTTTCACCAATCAATACGGGTGTACTTTTTGGGGCAGTGTATGTTTTTTTTGCTTATGCTGGATTTGCCAGAGCAGCAGTAGTAGCTGAGGAAGTAAAGAATTCTAACCGCAATGTGCCAAGAGCCATGCTATATTCCCTTGGAATAAGTACAGCAATTTATGTGCTAGTTGGATTTGTTGCAGTAGGTCTTATTGGAGCACCAGAATTAGCAAACTCGAATTCTCCTTTAATAGATGCAATAAGTGTAACTGGCAATCAGCTAGTGATAGAAATTGTCTCCATAGGAGGATTAATAGCTACAGCAAGTGTGTTGCTCACCGCAATATTGGGTGTCTCCAGAATGACTTATTCTATGGGAAGACGAAGAGACCTACCACAAACTCTATCCAAACTCCACACAAAATTTTGCACTCCGTATTACTCAATAATAATTATTGGAGCTATAATGGCAGTATTGGTTCTATTTTTCGACCTTACTAGAGTTGTTGCTATAAGCGCTTTTGCATCGCTTTTTTACTATGCCCTAGCCAATATAGCTGCTATTAAACTTAAAAATAGAAAAAGAATAAAACAAAAGTTAGTATCTTTAGCAGGACTAGTAAGTTGTCTCATAATGCTCTCTATTATTCTTGTAGTTTCACCTGACTCATGGCTATTTGGAGTCTCATGTTTGGCAATAGGTTCAATTTATTACTTTTTAAGAAATAGACAAAAAAATACAATAAAAATAAATAAAAATAATTAATTTTATTAAGAAATAAAAGAATCTGCAAAAACTATAAAAACATATATTTCTAATAATGCGATGAATCTTCATGAAAAACACATCTTTAATAATCATTGCTCTTATTTTACTATGCACTATTACTACTCAGATAAGTGCTGTTTTAGCAGTATCCCCTGGAGTTAGTCCAGGAGATGAATTTAACTATGACATAAGAATCTTTTTTACTTCTGATAATCAAAGTGCAACTATTAGCGACCAAGCTTTGGCTATAAATAGTACAGATTACTTTAAAGTAAAAATAACTGAAATTGAAGAAGTAACAGTTTCATACACAACTACATGGCGATTTCTTAATGGAACCCAAATAGAAGGACAAGGACACGTTAATTTAGAAACAGGAACCAGAGCCGGAGATTTCTGGACTATATTCGCCAGCAATCTTAACGCAGGGGATAGAATTAGACCTACAGGATTTGATAGAACAACAATCAACTACACAATATCTGGAAATTATGGTCAAGGGAATCCAAGACAAACAAATGTTATTGATATAACCTACACGCTAATTAATGAAGACGACCCAAACATCACAGGTACTGAATACTCAAAGACATATTTTGACAGACAAACAGGAATGCTAGTTGAAATCGAGGATATGAGAGTTCTATCTGAACCAATCACAACTGAAACACTGAAATGGAAATTAAAAGAAACGCACATTTGGAGAATAACCGAAACGAATATTCCATACACTATAATCCTAATAATAATAGTTGTTGGTTTATTAGTAGCAGGATTAATTGTTTATAAAAAGAGAAAATAAATTATCAAAAAAGTATTCAATAAAAAATATATTATAAAATTTAGGGTTTTTTTATCAAAAACAAATTCAGGTCAAATCTTATATAAGAATTAAAGAATAAAACAATATAATTCAGCTTCGAATTATTAGGTTGTACTTCAATGAGAAAAAGCATTTTTAAGAAGCTAGAGTCACAAGGACTTATTGCAAATTATAATAGATTAAGAAAAAACTTGCCTTCCAGATTACAAAAAAAAGTTTTTATTTGGGACGAATCCTTTCGTGAAAGCATAAAAACTCCAACAGTTTTTTTGACATATGTTGAACAAGTTAAGCTAGCGAAACTAATGGATGATTCTGGAATATCAATTATTAATGTAGGTTTTCCAGCCTTGTACGAAGGAGAAAAACATAATGTAAAAAGAATTGTAAACGAAACTTTCGAGAATGCAAAACTCACAGCCTCAGCTCACGCAAATAAGGAAAGCGTAGATGCGTGTTTAGAATGTGGAATAAAAGAAATAACAATAGAAATGCCATTTAATGGATTAAATCTCAAAAACAGATTAAGATTAACAAAAAAAGAGGCTCTAGCCCAACTTGTAAATAGCATCGATTATGTGCGAAAACACAATGCAAAGGCGAATTTTGTGTTAATTGATGGTTCTAGAACACCGATAGAGGAGATAATTGAATGCTTTACAGCCGCGATTAATACTGGAGTAAGCAAGCTAATCCTAGCTGATAGTGTAGGTTTTCTTAGACCATTATCTATGAGGTATTTAATGTCCAAAATAAGAAATGAACTAAATGAAAAAACAAAAGAGAATTTTTCTCTCGGTATCCATTGTCACAATGCATTTGGATTAGCTACTGCAAACACTTTAGCAGCAGTAGAAGAGGGAGCTGTGTATCTTCACACGTGCATAGCAGGCTTTGGAGAAAGAGCAGGAATAGCACCCTTCGAAGAAGTGGTTACCGCATTAGAGTTGCTATATAATATAGACACGGGAGTAGATCAGGGTAAAATTTATAGATTGGCTCAAACAGCAGAAAAAGCATTTGCTTTGCCGATTCAATTCCACAAACCGATAATTGGAGATGCGGCATTCACTCATGAAATCGACCAAGCTTTAGAAGAAATGCAATCAACTCCAATGTTATATGAACCTTTTCCACCTGAAATCGTTGGCAGATCAACAAGCTTGTTTATTGGGAGAAATACTGGTCAATCATTAATTCAACAAATCTTAGAAAAAGCTGGTATAAGAGCATCACCTAGACAAATAGATCAACTATTTAGAAGAATTAAAGGACCTCAAGAAAGTCTTGACAAGGGTGAAGCACAAATTACTTTTTATCAAATCAAAAAATTAATGAAAGAACTACAAAAAGGATACAATATGAACGATTTTTGGAGACTGGTAGAATCAATAACCCGACAAAAACCTAATCTACAACAGATAAAAAATAAAAAATCAAAAAAATGACTTCATTTACTATCCAATAAAAACAGCTTTATTTTTATAGATCTAACAGATTTTTTATTTGAGAAATCTCTTCTGCAGACAAACTACGAGGAAAATTATACAAAGGTCCCCTAGGTTTTTCATTATAAAATGGACGATTGCAACTTGGACAACCAGATGTAAGAAAAGGAACACCTGTTTTAACTTCGTTATTTAATATGCTTTTATTTACTCCATATTCAATCAGTCGATGATTATCATCAAATATCAATTCATCAAATCTAACCAAATTATGTTCTATTAGATATTTTGCTAATTGAATCCGCCTATATGAAGCAATTGAAGGCGGACTTCTACTTTGTAATCGAGTTCCTCGAATAGGTGTAAAAGCAAAAAGCGCGGTTAATATACCTTGATCAAAAAAATATTGTATTAATCCCAATAAATCCTTTTCAGACTCCCCAAGACCCACAATTAAGTGTGTTGTAACTTTTCCTTTTCCAAAAATCTTAACCGCTTCTTTTAATTTTAAAAGCTGCCTTTCCCAAACATAAGGACCTTTAACATCTTCACCTTTAAGTTTATTAAACAAAGTTTTTGTAGCCACATCAATTGGAATGGCAATTCTATCAACGCCAATATTAAACAAATGAAATAAATTTTCATGATTCCAAGGTTGACATGATATTGAAATAGGAATTTTGGAATAATTTCTTATAGAGCGAATTATTAAATCTATATGTTCAAAAACATCTGGGTAATTCAGTGCTTGAATACAAACTCTTTGAATGATCCTATCTGTGTATGCATTTTTTAAAGTTACCAAAACATTATCTGTTGGAAATTCAGGCCATGAAATTCTAGATAGATACAAAGATTTGCTGCTGCTAGTATTTGCTTGGGGGCAAAAACTGCAGTTAGCATCACATTTGTTTGGATAATATGTCATTAAATGAATTGTTGTTGGAAAGACATCAACTCTACAATTTAACAATTTAAGAACTGCAGCCGATCCTACTGAAACTCGAATTTTCGGTATCAATTCTTGAATATAATCTAATTTAATCGTAGGAAAGCTTCCTCAAAGAGCAAATACAGCTAAAGCATATCTCCAAAAGAAGTATATAGAATTTGGTTCTAATTTCATTTAGGATTCAAAAAAATACTATGTTTCAAAAATAATAGTTTGGATTAAAGATCTAAAATTCACAAATCCTTTATCTAAAGAAAAAACATCTCAAAAATGAGATGCACTCACTTATGAGAAGATCAAAACTGATGCTCTATGAAGACATCCTATGTTCACTCTATAATAATTCAAAATCTATAGATGTAATAGCATATTGTGTAAACATGGATTGTGTAGCTCTCATAGCTAGATTGGAGTTTCTTCTTAAAAACAAATTAATTGAGGAAAAAATATCCAAAAAAAACACACTATACTCTCTCACAAAAAGAGGCTTAGCTATTTATAAAACCATAAAAATAACTAAACAACTTAAAAAACTGCAAACCAATATTCAAGAAATAAATAAGGCTCAAGATAGCATACGCTTTTTTACTACACATGAACTTAAAAAACATGATCAAAAGATCAAAGATAGAAAATAGACACACATTTATTCTTTAGTAATTTAATTTATCCCATGATAGAACTTAATCACACTAGAAATTGGGAAAAAAATTCAAATGAATTGTTAAATTATTTAAATTCTGGAACCCTAATCCCTCAGCCCAAAGTGATTAATTTCTATATTCCAAGTTTTATTCCTCTAAAAACAAAATATTATAAAACTATCCCAAATCTTTTTCAAACATATTCAATAACTGGCAAGCAGTGCATGCTAAAATGTAAACATTGCGAAGGAAAAATTCTTGGTTCAATGCAACCAACCATCACTCCAAAATCACTATATCAAGCAGCTTATACACTTAAAAAAGAAGGGGGAATAGGATGTCTAATAAGTGGTGGCTGCCAAATTGATGGATCAATCCCACTTGCACAATTTTTGCCAACTATCGCTAGGATTAAAAATGAGTTGGATTTAGAGGTTTTTGTTCATACAGGCATTATAAACTTAGAAACTGCGAAAAAACTAAAAAAAGCAAAAATTGACTTAGCTTTAATAGATGTTATTGGTTCAGAAAACACTCTTGGAAAATTGGACAATAAATTAAAACTAATAGATTATAAAAATTCATTAAAAGCTCTGCAAAAAGCTGGAGTAAAATTTGTTCCTCATATTATTGTAGGACTAAATAATGGCAAACTTGAAGGTGAATTCAATTCGCTAAGAATTATTTCTTCAACAAAACCTTCAGCTATCGTTATAATCGCATTTATACCAATTAAAGGAACAAATATGGAAAAATTCCAAACTTCTGATCCTAAGGATGTAGCTAAGGTTCTTGTAGCAACAAGATTAACTTTTCCAAAAACAGGAATAGCACTTGGTTGTATGCGTCAAAAAGGCAAGGAACGAAAAACCATAGAATTTTATGCACTTAAAGCAGGTGTTGATGCAATCGCCTTTCCATCAGAAGAAATCATAAGCTATGCAAAAAGTCAAGATTATAAAATTGTTTTTCATTATAGTTGTTGTGCTCAAATATATTCAGAATTTCTTTAATATCTATAAACTATCAATTAATCAATCAAGTTAATTATGGTAATCATATAAATGTAAAACCAATTATTATTTTAAAGATAATCATGGAGACAATTAGAAAATGAAGAAAAATTTCCTTCTATTGATTATAATAATCTTAATTGTCTCTGGCTTAAATTTTAATTCCTATAATTTTATTGGAAAAGCTTCTGAAAACGAATGGTTGTCTTTATCACCGATGCCCACAAAGAGGGGAGAACATGGGATTGCCGAGTTCGATGGAAAAATTTTTGTTATTGGTGGTCAAAATGAGAATGGAAATCTTGATAAGAACGAAGTGTATGACATAGCCACAGGCACTTGGAGCCAAAAAGCTTCAATGCCAACTGCTAGAAGTAGCTTTTCTATAGCAGTGTTTCAAAGTAAAATTTATTGTTTTGGAGGAATAACTGGAAATATCGATAATCCAGAATTAACTTCATTAACAGAAGTATATGATCCCATCACTGATGAATGGGAAGTAAAAACTTCAATGCCAACTGCCAGAGCTGATTTATCTGCAAATATAGTAAATGATGCAATCTACCTTATTGGCGGAAAGAAATTCACTGGTATTAATCCATATTATCAACAAGTAAATAATAACGAAGTTTACTTCCCTGGTAATGATTCATGGATTAGTAAATCTCCTATGTTTATCCCAGTCTTTGGATATGGTTCAGCTGTAATTGAAGGAAAAATATACATACTTGGAGGAGCTCGCCAGTTTGAAGAGGGAGGAACAGCAACTGCAGTTCAATTCAATCAGATGTATGATCCCAAAATTGATGCGTGGCGGAATTTAGCTGCAATGCCAACTGCAAAAAGTCATGGAGCATCTGGAATAACTATCGGAATAACAGCTCCAATCTTAATTTATTATATTGGGGGTATGAATCATCAAGGATATAGTAATACAAATTATGCATATAATATTGAAAATAATAACTGGACAATAGCGGAACCACTACCAATACCTAGAGCAAATATGGCTCTTGCAAGATTTGATGACGTCTTTTTTGTTATCGGAGGATTTGATGGCAATATATGGCTAGATATCAATGAGCAATACACACCTCTAGAATATGGGACAATATTGCCTAAACTTTCAATAATATCCCCAGAAAATAAAATCTATCCTTCAAATAATGTTTCACTTATTATTTCAGTAAATAGAGCAACAAGTTGGATTGGATATAGTTTAGATGATAAGCCAAATGCAACTACAAACGGTGATAAGATTCTCGTAGGATTAAATGATGGATCACATAAAATAATTGTTTACATTAATGATACTTTTGGAAATACTATATGCTCAAATGTAACATACTTTTCAGTTGACACTAAACCACCAACTATTTCAGTTTTATCTCCTGAAAATAAAACCTATAGAGAGTTAGATGTTCATTCCACCATCATAATAGATGAACCAGTATCTTGGCTTGGATATAGTCTTGATGGACAAGAAACTATTACAATTGCAGGAAACATAACTCTAGCTGTTCTTCCTGAAGGATCTCATTGTATAAATTTTTATGCAACAGATGTTGTTGGAAATACTGGAAATTCTGAGACGGTTTTTTTTAATATTGCTCCCTTTCCTATTTTATTGATATTGAGTTTATCATTAATTATCATAATAATTATTATGGGAGTTTATTTGGTTGCAACCCGTAATAAAGGAAAAAATAAAACCAAGAATACTCTAAAAAATTGAAATTTTAAACTAAATTTATTAAATGAATATTTGAGAAGTATAAGCCTTAAATAATTTTAGAAACAAGTACTCCATACGAGTCTTAAATGATATGCATAAAAACCAACTTGTGTTTTTTAACACATTAACAAGAAAAAAAGAAAAGTTTAATCCCATAAATCCAGGAAAAATTCGTATGTATACGTGCGGACCCACAGTTTATGATTACGCACATATTGGAAATTTTCGTGCTTTTATCTTTGAAGATCTGGTAAAAAGATGGCTTGAGTATTTAGGATTTGAAGTTTTTCATGTCATGAATATAACTGATGTGGATGATAAAACAATTAAACGAAGTAAAAAACAAAAAATTTCTTTCAAGAAATTTACAAATTTTTACACAAAAGCTTTTTTTGAGGATTTAGAAAGTTTAAATATAAAACTTGCAAACTGCTATCCCAGAGCTACTGAGCATATACCAGAAATGGTGGATCTAATTGAGAGTCTATTATCTAAAGGATTTGCATATAAAAGCAAGGAAAAATCTTTTTATTTTTCAATCAGGAAATTTGATAAATATGGTAAATTGTCAAAAATAAAGATTGATAAACTGAAATTAGGAAAACGAATCAAAGCAGATGAATATGAAAAAGATCAAGTACAAGATTTTGTTCTTTGGAAAGCTTGGGTTGCAAAGGATGGTGAAGTATTTTGGGAAACCAAGCTAGGCAAAGGAAGACCCGGTTGGCATATTGAATGTTCTGCAATGTCTATGAAATATCTAGGTAAAACATTTGATATTCACTGTGGAGGGGTAGACAATATTTTTCCTCATCATGAAAACGAAATCGCTCAAAGTGAGGCAGCAACAGGTCAGAAATTTGTGAATTATTGGCTTCATAACGAACATTTGCTAGTTGAAGGTTGCAAGATGTCAAAGAAAATGGGAAATTATTACACTTTGCGTGATCTTATCAAAAAAGACATTGACCCAAAAGCAATTCGATTATTATTATTGTCCACTCATTATAGAGCTCAGTTAAATTTTACTTTTGAGGGATTAGAAAGTGCTAGTCGAGCTATTGAACGTTTAAGGAACTTTTTAAGGCGATTACAAGAAACAGATGGACAATCCTGTAATAAAGAAATAGAGAAAAAAATAGAGATAGTAAAAAAAGATTTTTGTGATGCTTTAAACGACGATTTGAATGTAAGTGTTATGTTAGCTGTTTTATTTGATTTTATTAGAGAGATTAACAATTTGTTGGACGAAAACCTAATTCGTAGAGAAGATGCTGAAAAAATAATAGATGTCATGAAAGGATTTGACAGTGTTTTAGGGATTATTGGAGATTTGGATAAATGCTCTTTACCGAAAGAAGCCGAAATTTTAATAAAAGAAAGAGAAGAAGCGCGTAAAAACAAGAATTGGAGTAAATCAGATAAAATTCGGAAAAAACTAAAAAATATGGGAATTATTCTCGAGGATACTCCTCACGGGATCAGATGGTATTTAAAAAAGAGCTAAATTGTCCTTTCTGATTCCATTCATTCGTTAAATATTTCTGTTTATACAATCTTTTTGCCAAAGTTTCTTCGCTCGAAATTAATTTATCTGGTTTCAGTTTAATTTTTAATTTTGCATTAAATCCTTGTTCTAAAGCATTAGCCACAGTAGTAGCAGAAATTAAGTGCTTTACCTCATTTTCTATGCTAGTTATTTTTCTTTTGCCTATTTCAGTAGCTAAATCACAATCCAACCCTTTAAGACGTAATAACTTAAACATTCTTTGTAGATCTACACTTAATAGTATTGTACCATGTTGTTGTATAATTTTGCGTTTCACTGTTTGAGCACTCCCTGATATTTTTTTACCATTAACCGCTAAATTTGGACAATTTTTAATATCTCCTTTTACGAAATCTGCAGGTATTCCCAATAGTCTAAGAGAATCAATAATTGCAGAGTAGACCTTCTGATAAACTGAGGTATAATCTGAACCAAGATCACTTATTGTTGCAGTTAAACTATAAGTTACTTCCCCATTTTGATCATGATATACGGCTCCCCCACCACTAGTTCTTCGAACAACATCTATTTGATATTCTTTGAGGGCTTGGGGATAAATTTGCTCATTTATGTTTTGGTTTCTTCCAATACTTACTGCACTGGGATTCCATTGATAAAATCTAATAGTATTTGGAATAAAATTCTTTATCTTAGATATTAAAATTGCTTCATCAATTGCCATATTCATAAAAGCATCATTAGTACTAAGAGGAATCAAACGCCAAGTTTTCATAGCTTAATTTCCTTTATCTTTGATACTCTTTTCAAAAATATTACCTCTTATATATAAAGACAAAACTATCTGTACGGGCAATCAATTATTTATAAATAATGAAATTAACGATTATCATTAAAAAATAAAACGGGTACAATTAGAACCCAGTAGTTTTGTTCGTTTTATTTAAATAGTAGTGTTGTGATGTTTCTGTGCGAGAGGAAATAATAGAATGGGTTCAAAATCTCCTAATGGCGAATTTGCCGCAAGACAACTAAAAAAGAAAAGGAAGAATTTTCGTTGGTCAGATAGATACTACAATCGTCGTATGCTTCGTTTGGACGGATCCTTTGCAAGGAGCTCCTATGAGTAGAGGAATTGTCTTGGAGAAGGTAGGTATTGAATCAAAACAACCAAACAGCGCTATACGTAAGTGTGTAAGAACTCAATTAATCAAAAATGGTCGGTTAGTAACCGCATTTCTACCTGGAGATGGAGCTTTAAACATTATAGATGAGCATGATGAAGTAGTAGTAGCAGGTATTGGTGGACCTCGAGGTGGAGCAATGGGAGATATTCCCGGTGTACGTTGGAAAGTTATTAAGGTTAATGGAACTAGCCTCAAAGAACTTGTTTATGGACGTAAACAAAAACCAGCAAGGTAAAAAATATGACAAACAAACAAGAAATTTTACTTTTTCAAAAATGGAGTTTTAATGGTGTTGAAACAAAGGATAGAGGCTTAAAACGATATCTAAACCTAACACCTATGGTTTTGCCTCATAGTATGGGTCGCCATGAGCATAAACGATTTCGAAAATCAAAAGTGAACATTATTGAAAGACTAATTAATGGATTTATGCGTCCTGGAAAAAATGCAGGAAAAAAAGCAAAAGCCACAAACATGGTTAGGCAAGCACTAGAAATTATTAATCTACGTACAGGAAGGAATCCTATTGAAGTTGTTGTTGAAGCTATAGAAAATTCTGCCCCTGCAGAAGATACAACCAGAATCGGATACGGAGGAGTAGTATATCATCAGAGTGTTGATCTAGCCCCTCAAAGAAGGCTGGACTTAGCATTAAGGTTCATTACAGAAGGAGCTAGAAAAACTTCATCAAATAATCCTCGCACTATTCAGGAAACTCTAGCAGATGAACTTATTCTTGCATA
This sequence comes from miscellaneous Crenarchaeota group-6 archaeon AD8-1, assembly GCA_001273385.1. Classification (GTDB taxonomy): domain Archaea; phylum Thermoproteota; class Bathyarchaeia; order Bathyarchaeales; family Bathycorpusculaceae; genus AD8-1. The sequence continues at coordinate 23,352 of LFWW01000022.1, read as the reverse complement.
TAAAAAAGACATAAAAAGCTATGGAATATCAAAAAGAAACGAAATTGAACGAATAGCCCAATCTTCACGATAAAACTAATTCACGTGAATTTCAACAACATCTCCATCATCTAATTCAAAATTAAGCCCCACTTTCTGAGGACTAAATTTTAACCGTTTTGACCAAACTTTAGCAAATGCAAAATTTCGCTTGAAATCTGTATGAATATTTTTAGCAAGATCAGCAACTGTTTTGCCTCTTTGAAGAGTGAAAGGACGAGACGAATATTGCCTATTTCCAGGTTCTTTTGTATAAATGCGAATCAGATCTAAAGTATCAAAAAGAACTTTTCCAACATTTTTCAAACCCAATTTGTTCTCACAGGATATCGGAACTATTGGTATGCCTTCATTAAGATAGCTTTTAAGATGTTTTAAATTATTTTTAGCTTCTTTTGAATCTAACTTATTTGCTATTATAACAGCTGGTTTATATACTGTACTTTCAAAAATTGAATCTTCAACATCATCCAAAGTTACTTCTCCAGAGATTCTCACTAGAGCATCGCCAATACGGTAACTTCTTAATAACGATTTAACAGCTTGGATGTTTCCATCTATTATTTTACCTAAAAGAATCACACGCAAGCCAGCACCTAAATATCTCCTGTCAATATCAACTTTACCTTTTGGTTTATTAATTAGAACTCTGGCTTTTTCCAATTCTGATAGTATGATTTTTAACTGAGAAATAGGATCATATGAAAGATCTACCATTAGAATTATCCCGTCCGCATTACGAGCTATACCAATAGATTGAAGACCCCAAGCACGACCTTCAGAAGAACCTTGCATAATTGCAGGAGCTTCAACAATTTGAAATTGCATATCTTCAAAATTTAGAATACCAGGTTCTGGTTTTATGGTTGTATAAGCAACTGGGGATATTGTTACATTAGCATTTGTGACAACAGATAAAAAACAACTTTTCCCTACATTAGTTAAACCTAAAAGAGCAACTTGAGCAGCCCCTTCCTTTTCTATAAATAATTTAGGACCACTTCTTCCTGTACGTTTTTGCTTTTGTTCCTCAACTTCTTTCCTTAAAAGAGCTATTTTTTTCTTAATTCTTCCACATAGCTTCATAGTTCCTTTGTGTTTAGGAACAACACTAAGAAATTCTTGCATTCGAATAATTTTTTCCCGAGGATTTCGGGCACTTTCAACTAAAGCCCATTTATCTTTAGCTTCAGGTGGAAGATTTGCAGGCATAATATTTCAACAACTTATATGCTCTAAAACAACCTTAATATGATTTCTAAATGATACAAAAAATCAATATTTTAAAATTAGTAGGTTTATGAATTCTATTCAATAATCTTTTAGAATGTTTAAATTAAAAATGCTAATGTATTTTAAAATCCAAGGCAAACCTGATAAATGGAGATTCTGTAAATAAAGAATAAAAAAGCTTCTATAGAGTGACTAAAACTCGAAATAAAGATGATAAAGTTAAAATAATTGTAAAGACAGTCTTGATAACGAATTCACTAATATTCAAAGAAAAGGAAAGGAAAAAGTATGAGTAAAAGTGCTAAACCCCATCTGAATCTCGTAATTATGGGGCATGTGGATCATGGAAAATCTACAACGACAGGACATTTGTTATACGCATCAGGATCAATTGATCAAAGAACAATAAAATCTTTTGAAGATGAAGCAGCTAAATTGGGAAAAGGCTCCTTCAAATACGCTTGGGTACTTGATAATTTAAAAGAGGAAAGGGAAAGAGGTGTAACCATAGATCTTCGATTCCTCAAATTCAGTACAAAAAAATTCGACTTTACAATAATCGATGCACCTGGACATAGAGACTTCGTTAAAAATATGATTACAGGTGCAAGTCAAGCAGACGCAGCAGTATTATTTGTTTCAGCTAAGAAAGGTGAATTTGAAGCTGGAATTGGTCCCGGTGGACAGACCCGTGAACATGCATTCTTAGCTTTCACATTAGGAGTTCGCCAAGTAGTTGTAGCTGTAAACAAAATGGATGATGTCACAGTATCTTGGAGCGAAGAGCGATACAAAGAAATCAAAGATGAAGTCAGTCGTATGTTAAAAATTGTAGGTTATAAAGTTGATAAAATAAATTTTATACCCACATCAGGATGGACAGGTGACAACTTAGTTAATAAAAGCGAAAATATGGGATGGTATAAAGGACCAACACTATTAGAGGCTTTAGATCAATTAGAGATACCTTCCAAACCTACTAACAAACCCCTACGTATCCCAGTTCAAGACGTTTATACCATCACTGGCATTGGAACAGTTCCAGTAGGAAGAGTTGAAACAGGTATTCTAAAACCTGGAATGAATATAGTTTTCATGCCATCAGATAAAAAATCAGAAGTTAAATCAATCGAAATGCACCACACACAAATTCCTATGGCTGAACCAGGTGATAATATAGGAATGAGCCTGAGAGGTATAGCAAAAAATGAAATTCATAGAGGAGATGTTGCAGGTCCTGTAGATAATCCACCAACAGTAGCCAAAGAATTTATAGGTCAAATAATCGTAATCCACCACCCTACAGCAATAGCCGTTGGATATACACCAGTTCTACACTATCACACTGGTCAAATCGCCTGCAGATTCACACAATTAATAAAGAAAATAGATCCTAGAACAGGACAAGTAGTTGAAGAAAATCCAAGCTTTCTAAAAACAGGAGATGCAGCATGGATAAAATTAGAACCCTTGCGACCAATTGCTGTTGAAGCATATCAAGAATTTCCAGAACTAGGGCGTTTCGCTGTTAGAGATATGGGAACTACTGTAGCAGCAGGAGTAATCAGAGAAATAACGAAAAAAGGACCATAATAATCTCTTTATTTTTTTCTATATTTTCTATTTTATTTTTTTCAGTTCACAATTATTTTACTAAAAATAAATCTTGCACAATCTCTAGATTAAATACCAATTTATAAAAATAATTTTAAGCCAATTTATAAAGACATATAAAATTCTTAATCAAGATTAATAAGACAAAAAAAATTCTAAAAGATTAAAAGCAAGATAAATAAGAAAACCAACTAAAAGATTAAGGTAGAATAAATGTCAGAAATAGAAACTCTTGTTCCATATATCGATAAAAAGAGAAATGGAGAAAAACTTATTATTATAATTGATAGTCGCGAAGCCAAAACTGCGCCTAAAATCGTTAAAGGCCTGATAGAAAAAGGTATCAATGTAAAATCAGCTCCATTAAAAAAAGGAGATTATATTCTTTCAGATCAATGTGCTGTAGAAAGAAAAACTGTCACTGACTTTGTATATACTCTAACAAGAAGATATCTTTTTGATCAGTTATTTAATCTCAAAGACATGTACTCAAAAGCTATGATTGTTCTAGAGGGTTATTTGCCAATCATTTATAAATTTAGTAATATTAAACCAGCTGCAATTTGGGGAGCAATGTTTAATCTAGCAAAAAACGGAATTGCTATCATAAATACAAAATCTTACAAAGAAACCATAGATTTTCTATGTGTAGCTGCAAAACAAGAACAAATTCTTGAAAAAAGAAAACCAGCAATTCATTCGTTTAAGAAAAATGATACACTATCACATGCACAATTATTCTTACTTTCTAGTTTACCTAATATTGGAGAAGAAAAAGCTAGAGTAATTCTTAAAACTTACAAAACACCATTAAACGCTTTGGTAAATGTTGATAATTGGCCAAAAAATGTTCACGGACTAGGACCATTAATTACTAAAAAAGTTAAAAAAATTCTATACGGAAATTTCGAAGAATAAAGGAAATAACATATAATCTCAAATCTCCTAAAAAAAATAATACAGCAAAATAAGATTTAAAGAAGAGATTTTTCAAAATACCCGAGACAAAATCCTCCTAATATTAAAGGGGCTGTCGGCTAGTTTGGTCTAGGCTTGTAGCCTCGGGCGTTATAGACCCCGGTTCAAATCCGGGCAGCCCCATAATTATCTCAAGTTTATAAAAAATTAAAAATCGATTATAAACAAATCAGATTATAAAAAGAGAAGGCATTCATTTAACAAATAACTTATGCAGTTACCTTTAATAAGTAAAAATGAGCCTTCTATCCGAAGGGTGTTTATCAAGGTGTACTACAGTAAGCACAATGGTTGGCCTTATAACCACATTGAGCACTGGCCTCCGATGACCTATAAAGATAGAGGACTACCTACTCCTGAAAAAATTCTTAATTTTATTGAACTTCTAAACACAGAAAACAATGATAACCAAAGCAAGGAATTACAGCCATGGCTTCCTTTTTGTGAAGGGAAATGTTCTTTTTGTTATTTCACTATAAATTGTGAAAAGGATTATGTAATACCTTATATTCTCGCATTAAAAAAAGTATTAAATTCTTATTCAAAAACAAATTACGTTCGTTCAAGTATTTTTAATGAATTATATATCGGAGGAGGCAGTCCTTCAGTTATCTCCAATGAGGAAATAGTTGATTTATTAGAGTTTTGTAGAGCTAATTTTAATCTCAATTCAGATCATATTACAAAATTTACTGCATGTACAACAAATCTATCCTTAGAAAAAATCAAGACCCTATCTTCAAATAATATTAGTCAATTAGATATCGGAATTCAAACCTTCAATGATTCTATTAGAAAGAATTTATTGATCAGAGACAGCGGTAGAGATGCAAAAGAAAAACTTAGACTTGCAAAAAAAAATGGACTCCAGATAAGCATAGATTTACTATATAATTTGCCTGGTCAAACTTTGGATCAATGGCTTGATGATATTAAACAGGCAATTGAATTAGAAGTTGAAAGTGTAGATTGTTATCCTTTAGATTTATATCCCGACACGACCTTAGCAAAAAAAATCTCAACTGGAGAAATTCCTCCAATAAATAATCAGGAAATTGAATTAAAAATGTATCTTGAAGCTTATAAAATTTTTAAGAATAATGGTTACCACCCAACATGTCATAATAGATTTTCAAGAATTAGAGAGGATTTCAGGAAACCTGCATCTGAGGTTATTGGTACTGGAGCAGGTTTTTTCATGGGACACATAAATCGATTCCTGTACTCAGATGAAGAAGATATTCAAAAGTATATCCTTGCAGCAGAGAATGATATTTTCCCTATCGCCAGACTCACAAATCTTTCTAAAGAAGATGAGATGAGAAAAGCGATGATGCTTATCTATATCCGTGTTCCAGTAAATAGAACATCATTTAAGAGAGAATTTGGCAAATTTCCAGAACAGATGTTTCCCAGAACTTTAGAGAAATTATCTAAAGAAGGGTTAATTGAAGTGCAAAATGGAAATATTCAATTGACAGAAAAGGGGGATCCTTGGCGATTCAATATCGCTTGGGAATTCTTTAATAAATAATACTTTAAGATATTTGTCAAAAAATAATAAATATTGTATCAAATCACCGATACAGAATTGTTGGTTTTGGAATCACATCTATAGAGTTTGGTTTTTTTGTTTTCTTCTTCCGGATTTTTTTTCTTTTTCTTATTTTTTTGGATTTGGAAGGTTTTTTGAATAAATTATTTACTTTTTTTTGTTTAGATATTGTTGATACCACAAGCATATTTAATAAATTAAATAAGGCAAGTGCAGTATCGATGTCATCTCTGTTATTTATTACGCCGGGTTTAACCGAGTTTTTTCCTATAGCTCTTACTTCAAGAAAAGCTTTATAGAATTTTTCTGGAAGGCCTTTGTTAATTAAGTTTAATAATGCCAACTCTAAGTTTCTATTTTTTTCTCCTAAGTGTTTTATGAATTTTTTAAGGCTTATTCTTAATAAAGCTGAAGCAGCTTTAGGAGATTGATTTATAATCTCCCTTGCTTCTAAAAAGATTTCTTTTATTTCTAAAGGCATATCATCTTTGGGTAAAGGAGCCTCAGAATAATTGGGATAAATTATTTTTTCATTTAGCCAAAGAGTGTAGTTATAGCATTCTAAACAGAGGCTTAAATACAGATCAGGTACAAAACCTTCATAATAATTGAAACCTTTTTGAGTTATTCCTCCTTTTGCCAAGTAATACCACTTGCTTTCAGATTTTGATTTGCAGTGAAGGCATTTGAATTTTTGAATTTTGAAATCCAGTTGATTTTGGAGCAAATCTTTTCATTAAAAATAAAGATTATCGTATATAATAAGATTCCGGATATAATAAATATTATTTCAAAAAATTTAAGAAAAATAAATTCCATGAGCAATAAACCCATTTATTAAAAATATAACTCATTTCAATTTTATGTAAATATTAAATATAGAAGATGAGCAAAGATCTTTTGCAGAAGCCAAGCTTAAGAAAAAGTAAGCTCTTACAGAAAGTTGTAGATGGAAAAAATGAAAGAAATTATATTTGTAGGTTTAGGACTCAATGACGAAAAAGGAGTCAGTATTAGAGGGTTAGAAGAAATTAAGAGTGCAAAAAACGTGTTTATTGAACTATACACAAATCTTATGCCAAATTTTTCAATCGATAATTTAAGAAAGATTTCAGGAAAAAATCCTTACATACTATCTAGATATGAACTTGAAGAGGAAAAGGGAGAAATTATACTCAAGGCTGCAGAAAGGGGCAAAACTATATTTCTTGTTCCAGGTGATCCATTAATTGCAACAACCCACATAAGTTTACGTTTAGAGGCAAAAAAACGAAAAATAAAAACATCTGTTATCCATGGTACATCTGTAATTTCAGCAATAATTGGAGCAACAGGTTTACACAAAAATTTTTCAGAAACACCATATGATGTAATTGCTCAAAACAAAATAAATGGATTACACACCTTATGTTTACTTGACATAAATGCAAAAAAAAAGCAATTTCTAAGCATAAATGATGCGTTGAAAATACTTTTAGATATTGAAACTAAAAGAAAACAAAAGTTAGTTAATTTTGATACTCTAGTGGTTGGTGCAGCTAGAATAGGAAGTATTTCTCAATTCATAAAAGCGGATTATTTAAGTGATTTAATAAAAACGAATTTTGGAGGACCCCCACAGAGCTTGATTTTTCCTGGAGAGCTCCATTTTATGGAAACTGAAGCCCTTATCTCTTTTGCAAAAGCGCCTCGAGAAATTATGGAGGTTAAAAAATGAATATAGAAAGTTTGGTATCTAAATATATAAACTCGGCAGAAAAAGTTTTTAATAAAATTCAAGTAAAAAGTGGAACAATAATAACTAATGAAAAAATAGATAATGTCATAAAATATGCAAAAGATTATCTTGAAGATTCAAAATACTACAAAAACCAAGGGGAGTTTAAAACAAGTTTAACTTCTATAGCATATTGTGAAGGAGTATTAGATGCTTTAAAATTGTTGGATGTTGTGAATTTCGATTGGATAACAAAAGAACCGACAGAAAAGTAGTGCTTGCGTCAGGAGTTTTTGATTTACTACACTTAGGACATATAAAATTCTTGGAAGCAGCTAAAAAAGAAGGAGGTAAAGGAGCAAAGCTTTTTGTAGTTGTAGCTCGGGATCGAACTGTGGAAAAAACTAAAGGAAGAAAACCAATAATACCAGAAAAGCAACGATGTGAATTAATAAATGCATTAAAAGTAGTCGATAAAGCTTTGCTTGGGTATGAAAAACTGGATATCTTGGAAATAATTAATAAAATAAAACCCAGTGTGATCGCATTAGGTTATGATCAAAGAACTATGGAAAAAAAGGTTCAAGAGTATGTAAAAAATAAAGGTATTAAAATAAAAATTGTTAGAATCGGAAAATTAGGTAAAGACGATTTAGATAGTTCATCAATGATATTAAGAAAAATAATTGAAACATTTTAAAGATCAAAAAACTATGTCAAATAGCAAAAAGTTCATGCCAACTTTTATTCTTATTGCAATAAATATAGGATTTTACAGTTATACTTCTTTGATTGGCGGGAATTTCTTAAACACATCCATGGATATGATTTACAAGTTTGGCCAAGTTGGTGGTTTGGTTATTCATTACGGATATTATTATCAGATATTGACTTCCATGTTTGCTCACGCCAATATTGCTCATCTTTTTGGAAATATGCTTTTTTTGTTTATATTTGGTTTAAGAGCTGAAGAATTTTTCTCGGTTTCAGAATATTTTTTTATCTATTTTCTTGGAGGTTTAACAGGTAATCTATTGTCATTATTTTTACTTCCATTGAATATTCCCTCTTTAGGAGCTTCAGGGGCAGTATTTGCCATATTTGGTGCCACTACAATCTACGCTAGAAAAACAATCAGCCAATCTATTTTAGGAGCATTGATTTATGCTTTGTTTTGGCTTTTTTTAAGTTCAGGAGCTAATGTCAACAACTTTGCACATATTGGCGGATTATTTATAGGATTAACTATTGGATATATTATTGCTATTGTACATTCAAAAAATAAGAATAATATGAATTCTTATCCCTAATGGGCTAAGGTTCATCCTGCGGAAGAAAAACTTCAATCTTAACTTTTTGACCTTCATTTAAATGAAGTTTTTTTCTCAAACTCACCGGAGCTATAATTTCTAAAACTGAGAAATCATAGTGACCTCGGAGAGCAAAGATTAATGCACCACTAATCTTGTTATTAATTTTTACTTTATAGCATTTAACCAAACCATAGGTTCGGTTCTCATCAATAAATCCTTTGATTTCAATCGCGGGATATGCATCTAATTCTTTCCTAGTTTCAAGATCAAATCCATCTGAAAGCTTAAGATTTAACGTGCCTGGATAAGGATCAAATCCAAGTTTTTTCTTAAATTGTTCTTTATAAAATTTTTTTGAAATATAATATGCTCCCTCTCCTAAACCTGTAAAAACAGTTCCTTCAAGAGCAAGTACTGATGGATGAGTAAAAGCAATTATTCTTTGTAGGCTAGAATATAATTTTGTGAGATATTCTAATCCTTTTGGCGTGATTTTTATTAAACTGCCGTCAGGAGTTATTTGTCTGGTAATTAATTTAGAACGTTCAAGTTCTATTAAATGTCTAGATGCTGTTTGCTGAGAAAAGCTTATTTTTTCTGCTAAATATTCAGTTGATACTTTTCTTGTTCCCCTATGAGCGCCTAGCTCCGCTAGTTTTAGTAAAAAGTATATTTTTTTCCATTCTTTTCTCTCATTCAAGGATTACATATCTCCATCTTGGAATATTAAACAAAAGGATTAGTTAATATTTAAGCGGCTCGAATTAATTTTCTTCAAGTTTGATTGAAAAAATAGTAGAGTTTTAATAAAAAAGGAAATGTGGCGCATAAAGGATATAAGAAGCTAAAATTAGTGAAATTACGGTAGGATAATGAATATTTGGAAATTAAGAATTTCTATGGTTGGTACATTAGCAATAATTTTTGGTTTTTCAACTTTAGTTTTTGCTATTGCAATGAGTTTAGCAGGCGTATTTGATTTATTGACTTTGGGGATTTTTGTTGTTGGGTTTAATATACTTCAGTGGCTTATCTCACCTTACATAATAGGAGCCATATACAAAACTAAAGAGCTGAAGATTAAAGATAATGAAAAATTATATGAAACCTTGGAAATATTGAGTGAAAAAAGTCAAATAAAAAAACCGAAATTGATGTTATCTCAAATAAAATTACCAAATGCTTTTGCTTATGGGTCTCCTTTATCTGGAAACCATGTGGCAATAACTTCAGGTTTGCTGGATTCTTTAAAAGAGGAAGAGATCGAAGCGGTTATTGGGCATGAATTAGGACACATAAAGCATAGAGATGTACAAGTAATGATGGCGGCATCATTTTTGCCAGCACTTTTTTACTATATAGGTTTTTCTTTAATGTTCTCATCTATGTATCGAGGTCGAAGAGACGATGGAGGTAATAATGCGATAATTGGAATTGCCTTTATGGTTTTTTCTTGGATATTAAACCTATTTATTTTGTATCTAAGTAGATTGCGAGAATATTATGCTGATAATCATAGTGTTTCTGTTGTTGATGATGGTGCGAATAAATTATCTAGTGGATTAGCTAAAATAGTGCAGATTGGGAGTAGAATTCGAGCAGATAAAAAAGCAAATAATAACAATAGCTCTTTTAGAGCTCTATTTATTTTTGACCCTGATCGAGCAAAAACCGATTCTATAGAGTTAATAAGCTATAATAAAGCTAGAGATGAACAGAGATTAGTTCAAGAAATTTTATCAAGAAAACCTACATTTGCAGAAAAATTAGCTGAAGTTTTTTCGACTCATCCTAATATAATTAAACGATTAAAAGCTCTTCAAAGAGTACAATAAAAGCTTTATTAGCAAAAAATTTTCATAAAAATCATTTTTAGTTTGAAGTTAATGTGTTGATATTAGAAGTGGAATTGGTATGTTGAATAAAACTTCAGAGATCATATCAACTGCTTATTCTGAATCGAGAAAAACTTTATTGGAAAATGAAGCGAAAATCATTTGTTCGGAATATGGCATCCCTGTAACTAAATTTAAACTAGCTAGAACTTGTGAAGAAAGTCTCGCAATTTCACAAAAAATTGGTTTTCCTGTGGTTTTAAAAATCGTTTCCCCAGATATCAGTCATAAATCAGATTCTGGAGGAGTAATGCTTAACTTAAAGACCGAAAAAGAAGTTGAAAATGCTTTTCACAGAATTATAAATAATGTGAAAAAATATGATAAAAACGCAAAAATTTTAGGGGTCTTAGTTCAAGAGATGGTTAATCCTTCAACAGAAGTTATTGTCGGAGGATTAAAGGATCCTCAATTTGGACAGACACTAATGTTTGGTTTGGGCGGTATTTTTGTTGAGATTCTAAAGGATGTGACTTTTAGAGTTGCGCCGGTAACAAAGCAGGAGGCAGAAGAAATGATAACTGAAATCAAAGCTTATCCGTTATTAAAAGGATATAGAAATAATCCTCCTTCAGACATTGAATCAATAGTATCGTTAATCATAAATACCTCCAATCTGATGATGGAAAATCCTATAATCAAAGAATTAGATCTAAACCCTGTTATTGTATATGAAAGAGGATTAAAGGTTGTAGATGCTAGAATTATTTTAGAATAAAAAATTCTTTGCTTTCCAGCAAAGAGAATAAATTAATAAGCTAATTTAGAAAATTTTTTTCCCAAGTTATCCTATAAAAGTTAGAGTAATCAAACTAAATTAAGTCTTTGTTATGTATTTGATCGTTTAAAATATAATAATAGCTTTCAATATACTTTTTTCCTTTTTCAGTGATTTTATAGACTTTTCTGACTCTACCGCTTTTAGTTTTTTTTTGACTATCAAGAAATCCGTTTTTCTCTAATTCATTCAGAGTTGGATAAAGAATACTGTGTCTAATTTTTATTCCATAAGTAGTTTCAATAAATTTTTTTATTTTATATCCCCATAATGGTTTTTTTTGTAGTATGCGTAAAAGATGGATATCTAATAAATTTATTATCAGTCTTTTTATTAATTGATCTAGGTATAATTCAGCTGAACCAGTGCACTCCAAGCTTTATTCCCACAAGAACTTTTCTATTCTCTTGTTATTTAACTATGTTGCAAGAATAGAGAATAGAATGAATAGCTAGAATTAGTTTGAGCAAAAATTGGAAAAAATGATTTTTTTGATATATTAGTTATATAGAATTTTGGGCATCTAATACATCTTTTAGTGTAGCTTTAAGATTTTTTTTGATATCTTCAAGATAGATAGACCTTTTCTTAATTCCTTTTTGAACTAAACCTGCAGCAATAAAGCATGCACCTATACTTTCACTTACTGGTGTGGGTTCTGGAAAACATACAAGAGTTAAGCCAAGTTTTATCAATTTTGATTTATTTCCTTTACGCCAAAGTTTTTTTTGCTCTCCCACAGATCTTGCAGTCTCTTTCATCGAATCCCCAAAATCAACATATCTCTCTTTTAATTCTCTCAGAGTCTTTTCCATGTCTTTAGTTTCTTTTTCATTCATTAATCCAGCACCGATATTACCATTATGTATACTTTATAGGAGAAAAGCTTTCACGCTCTAAATAGCCTTAACTTGAAGGTTATTTTTGAAAAAAACATTAATTTTTGTATTAAAGCTTTTAAAAATATTGAATCTATCCCCTTTATTTTTATTGTAATTAGTCAATCCAGATAATGAAGACATTGAATAAAACTAATTTTTGGGTAGAATTAAGAGAGATATTAAAAATGAATTTTAAAGATCAGTGTTTTTATAATGAATAAGAGAAAAGATATCATATTTATCGCCAATATTTTTTCGTCCGTCTAGATAATCTAGTTCTATAAGAAAACCAATTCCGACAACCTCTCCACCTAATTTTTCAACTAAATCAATATTTGCTTTTATTGTGCCACCGGTAGCAAGCAAATCATCAATCAATAAAACTTTTTGGTTTTTTTCAATTGCATCTTCATGAATTTCGATTGTATCACATTCGTACTCTTTTTTGTATGTTAGATCTATGCAAGTATAAGGAAGCTTTCCTTTCTTTCTAATAGGAATAAAACCTACTCCTAATTCATATGCTAGAGCAGCACCTACAATAAAGCCCCTAGCTTCGTTTGAAACTATAACATCAATTGATTTTTCTCTGTAATGATCAGCCAAACGTTTTATGCAGTCCTTAAAACATTGACTCTCTTTTAATAATGGAGTTATATCCCAGAAAACAACACCCTTAAACTCAGGTATTCTTCTTATTCTCGATTTAAGATCTAAATTACATTTGTTCTTTTGATCCAAACCACATTCGTCCTATAAAAATGCATCACACAAAGCTTTTCTGCATTGGCAATCAAAATCCTCAGGCAAATATTTTATTGCCATCATAATAACTTTTTTTACTTTTTCAGCATTTGCTCTCATGGTTAAAGCTACTTCACTAGCACTAACAGGTCTATCCTTCCAGACATCATAATCTGTTATAGTAGATATTGAAGCATAGCACAACTCAGCTTCTCTAGCTAAAACACACTCAGGAACAAGAGTCATTCCAATAACATCTGCATTCCAGCTTCTGAACATTCTGGATTCGGCTTTAGTTGAAAACCGTGGTCCTTCAATACAAACGTAAGTTCCCTTTTCATGAAATTTAAAATTCAATTTATTTGCTATATCAATTAGGTTTTTTCTAAGATTGGGACACATTGGTTCTGCTATTGAAATATGACAGACCTTTTCTTTTGTGTAAAAGGATTGTTCACGTTTAGTTGTTCTATCAATAAATTGGTCAACAAACACTATATCTCCAGGTTTGTATTCTTCCTTTAATGATCCTACTGCTGACGGTGCAAGAATTTTTTCAACACCTATTTTTTTCAATGCAAAAATATTTGCTCGTGAATTAACATCAGTAGGCCTGATTGTATGTTTCTTTCCGTGTCTAGGCAAAAAAGCCAACATTTTTCCTGCTAATTCACCTACAGTAATCACATCAGAAGGAAATCCATAAGGTGTGTTAATTTTGAGTTCTTTTGCATTTTTAATTAAATTAGGGTCATATATACCGGTTCCACCAATGATTCCAATTTTTGGCTTCATGGTCCATAATTCTTTGCTTGAACTTAATAAAAATAGCGACATTATGAAAAATCAATATTTCTTAATTGAAATATGATTTTGCGTGTTGTTTTTGCAATAAATCTGGTATAAATGAAAAGGATTTTTCAATTAGTTTCTTGATGCTATTATGTATGCAAAAAAATTCTTCACTGAAAAAGAAACCTAACAGATTAATTCATGAAAAGAGTCCCTACTTGTTTCAACACGCTTATAATCCGGTGAATTGGTATCCTTGGGGTAAAGAAGCGTTTCTTGTTGCTAAAAAAGAAAACAAACCAGTCTTTCTTTCCATAGGATATTCAACTTGCCATTGGTGTCATGTTATGAATAGAGAAAGTTTTGATAATAAGGATGTTGCAGAAGTACTTAACAAAAGTCTTGTGTGTATAAAAGTTGACAAAGAAGAAAGACCTGATTTAAATAATGTATACATGAAAGTATGTCAAATAATGGGACATAATTGTGGTTGGCCATTAAATATTATTATGACTCCAAGCAAGAATCCGTTCTTTAGTAGCAGTTATATTCCAAAAGAAAATAGATTTGGAATGATTGGAATAATGGAGCTCATTCCGCAAATAGAAAAAATCTGGGAGACTCAAAAAGCTGAATTAGAAAAATTTGGAGAAAACCTCAAAATTAAGGTTCAAGGATTTGAAAAGGGCAATTCAATAATTGAACTTGGAAGTGAAGTTTTAGATGATGCTTTTGATAAACTTTTTCTTTTTTATGATAAAGAGAATGGTGGATTTGGTGAAGCCCCCAAGTTTCCTGCTCCACATAATTTGTTGTTTTTACTGAGATATTGGAAGAGGAGTAAAAATAAAGATGCTTTAATGATTGTAAAAAAGACATTGCGAGAAATAAGGCTGAGAGGAATTTTTGATCAGATTGGTTTTGGTTTTCATCGATATTCAACTGATAAATATTGGTTGGTTCCTCATTTTGAGAAAATGCTCTATGATCAAGCCTTACTAGTTATGGCGTATGTTGAAGCTTATCAAATTACTAAAGAAAGAAAATTTGAGATAACTGCCAAAGAAATATTAGAATATGTTTTAAGAGAGCTAACTTCTGAGCAGGGAGGATTTTACACTGCAGAAGATGCAGAGAGTGAGAATACAGAAGGTAAATTCTATTTATGGAAAAAAAATGAGATAGAAAAAGCCCTTCCACCTGAATTAATAGATATTGCCATAGCAACATTTAACATTGAAAGGTACGGAAATTATCCTGAAGCGAGACAAAAACAAAGCAATGAAAATATTTTATATATAAAAAAACCATTAATTGAATTGGCTAATGAATTTAAAATTAACTCTAATGATTTAATTATGAGAATTGGGAGAATTCAAAAGCTACTTTTCAATTATAGAAAAAAAAGAATTCCCCCATTTAAAGATAAGAAGATCTTAGTTGATTGGAATGGATTAATGATTGCAGCCTTTGCAAAGGCAAGCAGAATATTAAATGTACCTGAATATCTAGAAGTGGCTATAAAAGCTGGAGAGTTTATCTGGGAGAAAATGAGAGAAAAGAATAGAGGATTACATCATAGATTTTCAGATAATGAGGTTGGTGTTAACGGATTTTTAGATGATTATATGTTCTTAATATGGGGTTTTCTAGAAATTTATGAGGGTTGCTTTAAAAACAGGTATTTGGATAGAATAGAAGAGTTGTTCTCAGTCAGTAAGATTAAATTTTGGGATGATAAAAATGGCGGGTTTTATTTTTCAGAGAAAATTGATGATGAAGTTCCTAGATTTAAGAATATTTATGATGGGTCTATTCCATCAGGCAATTCAGTTGCGTTATTGAATTCACTGCGTTTTGGAATGCTAACAGAAAACAGTGAATATGAAAATATAGCAAGCCAAATTTTGCAATATTTTGCCAAAGATATTAAAACCTCACCTATATCACAGACTTTTCTACTTTGTGGGCTTGATTTCTTAGTTGGTCCATCATCTTGTGTTACTTTAGAGGGAAAATTTGGGGAGGATAATCTCAATAGAATGATAGATGTTTTGAATTCTAATTATCTGCCAAACGTTATTTCAAAGGTAATAATACGTGACTTAGCAAATAGTAAAGATTCTAGAAAAGCTGTAGCGTATATTTGCACTGATAAAAGTTGCAAACCACCTGCTAATGATGCTAATGTAATGTTAAAAATGCTTGATTCGCAATAATGTAAATTAAAAATTTTTTCAAAGAAAAACATTTGATTTAAAAGGAGAAATAGGCTCTTTGGGATATGTATATGTTCTTGTCATTAAAGTGGCAAACCAGTGTGTAATAAGTGTAGGAGCCTTAGGTGAATTAGTTTTTAAAAAAGGAATCTATGCATATGTTGGTTCTGCTCAATCTAATTTCCATCAACGTATCAAAAGACATCTTAGGAAAGAGAAAAAACTATTTTGGCATATTGACTATCTTCTCAAAAATAAAAAAGTGAATGTATCAAAGATATTTTTCAAAAAAGCATTCAAAACAGAGGAATGTAATATAGCAACATCAATTAGTAAAACAGGAAAAGCCACAATAAGATTTGGATCCTCTGACTGTAAATGTATTAGTCATCTATTTTATATAAAGGATAAAAAATCTTTAAAAAATGTTTTAAATAAATTAATTGAAAAACGTAATGCTTTTTAAGAGAATATTGTGAAGATTACGTAGTTTATCGTTTAGGCGGCGGTTGTAGTATAGTTTGGTTAGTACTCCAGGTTGCCAACCTGGTGACCCGGGTTCAAATCCCGGCGACCGCACCAAAAAACACACACACAAGCTAAATTCATTTCTTGTTTGTTTATAAAAAGTTACAAGAAAAAAGAAAAGATACAAAATTACTAAACAAGAACAGAACATGTATAAAAAAAGAAAATCCATGGAAAAAAGTACGTAAAAAAAATAAAAAATATAAAAACATAAAATAATTGAGAAAAAAGAAAACTAAAAATTCAAATATCATACCATAATATAGCCATAGGCTGACAAACAAATGAAAACCAAAAACATGATAGGATTAAAAGTGATAACACTAGATGCCCAAAACCTAGGTGAAATCGATGGAGTTCACGCAGACATTAACACTTGGAAAATAACAGATTTAGATGTAAAGTTGAATAGAGAAGCTATAAAAGAAATGGGATTAAAAAAACCAAAATTAGGAGCATTAATAGTTTGTATACCAATAACTTATGTAAAACGATTTGGAGACGTAATTACTCTAAACCACACTCAAGAAGATATAAAGAACTTAAAAGAAAGCACTACTACACAAAACAATAAAACCTCTTCAGACTCTTAGAGTTGTATGTTAAGTATAAGTTTAACTTCAAAAAATAAAATCTGGTGCATTCAAAAGAATTTATTGTGAAATATATCCTAGACCTTAATGATAACTCTAATATTCAGTAATTTTGTTCTACAAAAGAGTAGAAAATTTTAAAAAGTAATTTATATAGGATCAAGAAAATAACCTAATTTTGAATATGGAGATCAAAGATTGAGTAAAAATCTAAGTCCAGTTATAGTATTGGGCGGCGGTTTGACAGGCCTAGGAATAGCGCGAGTACTTGGAAAACTTGGGATAGATGTGTACCTCGTTGTGAATAAAAAAGATGAAGCTGTATACAGCAAATTCTGTAAAAAGGCTTACATAACTCCTAAGTTTAGAGAGAACGAAAAAATCTTAAAAAAAGTTCTACATACAATCAGTAGAAACTTGGGTAAGCGTGCTGTAGTATATCCTACTTCTGACTTAGATGCTCTTCTTCTCTCACAAATAAAAGAAGATTTTGTTGACGATTTTCATTTTGTAGTTGGCAATAAAAAACCTGTAGATATCTTAGTGAACAAAAAAAAGTTCTACAAGGAATTAAATCATCATAAAATTGATTATCCAGCAACCTTTTTCCCTGAAGATTTGGATGATACTAAACGAATTGGAGCAGATCTGACTTACCCAATATTCATTAGACCATCAAATTCACAGTTATTTAGCAAGACGTTTACTGGGCAAGGAAAAGGTTTTTTTGCATATTCACCAAAACAACTAATCCAACACTATCAATTGGCAATAAAACATGAAATTGAAGTTATGTTTCAGGAGATTATTCCTGGACCCCCAACTAACTCCTTTCAATTCGAAGGATATTATAATAAAGAGCATAATCCTACAGTTCTTTTTGCACGACAGAGGATAAGAATATGGCCTCCAGAATTTGGTAATTCTACTCTTTGTGTCAGTATACCTCTAACAAAAATAGGACCCCAAAAAATTAAAGTCGATAATTTTTTGAAAGAAATTGGCTATAATGGACTAATGAGTGCGGAGTTTAAAAAAGATGAAAGAGACGGAAAAATGAAGATCTTGGAAATTAATGCCAGAGCTTGGTGGCACTTTTGGCTTTCCGCAGATTGTGGGGCAGACATTATGTTTTCATCATATTTGGATGCTATTGGTGAAAAAAATGAATATATTGAAAATTATAAAATAGGATTAAAAAGCATATATTTTTTACCCGATTTTATGGCTTCATTTAGCATGTTTATTAAAAGAAATCTTTCATTGGCAGAATGGATTAATTCATTGAAAGGCATTAGTGTATCCACCTTTTTTTCAAGAGCGGATTTTTCTCCTTTTCTAATGACTATATATTATAATATCTTAACGCTAAAACAACAAATAAATCAATTTAGGTATAATGCTAAAGTATAGTCAATTTGAATAATACAAGTCTGATGGTAAAGGAATAAATCTAATTTATTCTCTTAAATTTTTTTTATCAGAAAAGCAATTTAATATCCAATTTTTTATTTGCTTATATAAATACAAAAAATAAGAGAATTTTTCTTGGTTAGGCAGCGCATCAAAAGAAAACAAAATGTCTCCAATATCAGGAGAATATCAAACGCAAGAATATTAGTTTAATGTCAATTAAACCTCTGTAGAGTCCGATTGCAACTCGTGGAAGTTCAAATTAATAAGTCTACTACTTATTTTCTTCTTTTGCTGGTTTTTCTCTACTTTCTTCTCCTTGTATTCCATTCATAAAGCCCTTTCCAGCAGCTGAAACAGCAACCCAACCTTTCTTTGCAACTTTGCCAATACTTTCCCCAATTTTCTTTGCTGAATCTTCCATTTTATTCTGAGAAATCACAATTTTTGCACCGCACTTACTGCAATAATTAGCGTTTGACCTATTTCTTGAACCACATCTAGAACAATAAATTATTGTTTCATCAGTATTTTTCTTGTCAATTTGAACTTTTTTTTCTTCTTGTTCATCTTTTGCTAATTCTCTTTCAACTTCTTTGGTTTTTTGCCATTCCTCATTGTGAATATTACCAACTGTCTTGCCAGTTTGTTCTGCTTTAATTTCAAGATGGTTTTTATTTTTTTCTTCGCTCAAAAAAGAGGCCTCCTTAAATGCTTATACTTTTAAATTTACCAATTCTTTAAGATTTACAATTATCTTTTTGAAAAATATCGCTAAATTTCCTTTATTTCACACTTCAACTTTTTTATTATTTCGTCAGAATTTATAAGATCAACCTTCAAAGTATATAACCTAGAGGCCGTTCTGAGTTTTAGTTTGATATTTTCTTTATTTCTTTTTACCAGACAATATTTTGCATTAGCACTCATTTCTACAAATTTATCAACATCAAATACTTCAGAGGGCATTAGAATCCTCACCTTAGTGATTTCAAGGATATAAAGCCAGTTTTTATCTGTTGTGGTAAAAGAAATATAAAAGACTAAATATTCAGATAATTTCACTATATCTCCAATTAATAATTTAGAATAATTTAAATTTAAAATCATACAAATTAACTTCTGGGAGAAAAACATTTTGGATAATAATAACATTCTAGTGGCAATTACTGCAAGTCGAGATAAAGATGAGATTATTTATCGCGTAGAAAGTGCGAGTAATATATCAAATGAAGAATTTGAATATTATCTTGGTGAAATAGTCAACGGAATTTGTAAATGGAAAAAAGGTATTTGTGAAGAGAATTTACGAAGTTTTGAAGGAAAAATTTCAGAATTAAAAAAATAAATTTTCAAAATTTAGAAAAGAGAAAAATTAGATATTGTCTAATTGTTTAGGCAAGCTTAAAATATCGTTATATGATCAAATAAAAAAAGTTAAAATTATTTTTAAAAAAAAAGAATAAGAAATAAATAAGCAGGTTTTTCAATAAAACATTCTTAACTCTTATTTTTTAACAAAATATTGTTGAAAATTGGAATTTCTAAGTTAAAAAACGAATTTTTTGGAGTTATACTAATATATTGGGCTATCTCCTTCATAGATTAATTAGAATTTTTCAAAGGAAGAGCAAAAGGAATCAAAAACTAAATCTTTGTTTTCCTTAAAATGTTCTAATAAAAGCTGATGAAGTTATAAAAAGACGGTCAACATGGGTAAGAGAAAAGTTAAATCAGAAGGAAATCTAGAGAGAATGATAATGCCTAGTGAAAACGATGTTTTGGGCATTGCAATTAAAATGCTTGGCTCTGAAAGAATTTTGGTTAAGTGTCAGGATGGTAAAGAACGATTATGCAGAATACGAGGAAAACTAAAGAGAAGAGTTTGGGTTCGAGAAGGAGATGTTGTTTTAGTATCACCTTGGGATTTTCAATCTGATAAACGTGGAGACATTTTTTGGAGATATAGAAAAAATCAAGTTGAATGGTTAAGAAACAAAGGGTATCTAAAAATCTAAAAAAGGAGTTTCTGATGAGACAAAAAAGATCCATTGGAGAATATCTAGCTTTTTTAGCAATAAAAAATGATATTTCTCCTGATAAATTCCAAAATGCTCTTAGAAAAGCAGAAAATAAAAAAATAGTTCAATGTGATCATTTAACCATTCAACTCAGAACAAAATTAAGAGATAAATCAATTTTTCTAGTCAAAAAAGATTCACAAGTTATTGCTCAATTTCCTGTTGCCAATAACTTTCTATTGGATAGAAATAATCAGTTAAGCAATTTCATGGAAACAACCTCCATTAGAAAATATTTAGCAAAGAAAAACAAAACAACTCCTTCAAATAACATAAAAGATTTACGTCCTGGAATGACTAAAGTTAATTTAAAAGCAAAGGTTTTAGAAATTGCTGAACCTAAACGGGTTGTTACTAGGTATGGCAATAATGCCAATATTGTAAAAGTTTTAATTGGAGATAAAACTGGAACAATTAAACTATGTCTTTGGAATGAACAAATCGATAGCGTAAATAAAGGAGATATTGTTCAAATTGAAAATGCTCAAGCATCAGCTTTTAGAGGAGAAAGACAGCTATCTTTAGGAAAAAAAGGAACGCTAACTACAATCAATAATTCTGATAAAATGTAGATTATTTGTATTAGATTGCTTTAAAAAATAAATATATCTTTAGCTCGAAACATAATATCGTCTGTCATTTGTTTTCTTGACTTGAGCAAATAAGCCACCAGCAATATAATCGAGCCAATTCAGTTCTTGAGTGTCAAGATTTGTATCTTGGATTGCTACAGCCCTAGTTTTTGAAGTTGCACCTATCTCTATAAGTTTTGCCTTAATACTTTCTTCCATTTTGAAGGCTATCCCTGAAAATCCATTCATAACCAACTCTCCTCCATTAATCTTCAATTGGTAATAAAATAGAACCTTTGAAACAGTTAATAATAACCTTCTCTGAGAAATCTATCTATTACTGATTCAATTATTCCCAATCTTATATTTAAAATTAATTACTCAAAAACAAGAAATTATAAGAATAATTCGATAAAAATAGAAAAAATCAGATTCAAGAATTTTGTTTAAAAAAAGCATAAAATTTAAGACATAATTAAAATTTAGTTTTGAAGTAATTATAGAGAAAATTTTAGTTATGTGAATAATACTATAATAATTATTGATATTAGGGGGATTTTAATGGTTAAAACCAAATATATGTGCCCAATATGCAAAAATTCAGAATATTCTCCAATCATCTATAGTCGAAGTAAACATTGTCCAGTTTGTGCTAATTGTGGCACTCCTTTTTGTGATTTTATTGCACATAAATAGTATAAAGTGAAAAAGTTGTTTCCTAACGCATAAATCTGAATAGATAATATATAATCTTAGGTTTGTGTAAATTATCCAAAAATGAAGTATAATTTTATTTTTTTTAAAGAATTAAGACAGTTTGTTTCTGCATTTAAGTTGATGTTTCTTTTTTTCCTCGACGACCTAATTCGCCTGCAATTGGAAACAAAACGATAAAAATTACTAATGCCCCCGTTAATAGCATAATTAAGACATCAGGTTGAGCTGAAAAGTTTTGAGTAGCAACAATAAGGGCCGCTGAAATATTTCTTTGAGCAGTTCCAAGTCCCATAACACTTCTTTTAGTTTTATCTTTGCCTGCAAACAAGTAACCAACAGCAAAACTCCCAAGGGCAAATATTATCAGAGCTATTATTGCCCCAGTTCCAATTACTCCAATCAAATATTCCCAATTAACAACCAGCATCAGAATCGTTAGTAGAATTAAGAAAATTGAGGAAGCTTGACCCATATAAGGACGAAGAGAATCCGCTATACTTTTGTAACGTGATCTTGTGAATAAAGCAATAGTAAGAGGTATTATCATCAGTATGACAAGGGAACTAGCTATGCTTAATGGGTTAATACTTACGCCCTCCAATAATAAAGGCAGAACCACTGGTACATAGATAACAGTAATGCCCATAAGGAGAACCATCAGTCCAACTGAAAATGCTTGATCACCCCTTGCGATCTGTGCAAGTTTAGGCAGAAAAGGAGCTCCAGCAGCAGTTGCTAGCAATGCCAAACCAATTACAAGATCTGTTTCAAGCGGAATAATCAAAATAACAAGATAACCGATAAGTGGTACTACCACAAAATTTGCTAGTAGAGCTCCAATCACTAACTTATAGTTCTTTAAAGGCTCAATTATCTGATTTATTGTTAGACTAAAACCCATTTGCAGCATACTGGTGATCACGAAAATGAGAACAGAAAGATTAGCTAATAGTTCAAGCAAAAATAAGCCTCCAAATTATAGAAATCTTATTTGTAAAGGTTCATTATTTATAATTTTCTATAGCGGCTTTTTTTATAAAATAAGACTATAATAATGGGCCGGGCCGGATTCGAACCAGCGATCTTCTGCACGTCAAGCACATGTTGAGCTTCTTTCAGAAAAGAATCTCAGGCAAGAAATCGGAGCTTTAATGGATAATTTCTTTGATTTTCAGGTTGTAGATTTGAAGAGAGCTGAAAGAACTGCAAAAGAGAAAGTCTGGTATATTCGAAAGTTTCTTAAAATTATAGGAAAAAATCCTTCAGAGATTTCAAGAGAAGATGTTCGAAGTTATCTTAAAGATTTGAATGGTGTTGGAAATTCAGCTTATTCAAACTTGCTCAAGAGTCTAAAAGTGTTTTTCAGAGATTTCCTTAATAAGCCCGAAGTTGTGGAGACTTTCAGATTTCCTAAACAAGTGTTTAAGCCAAAAATTGTTCCTTCCAGAAATGAGATGCAAAAATTTTATACGGCTTTAGATTCAATAAAGATGAAAGCTCTTTTTCTAATTTATGCTTCTAGCGGTTTGAGACGCATGGAAGTTTTGGACTTATTCATTAGCGATATTAATTTTGAGAGAAGAATGATTAAACCCAAATCTCATTTAGGAGAGACTAAGAAAGTTTGGTTGAGCTTCTTTAATGAGGAAACATCTCTTGTCCTGAAGCAATACTTGGAGGCAAGACAAGA